>JAZOOT010000050.1:0-16034 GCA_045655165.1 Acutalibacteraceae bacterium
AATTTAACGCATATTCGTTAGTTCTTACTATTCCTGAAGATTATCCTGCAGAAGCTTATAACTTCCTTGGTATTTGCTTCGATATGACTGGTGCTACAGGTGACACATATGCGGTTAGAAACATTAAAATTGAAGAATATGAAGTTCCAAATACCACAGGTGAATATTCTGAACAAATTGGCGGCGTTGTTTACGAAGCCGATGAAGTTGAAGACCGCGAAACATACGCAGTAACATTCAACTACAAAGGCGCAGCTGCTAACTTTGGCTTCTTTACCGCTGATAAAGAAGAACCGGGCGTTTACGCAACTTCAACTATTGGTTATGTTGACGGTAACAACACCGTTCTTGCAGTAGACGGCGACGGCACATACACCGCATACGTAACAATTGATAAAGCAGTTGTTGGTGAAGCTGTTCAAGGCGATACACTTTATATGTATGCTAAGGGCGCAACCGAATCTGCAGGTGAAGTTACCGATGTAACTGTTACAAAACTTGAAGGTGCAATTACCAACAATGGTGCTTCTGCACTTGGCGGCGAAGTTACCGAACAAGCAATTCGTTACTACTTTGCTTACAATACTGTTGATGGCAGCCAAATTGTTTTGGGTGGTAAAGAGCTTCAAGTAGTAGAACGTGGTTTCTTGTTGGCAAACGGTGCAAATCAGACCGACTCCGGTGTTCACCTTGGTTCAGGTCTTGTTAAGAAATCTGTTTCCGGCGCAGCACTTTCTAATTGCTGGAAAGCTGATGCAAACGGCGACGGCACATACAACATTAAGTTCTCTTCTTACGTTCGCGGATTCGATGTTGATGATCCAAGATTGCTGTTTGTTAAAGGTTACGTAACATTTACTGACGGAACCAATACGTTCACAATTTATGCTAATGCAACAAACGCTTCTGTTGAAGAAATTTTAACAAAATATCCTACACACTAAATGTTAGTTGCTTAAGCTAAACACAATTTAAACTTACCCGCACTCCTTTTGGGGTGCGGGTATTTTTTTATATATTTTACTTGATTTATTTGGTGTTTTCTTGTATACTTATAGTGTATAAATATACTTGAAGGACGGATACGGTTTATTATGAAAAAACAAATTCGCAAACAACTTAAAAAAGTATTAAGCGTGGTTATGGCGGTAACACTTTTGGTGTTATCGGTTTCGGTTGGCTTTACTGTTTCGGTAGCAGCCGACGAAACAACAACTGCCCCGCACGAACTTATTACCGACCATCGCTATGAATTTTTAGATAGCGAGGGTATGATTATTGAATCCCACACCCAAGGACTTTATATTGACGGTTTAAATTGGTGGTATTATAAAGGTGGCGCTTTGCGCTCACCCGAAAGCGTATACGAAGAGTATCTTGACGATTTATATCGCGACCGTGTTTGTGGTTGGTGTTTGTTTGAAACTGTAGATGACCCCGATGAAGCAGGCGATAAAATTCTTGTTGGTAAAGGCAAGGATGCCGTTAACACTCAGGGCTCGGTTTACCGTTTAAACCATGGTGGCAAATTTGCTTTTGTTAAACCCAGCACAAGTTATGTTGTTAATATACGTTACCGTGTTGTTGCAAACCACACCACCATTGAAGGCAGAGATTATTATCATTCTGTTTTAAAACTTGGTTATGGTTCGGGCATTGAAGTTCCTGATGTTACATACAAAGGCCAAGGCGAAAACACTTTATTAACCCCCGTTGCAACTCTTGCTTACACCAGCAACGATGTTACAACCTTTACTTCAACCGATGAATACGGCAACAGCCAAGAAAAAGATTTTGGCAATTGGTATGAAGAAACATACAATTTTACCACTCCTGCTGAATTCCCTGCCGACCCGCTTACAGGCGAACGCAGTCAGCACTTAGCATTGTTTGCTTCTTACCCTCCTGGTTTTGAATACCATATTGACTTTATTGATATTCACGAAACTATTTCAGAACACCGTTTTGAATTTAAAGATACCGAAAACGTTGTTGCAAACCGAACACAGGGTTTGTTTATTGACGGTACGGATAACTGGAACTATGCGGGCGGCAACGGAACAACAAGTTATGAAACCCACCCCGAAGGTTATTATTTTGACCGCGTTGCAGGGTATTGTACTTTTGCTACTGAATCCGATACCGAAGAAGAGGGCGACAATTTACTTGTTGCGCGAAGTGTTCACCCTTCAATGAACCTGGGTTCTGTTTACCGTTTAAACTATGACGGCAGGTTTGCCCTTTTAAGACCAAATACGGGTTACACAGTTACTATTCGTTACCGCTTTGTTAATAACCATACAACCCAAACAGGTCAACAAACCATTTTACAACTTGGTTATGGTTCTACCGTTGACAAAACAAGAAACGATGAAGTTTACCGTAACCAAGGCCCCGATACCATGAGCACAGTGGTTGCAACAATGATTAAAGGCACCGATTCAAGCACTTCAAGTTTTACTTCTATTAACGAAAATGGTGTTACATCACAAAAAAATTACGGACAATGGTATGAAGAAACCTACCATTTTGCAACACTCGAAAAATTCCCTGTTGATGAATTTTACGGCCGCCGCAGTCAGCACCTTGTTTTGTATTCAATAATGGGTGTTGGCGCAGTTTACGAAATTGACTATATTGGCATTAAAGAAAGTTCAATTGTTAAGGCCGATTTAAGAGGCGGTAATGGCACAAACGCCATTAGCGGCAAGGCAGGAGACCTAATTAACATTCCTACCCCCACGCGTGACGGTTACGATTTTGTGGATTGGTACACAGATATCGACTATACAACAAAATTCAGCCAAACACATTTTAACAGTGATAACGAAATTATAAACGTTTATGCAAAATGGAAACCTTCTTATGCAACAAGAAAGGTTGACTTTTTTGAATACCCGCTTGACCAATTTGGCGAAGAAGTTATGAAAGGCGGCGCAGGCGGTTATTTCTACCTTGGCCAAAACGGAAAGGCGCTAGGGTACCGCAACAATGATGGTTACATTGATGCTTCAAACCCTGTATACATTCCGCTTTGCACCGATGTAACCGCTACCGATGACGGACGCATTCGCCTTAAATCCAACACCGACTATATAATTAGTTTTAATTACACAATGGCTACCTACAACGGCAAAAGCGCAAAGGCAAACGTTTCGTTCTTTACTGCTTCGCCTGATAATGCCGATGACGGAAAATTTACTGTGCCGAAATCTAACACCACCCTTGCTTACGCTTGGGATTACACCGACCAATACATTCACGTAACAACCGGTGAAATTGAAGAAGGCAAAGATGCACTTTACTTTAATATTTCGGCTAAGGATACTATTCTTTACAACATTTACTTTGGCTACTTTAAAATTTTTGAAGTTGACAGCAACACAGGTTTCTACTTTGCAAAAGACACCTTAAACGACAAAACCTACCAAATTGTTGGCGAGGTTGGAGAAACACTTAACCTGCCCGACCTTGGCGAAACAATTTTCTATCAGCAAGGCGGTTGGTTTAACGATGAAAAATTCACCACCCGCACGGGTAACATCATTGAACAGGGTGTTCACACTGTTTATATGCGTTGGGAACACGTTCCGCTTGATTTTGAAAATTACTTCCACAACGATAAAATGTACCAAGTTCACACCTTTGGCGAAGACTTTGCTATTAACGCCGGCGGTGAGGGTCATGGCAACGTTTTAGAATATAATTTTGAATACGTGCCTAATTATCTTAAGTCCACAAGCAATGCAGTGTCACTTGCGGTTGTGAATAACGGTGTTACTTACGAAATAACCTATGATTATAAGGTAGAAGAAGCAAACGGCGATATTGACGTTGAGTTCTTTACCGCTCACCGCAACGCGCGTTGGACCTTCTTAAACAAATACAACACCTCGGTTAATACCATTCGCAAGAGCGAAGCAGGAAAGGGTTGGAAAACCGCTACGGTTTATCTTACTGCTGATTTAGCTTGTCACGGCGGAGAAACTTACGATAACGTGGGCGACGGATTATTTATTGGCGTTAACCCCCAAGTTTTAGAAACCGCTAATGTTTTGTTTGATAACATTACCATTACTCCGCTTGAAGCAAACGAAGGCGTTGTTGTGTTCCTTGACAAAAACAGCAATAGTTTTAAAACCGTGAAAGGTGCGGTTGGTAATAGCGTTAGCAAGAATGACGTGGGCGCGGTTCCTTGCGATTATATGTCGCAGTTTACCGGTTGGTACAGCGATGCCAAAAAGGAAACCGCATTTGAAAGCACACAAATTACTGCCGGTGTAACTGTTGTTTATTCTGACTTTACCGAGGGTATTGCCAACTTTGACGGTAACCTTTATGCTGATAACAATATTGTTGACGGTAAATTTGCTCCAAGCACAACAGCCACAACCCAAATTGGCGAACTAAAAGACAACACAACCTATTTAATTACCTATGATTATACCGCAGGAGAAAATGCTTTTATTTCGTTCTTTACTGCCGATGCTAACGACAAAACTGTAAATGCAAGCGATGCTGAAGAATTTAAGTTTGCGCTTAATGGCAAAGCGTTGTTTAGCACAGGTTTTGCTTGCACAAATGAAGTTTACGGCAACAACTTATACGTTACCTTAAGCGGCGGCTCAACGCTTGACAACCTTACAATTACCGAGGCCCCTGTTCTTTCGGCGCAGGGAAATGCGGTGCTTGTTGACCAAGAAGCCGAAAAGGCAAACCACCAGGCAATTCGTTATTTCTTTGGTTATGAATCGGAAAACAGCGTCGACGTTGTAATTGGCGGCGAAACCTACACCGTTACCGAACGCGGTGTTGCAATTAAAAACGCAAACAATGTGGTAGAAGGCGAAACCGTTTATCCCGCAAGTGTTAAAAAGGCGCAAGACGGCGAATTTGGTTACACCTATAAGGGCAAAACTTACGGATTTAAAAACTGCTGGGAATACAAAGACGGCGAAGTTGTATTTAGCAACTATGTAAAGGGCTTTGGTTTAACCGATGGCAGACTTACTTCGGCAAGGGGTTACCTTGTATTGAGCGATGCTGCGGGTAACGAATTTACCGTATATTCTGCACCCGAATTAACTTCGGTTAAAGATACAAAAGCAGTTCTTGCCGAATACACAAATACCGACAAGCACATAATAAACGGCACAAACTGGAACCGTTATTCAATTGTTCACCCCAGAATTATGTCTTATATTTACGGTGAAAAAATTGAAGAACTTGTTGCGTTTGCAAAAGAACGTTCGGTTTCACTTCCCAGCTTAACCGATTTAAGCGCCGAAAAACAGCAGGAAATTGTTATTGGCGACACCACACGCGCAGTTAGTGCGCAGGTAACGGTTACCGAAGAAAATGCATATATTATTAAGGTTATTGACGGCAAGGTTGTTATTAAGGGCGGAAGTGATATTGCCACAAGACAGGCACTTACCGACTTTATGGCGTTTATTGAACGCAAGGAAGAACTTGGCTGCGGCATGGACCTTAATAACGGTTTTGTTATGACAGGTGAGTACAATGCGGTAGACAGCGATTACGCTTTAACCTTTGGCGATGAATTTAACGGCGATTTTAACAGTTATTGGTACGGCAATGCAGGCGATTCAGGCAGTTATCAAGCATCTGCTATTGAAGGCCGTTATGTAACAAGCCGCGGTATTGGCGGCAGTGAGGTTAAACTTAAAAAGAGCCGCGAAACCAAAGAACTTGTACGCCTTGAAGACGGTTCGGCAGTGCTTGGTACCGCTTATATAGAACCCACCACTCAAAAAGATATTGACAAAAAAGCTTCTTTTGCCGAATCTCAGCTTTCTACTATTGGCAAAATGCTTTATCAGTACGGTATGCTTGAATTCAAGGTTAAACTTGCAGGCCAACCCACAACAAACTCGCTTTGGGTAAACGGTGAAGTTGGCGATAATTCAGGCCCCTATAAACGCGGTTGCTTTACTGAATACGATATGCTTGAAAACTTTGGTAACAGAAACTCTTACGGTTCTAACCTTCACTACTGGTGGCAAGCAAACCGCGAGGGCGAAGAAACCCATATTGACCTTGTAACCCAAAAACTTATGACCAAGCACCGCCTTGACTACTATCCTATAGAGGGTGAAAACTATATGACCGATGATTATCATATATTCACTCTTGTTTGGACAGACGAAGGTGTTAAGTTTGCGTTCGACGGTGTAAGTTACTGTACCTACACCTCGCCTGACTGGTACAAAGAAGCAATGCCTAACTACATTATTATTTCTTCCGGTATAGGCGATGCAAGTTACGGTCCTAAATACGACGTTGAAAACGACCCCGAATATCAAGAATCGCTTATTGATTATGTTCGTCTTTACCAAATTAAAGATATGGGCGCGTTTATTTACGACGTTGAAAACAACAGAAAATACTAATTAGCAAAAAGAGCCACCGAACAGGTGGCTTTTTATTGGAGAAGATATTATGTTTTTAAAAAAACAAAAAAGTGATAATATTTTTCTTGTTTGCGGGCTTGGAAACCCCGAACCGAAGTACGACGGCACAAGGCACAATGCCGGTTTTGAAGCAATTGACTGTTTGGCAGAAAAATTTGGTGTAAAATTTAATAAAAACAAGTTTTCTGCACTTTACGGTGAAACAGTAATTGGCAATAACCGTGTAATTTTGGCAAAACCCCAAACTTATATGAACAGTTCGGGAATTTCGGTTGGCGGTATTGCTAAGTTTTATAAAATTGCACACACCAACTGCATAATTCTTTGCGACGATACTTCGCTTCCTGTTGGTAAAATTCGTGTTCGCGCAAAGGGTAGTGCAGGCGGACACAACGGTTTAAAAAGCATTATTGCCCACCTTGGCGGCGACGATTTTGTTAGAATTAAAATAGGCGTTGGCGAAAAACCCCACAGTGATTACGATATGGTTGACTGGGTTTTGGGTAAAATGGAAAAAGAACTTTTGCCGCTTTACAGCGAAGCAAAACAAAAAACTGCCCTTGCGGCAGAAGAAATTATAAAAACCGATATTGAAAAGGCGATGAACAAGTTTAACGGTTAAATGGAAAACAATTTACAGTTTTTAAACTATTGCTTAGACGGTGAAGAAGCGTTTGTTAATACAAGCCAAGCGGTTTTAACAGGGCAGTTGCCCGCCGTGGTTACGGGAATAACCGATGTACACAAGGCATTGTTTTGTTCTGCCCTTTACCAAAAAACCAAAAAACAACTTTTGGTTGTTTGCGAAAACGAAGCGCAGGCGCACAGTTTGTGCGATGACATTAACGCTTTGGGAAGCCGTGCGCTTTTATACTGTTACAAGGATTTTAACTTAATAAAATCGGTAACGGCGTCTAAAGAATATGAACACCAAAGAATAGACACCCTGTCTGCCATTGCAGACGGGGCAATACCCGTTGTGGTAACCTCGCCCGATGGGTTAATGCAACGCACCTTGCCAAAAGAGGTTTTAAGAAAAAGAGAAATAAAGTTGGCGGTTGGGCAAGAGGTTGAAATTCCTGACTTTTGTTACACCCTTTGCGAAGCGGGTTACACCCTTTGCGAAACGGTTGAGGGCGAAGGGCAGTTTGCAAAGCGTGGCGGAATTGTTGACGTGTTTGCGGTAAACGGCAAAGAACCCTTTAGAATTGAATTTTTTGGAAACGAAATTGACAGTATTTCTTGCTTTGAGGTGGAAACCCAAAGGCGCACCGACACGCAAAACGAAATTGTAATTTCACCCGCAAGTGAATCGCTTTGCGAAAATGAGCGTCTTGCCGAAATTTTGGAAAACCACATAAAAGAAAACCCCGACCTTAGCGAAAAACGAATAAAAATTATTAAAGAAGATATAACTGCGCTAAAAAACGGCGGTTTTGTGCCAACAGACAGATATTTGCCTTTAATTTACAGTGATTTTACAACCTTGTTTGATTATTTGCAGGATGCCGTTTGCGTTGTGTGTGAAAGCGCGCAGGTAACCGAAAAAGCAACCAATATTGAAACACTTCAAAACGAAGACAGTATTTCGCTTTTAGAAGAGGGATATATTGGTAAAAACTGTGATAAGTTTACACTTACTAAAAATGAATTTTGCGAAAAAGTGTTTGGCGGTGTTGTTTTAGATAACTTTATGCGCGCCAAATACCAAAACGCGCCAAAATATGTTGGCAATATGGAAGCCAAAAGAATTTCCGCCTTTTCGGGCGAAATAAACGGGCTTGTTGAAGATATATCGTTTGGTGTAAAAACCAAAAAAACCGCAGTATTGGCGGGTGAAGAACGGGCGGCAAAAGCACTGTGCGAAGCACTTTGCGAAAAAGGTTTACCCGCTGTGTATATGCAAAAACCAGAGCTTAAAAAGGGAGTTGTTACCGTTTGCACCGGCTTTTTAACAAGCGGTTTTGAACTGCCTGTTAGTAATATTACCGTGGTTACCTGCAAAAAGTTTAGGGGCAACACTAAAAAGTTGGCAAAACGAAACAAAAACAGTGCGCCCATTGGTTCGCTTAACGAAATTAAAGAGGGCGACAGGGTTGTGCACACTGCCCACGGAATTGGCGTGTTTGCGGGTGTGCAAACTATTCAAAACGGTACGGTTAAAAAAGATTATATTAAAATTAGGTATTCGGGGCAGGATGTTTTGTATGTGCCGGTTACAGGGCTTGATTTGGTTTCAAGGTATATTGGTGCCGATAGTGACACCGTTAAACTTAACAAACTTGGCAGCGACCAGTGGCAAAAAACCAAAACCCGTGTGCGCAAAGCGGTAAAAGATATGGCAAAAGAAATGACCGAACTTTACGCAAAGCGTATGGCAATAAAGGGCTATGCTTTTTCACCCGATACCGATTTCCAAAACGATTTTGAAAGGCGGTTTCCTTACGAAGAAACCCCCGACCAGTTGCGTTCGGTTGAACAAATTAAGGCCGATATGGAAAAAGACACCCCAATGGACCGTCTTTTGTGCGGCGATGTTGGTTTTGGCAAAACCGAAGTTGCTTTACGCGCGGCTTTTAAGTGCGTGTGCGATTCTAAGCAGTGCGCAATTTTGGTGCCAACAACACTTCTTGCAATGCAACACTTTAAAACTGCGCTTGCGCGTGTGGGCAATATGCCAATTGAAATTAGGTTGCTGTCTAGGTTTGTTTCGCCCAAGCAAATTAAAAACACCATTAAGGAACTGCGCGACGGCAGAGCCGATATTGTTATTGGTACTCACCGTTTAATTTCAGAAGATGTTGCATTTAAAGATTTGGGGCTTGTTATAATTGATGAAGAACAGCGTTTTGGCGTTGCCCAAAAAGAAAAACTTAAAAAACTTTACCCCGCGGTAGATATTTTAACACTTTCGGCAACACCAATTCCGCGAACACTTAATATGGCACTTTCGGGCATGCGTGATATGTCGGTTATAGAAGAAGCACCGGGCGAACGCCACCCTGTGCAAACATTTGTGTTAGAACAAAACAATTCTATTTTGTATGATGCCATACGAAAAGAACTTCGCCGCGGCGGTCAGGTATATTATTTGCACAACCGTGTTGAAACAATTTACAAGGTGGCTTCGCGTTTGCAAACGGCAATACCCGAAGCGCGTTTTGCGGTGGCACACGGCAAAATGGGCGAAGATGAACTATCAAACGTGTGGAGGCAGTTATTAGAGCACGAAATTGATGTTTTGGTTTGTACCACGATTATTGAAACGGGTGTAGACGTGCCAAACTGCAACACTTTAATTATTGAAGACGCCGACCGTTTTGGGCTTTCGCAACTTCACCAGTTGCGCGGCAGGGTTGGACGTTCACCCCGCAGAGCCAGCGCGTATTTTTGCTTTAGGCCAAGCAAGGCGCTTAACGAAGACGCAGTAAAACGGCTTCAGGCAATACGGCAGTTTACCGCCTTTGGCGCGGGCTTTAACATTGCGCTAAGGGATTTAGAAATTCGCGGTGCGGGCAGTGTGCTTGGCGGCGCCCAACACGGCAATATGGAAGCGGTTGGGTATGATATGTATATTAAACTGCTAAATGATGCCATGAACGGAATTGAAACCGAACCCAAGGCCGAAAACGAAGACTGTTTAATTGATTTAAATGTTTCGGCTCATATTCCCGAAAGTTATATTGCTTCGCTTTCTGCCCGTCTTGGAATTTACAAACGAATTGCAGATATTAAAACAAAAGAGGATTTGCTTGATGTGGTTGATGAACTTATTGACCGCTTTGGTGATATACCAAAAAGTGTTTGGGGACTTTTATATGTGGCTTTAATAAGGGCAAATGCCATGGCAAACGGTGTTAAGGAAATTAAAATTAGAAAAAATGAAATTACCTTTTATTTAAAAGAGCAAAACGGCGAACTGTTTTTAAAACTTGGCGGTGTGTTTGGAAACCGTATACGGCTTTATAGCGACGGCACAATTGGACTTAAGCAAAAAGAGGGGCAAAATTTATTAGACACTCTTAAGGAATTAAGTGAGGCATTTTAAAAATTTATAGACTTTTTGCTGGTTTTATAATATAATGGTATAGGTTAGGCGAAACAAGATTGTTTCGCCGCAAAATCTTTGATTTTGCGACAAATTTTCAATAAAAATTTGTCCTATTCCATTGCAATGAGTGCCCAGCAAAATTAAATATTAAAATTTAATTTTGCTTAAGCCACTTAAAAAGTGGCTTGTCGAAGCGCTTTTTAGCCTTTCGACAAACTACAATCATTATAATAAAGTAATAAATTTTAGGAGGATATTAAAATGAAGATTTTAAAATCTGTTTTGGCTTTAGTTTTGGCTTTGGCGCTTGTGTTTAGTTTTGCGGGTTGCCACGGCGCTAACGAAGTTGCAGTAACTTATGGTGATATTGAATTTACTTCGGGTGTTTATGCCTTGGCACTTTTAAACGCCGACAGCGAAGCGAGGTCTTTGGTAGATGCTGAAAATACAGATAGCCAAACCGAAATTGATTATTTAAAACAAAAGGTTGAAGATAAACCCTTTGAACAGTGGGTTAAAGACAGGGCAATGGAAAACCTTGCAATGCAGGCGGCATACCGCAAACTTTGTGCCGAAAACGGCCTTAAGTTAGAAGACAGCGAAATTCAAGAAATTGAATCAATGGCTAATTATTACTATTCGTATTACGAAGCGCTTCTTTCGGCAAACGGCATTGGCGAAAAAAGTTATGCCGAACTTATGAAAGGCGACAGCTTTGGCGATAAGTACTTTATGTTCCTTTACGGCAAAGACGGTGAAAAAGAAGTAGCCGAAGAAGAACTTAAAACTTTTTATAACACCAACTATCGCACTGCACTTTTGTTGCAGGGCAGTTATGCTTCGCTTGAAGAAACCGCAAAGGCAGACCTTAAAGCAAAACTTGAAGCTGCTAAAACGCGTCTTGACAAGGGCGACAGCATTATAGCGGTTTATAACGAATTTAACGAAGTTACCGATGAAAACGCTGCCGATAAAGAAAAAGATGTTATGGCACTTTTGGCAAACAGCGAAGTTGATTCAACTTACGGCTTTGCTAAGTGGAACGAAATTAAAGATTTAAAAGCAGGACAAACAGTTTTCATTGACAGCACCGGAGAATCTTGTTTTTACGTTATTAAAATTGTAAATACTTCTTCCGATGAAACTTACTTTACCGACCTTAAAGACACTTTGCTTCACGCATTAAAGGGCGAAGAATACAACGAATTTATAAAAGAATACACAAAAGGCCTTACACCAAAGGTAAACAAATACGCAATCGGTGCTTTTAAGGTAAAAAATATTAAATACTAATATAAAAGTTTTGTAAAAAGTGTTGCAAACTTTATTCTTTTATGGTATATTTATTGTGTATCTTGGGATACAAAATTATTAAAAGGAGATTTAAATTATGAAATTTAGAAAACTAATTTCATTACTCATGGCAGTTGCCATGGTTTTGTCTTTGTTGGCAATGGCTGGTTGCGGTGATAAAAAAACGGTTTCCGGCGGAAATGACGACAGCGCAGCAAGTGAAGAAGAATTCTTTGCCGATATGCCTAACGAACTTCGCGGAACAACCGTTAAGTTTGCCACCTGGATTGACCATAAGAACGTAGACGCTACAGCTAATGTTCTTCAAGGTTTTGAAAGAGAAACCGGTATGAAAAGCGAAATTGTTGCAGTACCTGAGGGTTCATACATACCCAAACTTAACTCTTTAATTGCGGCTGATGAAGCTCCCGATGTTGTTGTTGATAACGGCGAATTTCCCAACACCTTGCGCCTTTTAAGCCCATTAAGCTGGGAAGAAAACGCCATTGACCCGAAGGACCCATTCTGGGACCAAGGTGCCACCGAAATTTACACCGTGGGCAAATATGCTTACCTTGTAAACGCTAAAAACTCTACCTTTAATATGGGCGGTTCTTTTGTTCTTTACAACAAAAACTCCCTTGAAGAAGAAGGAATTAAAACTCCCAAACAGTTAGTAGAAGAAGACAACTGGAACCTTGATTCTTTTGCTGCAACACTTCGCCAAATGAAACAGCGTTACAGAAATGACGGACCTGTGGCTAACATTAACGTTCACTCTATTATGGACATGATGGGCGCTTCGGAAATTAAAAGAAACAAAGAAACGGGTCTGTTTGAAAACGGCTTGCGCTCGCCTGAAGCTCTTGCCGCTTTACAGTGGTGTATTAAGTTACAAGACGAAGGTCTTGTTAACGTGTTTATGGAAGGCAGGGGCGGTGAAATACCAAGCGGCGGCATGGTACTTGGCGGTGGTTATTCACTTCGCAACAAACCCGGTTGGTTCTATGAAGACAACTGGGATGATTACGACATGGTGCAGTGCCCGAAGATAAACGCAGAAGATACAGAATACCCCAAAACCACCTTTATTCGCGGTTACGGCGTGTGCAAGGGTTCTAAGAACCCCAAAGGCGCAGGTTACTTCTTGCGTTACTTCCTTAACGGCGACAATTACGACCTTAACGAAGTTTACAAAAACGAAGCTTGCGTGCAAATGTGGAAAGACCTTCGCGCAAATTATAACGACTACGAAGATGCCGACTTTGAATATGGCTGCCGTAAAATTATAGACCCTGATGCAAGCACCGTTCTTAGCGGTATGATGGCTACTCTTGTTAAAACTTCTTACTCTCAGCTTGGTACTGAACTTTCTAAAACTCAGAACACGGTTGACGCTGCAGTTAATAAGGGTAACGAAATCATTAACGAGGTTTTAAGTGCTCAGCAATAATTAACTAAGAAGTGTGCGGTTTTACCGCACACTTCTTTTATTGCAAAAGGGAAATATATGTGTTAGTATAATCATATATTTTATATTAGGAAAAAATATGAAGTTAAAAAGGTTTTTAAGTTTGCTGTTGGTTTTTGTTTTAACTTTTACTTTGCTTTTTGTGACAGGGTGCAAAAAAGAAAACAACTCTAACGCTCCGGGTGTGAATGATGAATACACCGAAGAAGACCTTTTTCTTGATATGCCTAACGAACTTCGCGGTACAAAAGTTCAATATGCAACTTGGGGCAATCCAACAGGCGAACTTACCCGAGAGTTTGAAAAATTAACGGGAATGGATTTTCAAGCCATAAACGTGCCGGAAGGTTCTTACGTAATTAAATTATTGTCTTTAATAACTGCTGATGAAGCACCTGATATTTTTATGGAAAACGGCGATTTCCCGCGCACCTTAAAGGTTGTTCAACCGCTTTAAAAAAACAACCGGTATTGACGCTTCCGACCCGTTTTGGGACCAAGATATTGTAAAAAAATATACTATTGGCGGTTTGCCTTACTTAATTGAATCGGCAAACTCAAAAACCAATAAAATTGGCCCTGTTGTTCATTTTAATAAAACAGCTTTAACCGAAAACGGAATTAAAACTCCTGCACAGTTGATTGAAGAAGACAACTGGAATTTAGACAGTTTTACCGAAATTATGACACAGGCACAACAGCGTTGCTTGGTTGCCCAAGGTTAACAAAGATGATGCTGATTATCCTTATTTTTCTACCACCGGCGGTTATGGTATTTGCAAGGGAGCCAAAAACCTAATTGGTGCAGGTTATTTCTTGCGTTTTTACTTAAACAATGACAACCGCGATTTAGAAGAATTCTTTAAAACACCGGAAGCAAGGGCTGTTTGCGAAGAAATTCAAAGAAAATCAAACCGCGATAACGTTAACTATAATTATGTTGTGCGTTTAATTCTGTTCCCCGACAGCAGCAACGTTTTAGGCGGGTTTGTGTGGCAAATTTGTTCAACAGCAAACTATAATCAGCTGGGTCGGGCAATATCTTCGGCAAACAACAAAATAGACGAAAGAGTTATTAAAGCAAACCAATTTATTGCCGAAGTTAAGGCGTCAAATCAATAATTTAAAAAAATTTTCAAAAATTTTTAAAAAAACCATTGATTTTTGTGAATATGTATGATATAATCGTTACGAAAGAATGAGTTTATATCACTTTTTGGAGGTGCCATAGTGAAAAAAGCATACATTGCGCCTGAAGCTTTGTTCATAAGCTTGGCAGTAGAAGACAACACAAACTTTGGTGAAGGTATTAACGACCTTTCCACTAACCTTAATGATGAGGATATTTTTGGGGAAATCTTTAATTAATTTTAGCACTTACTTATAATAAAGCTGTGGCAGTTTTCTGTTGCAGCTTTTTATTTTCCCTTAAAAAAGGAAAAGGAGAGTAAAAATGACCGATAGAATTAAAAAAATTTGCGACCGCTTTTGTTTTAACGGCGTAGCTGTTACCGCCGAACCAACCGGTTGCGGCCATATTAACGACACTTTCCGTGTTGTTACCAATACAAATCACGAATATTTGCTTCAAAGAATGAATCACAATGTTTTTGAGGATATTGATGGTCTTATGCAAAATGTTGGCAGCGTAACCGAACATATTAAAGCAAAGATATTAGAAAACGGCGGAAACACCGAAAGGGAATGCCTTACAATAATTCCTACCACCGATAACAAGTTTTACATTAACGATACCGATGGTTGTTGGCGCGCATACATATATATAAACGGCACAAAAACTTTGCAAACTGCACAAAATGCCGAAGAGATGTATTCGGCAGGTTTGGCTTTTGGCAGGTTCCAGTCAATGTTAGATGATTACCCTGCCGAAACTTTGCGTGAAACCATACCCGACTTCCACAACACTCCAAAGCGTTACCAAAACTTTTTAACTATAGTTTCCAAAGATAGTTATAACAGGGTTGCAAATGCGAGTGATGAAATTGCTTGGGTAAAATCGCATAAGGGTTATTGTTCGCTGCTTACCGATAAACTTGATGGCGGTGAAATTCCTATTCGTGTTACACATAACGATACCAAAATAAATAACTGTATGTTAGACGCCGAAACCGGCGCGCCGCTTGTTGTTATAGATTTAGATACCGTTATGCCCGGCCTTGCGGCTTACGACTTTGGCGATGCAATTCGCTTTGGTGCAACCTTTGCAGCCGAAGACGAAACCGACCTCAAAAAAGTAAAGTTTGAACTTGACCTTTACGAAGGTTTTGCAAAGGGCTTTATGACAGGTTGCGGCAAACTGTTTACAAAAGAAGAAGTGCTGTCGCTTCCCCTTGGCTGCATTATTATGACGCTTGAATGCGGTATGCGTTTCTTAACCGACTATCTTGACGGCGACCGTTATTTTAAAACAAAATACAAACGCCATAATTTAGACCGCTGCCGTACACAGTTTGCTTTGGCAGACCAAATGATAGAAAACCTAAATAAAATGAATAAAATTGTTTTAAAACATTATAAAAAGGTGCTTGAGTAAGCGCCTTTTTTGTTTTTAATTGTGGTTTAATAATGGAAAAAACACAAGATATTGTATTAAAAAAAATAATGTAAAAAAAGATAAAAAATAATAAAAAAATCGCTTGACATAAGGGGTGTGTTGTGTTAGAATAATAAAGCTGTCCGCTCAGGCGGGTAGCAAAACGAACCTTGAAAATTAAACAACGACAAACAAAAAGGACCCGACGATTCTTAAAAGAAATTAAGTAAT
>JAZOOT010000051.1:0-26413 GCA_045655165.1 Acutalibacteraceae bacterium
CTTACGGCAAAGTGATATTAAAACCTTTGGTTTTAGTTTTATTATATTCGCTTTTAAAACTGCCGAAGGCAATATCACTTGGACGAAGTCCAAATATAACTGCGAAGCAATATAACTCGCCGATAGGCGAATATAACTGAGGCGCACTTCCTTACGAAGTGCGCCTCTTCGCGAGTTCTTTTTATTTTCCTGTAAGTAAATCAACAAGGCCAACATAAATTTTTGAAGGGTCGTCTAAAAACCGCTCTTTAATGCACTGTGCCTGCACTTCATCGGCAACCATAATTTTAAAACTCATAACGGCGTTGCCGTTTTCAATAGCCGAACATGTAATATACATAATACCGTCTTCGGTAGTTGTTTCAATTTTTGTGTCTTTGGTGTTTCTGATTCGTGCAAGAAGTTTATAGGTTACCGCAAACGCTTTTTCTCTAATTGTAAAGGGTAAGGTCTTTTTAAGCGTGTGGGCAACCTTTGCGCCTTCGGCAGTAACAAAATATGTATCATCATCTTCGTTATAATGAAGACTGCCTGTTGTAACCAATGATTCTAAAGCGTCCATTACTTCAAAATAATTTGCAATACTTTGTAAATGAAAAAGATTAGCAAGTTCTTTTCCTGGAACAGGGTGGTCAACTGTGGTAATAATATAACAAAGCAAAATCTTAATTTCGGTAGTGCTAACAAGACTGCCCGTACCGGCAGAAATAGCATCTTTTTCCAAAGTTATCACCCTTTCAAAATTCTTTACAATTTATTATACTGTTTAATTTCATTTTTTTCAAGTCTTTTAAGAGTTGTAATCCTCTAAAATTTCGTCAACTTTTTCTATATTTTCCACAATAATACCATTTCTTAAAAGAAATTTGTCATAATCTGTTAAAATATTTATGTTAATATCTTCGTAAATTTCTACAATACGGTTGCCTTTATAAAGTGCAACATTGTTTTCAAAAGATTTTAAATAATACGGTTCTTTGCTTTTTTTATAGCAAAAAACAAAAATAATTGCGGCTATAATAAAAGCAAGTGTAATGCTTAACGAAAAAATAATAAATTTTCTTGATTTAGTCATAAAAAACTCCGTTTATTGTATTTTTACAGGTATTATTTACCTTAATTTGCTAAATATTAAAAAATTGTAATACACTTTTTAAAAATTTGTGGTATAATTATCCTGTAATGGTATCTAATAATCATTTTATGTTAAAATAAAGGAGGTTGTTTAAGTCTATGGCAAATAATGATTTTGATTTGAACAACTACCGCCGTAATAATAAGGGCGGAAAACGTGCTGCCGCAAAACGCAGACGTAAAAAAACAGGAAAAGAAAAAATATTAAGAAGTTTGCTTGCTATTTTTATGGTGTGCGTTATTCTGTGTTGCATTGGTGCAGGCGGTTTTTTAATTTACATTTTTAATTTTGTTGATGATGAACTTGGGGTTGACCTTGAAGAGTTTAAAAAAGGCGGCGCTACCTCCATTTTGGTTAAAAACTCGGCAGGCGAATGGGTGGAATACCAGCGTTTGCACACGGGCGAAAACCGAATTTGGGTTGATTTAGAAAAAATCCCCGATAATCTTGAACACGCGTTTATTGCCATTGAAGACAAGCGTTTTGAAAGCCATGGCGGTGTTGACTGGAAACAAACCATTAAGGCGTTTGCAAATACCTTTTTGCATTTTTATTCTTCAAACCGCGGCGGTTCAACAATAACTCAACAACTTGTTAAAAACCTTACGGGCGATAAAGAACAAAACTGGCAGCGTAAGGTAAGGGAAATTATGCGTGCCCGTAAACTTGAAAAAACCGTTGATAAAGATACAATTTTAGAATGTTACCTTAACGTTGTTGGTATGGCAAACGGTATTAGCGGTGTTGAAGTTGCGGCTAATTATTATTTTAACAAAAGTGTTGATGAACTTACCCTTGCGCAGTGTGCTTCACTTGCATCAATCACAAAATATCCCGAAGCGCTTCGCCCCGATAAGTACCCAGAAGAAAACAAAGAGCGTAGAAATACCGTTTTGTTTGAAATGTATGACCAAGGGTATATAACTCGTGAAGAATACGATAGTGCTGTTGCAGAAGAACTTGTGGTTGTTGCAGATGCAGCTAACATTAAGCAAAAGAAGTATAATTCGTATTTTGTTGATGCACTTATTGATGATGTTATAAATGACCTTGTTGAAAAATATAAGTATAACAAAGCCGATGCCGAAATGCTTGTATACAGCGGCGGTTATAAAATTTATTCAACAATGAACCCCAACGTTCAAAACACAATTGATAACGTTTTTTCTGATAGTAAAACTTATGGTTTAAAGGCATCTAACGGCGCAACAATGCAGGGTGCAATTACGGTTATGGACTATTCCGGACATATTGTTGGTATGTCGGGAGGTATTGGTGAAAAAGACGAAAACCGTGGCTTTAACCGTGCTGTTATGGCGGCAAGACAACCGGGTTCAACAATGAAACCTATTGCAGCTTATGCTCCTGCAATGGAAAAGAACGTTATTACCTATTCAACCGTTGTTGAAGATAAATACAAAAAATATGGCAGTTGGCATCCTAACAACTGGTACGGCGGTTATTGGGGAAATATTACAACCCATTACGCGCTTGAACGTTCGGTAAACACCATTCCCGTTTACCTTGTTAATAAAATTTCGCTTTCTACTTCTTATAAATTCTTAACCGATTCTTTGGGTATTACGACCCTTAGCAATAACGACGTAAACCTTTCGGCACTTGGTATGGGCGGTACTTATAAGGGCCTTACCACAACCGAATCGGCTGCGGCTTATGCAGTTTTTGGTAATAACGGCGTGTATTATAAACCAACTACCTATTATTATGTTGAAGACCAAGACGGAAATAAGGTTTTGGAATACACCGATACCGGTAAACGCGCTTTAAGTGAAGATACCGCAACCGTAATGAACAGAATGCTTCAAACTGTTGTTTACGGCGCAAACGGTACGGGCGGTGGTGCCGCAGGTTATATACCCGGTATGCGTATTTTTGCTAAAACAGGTACGTCTGACTCCACAAAAGACCTTTGGTTTGTTGGCGGTTCGCCTTATTACGTTGCTTCTTGCTGGTGCGGTTACGACAATAACGAAACAATTCGTTCGCAGGTTATTGCACAGCGTATGTGGGGCAAGGTTATGACACCTATCCACAAGGGCCTTAAGGCAAAGAGTTTTGAATACAGTAAATACACTTCTCAACGTTATTACTGTGCAGAAACCGGTTTGCTTGCAACAGATAAGTGTAATAAAACCGAAAAAGGTTATTATAAAAACAGTTATTTGCCAATTTGTTCGCACCATGGTGGTTCATTGTTACCGCCAATTTCGGGCGGTAGCGCCACTGCAAACGGTAAGAGTGGGCTTGTAAACGGAAAAGTTACTGCTCTTATTAAAATTGAACTTCCTGAATCCAGCGAAAGCAGTGACAGTAGTGAAAGTTCATCTTGGATAGATGCTACTACTTCAAACAGTTCAAGTTCATCAAGTCAATAAAAAAGACGGGTTTTAAACCCGTCTTTTTTGTTAAATTAAAAATACTAATGAAGTTATTAAACCGGCAACAATTACACCAAAGGTAATTATTGGAAAAGCAATTTTAAATCGCATATCTAAAATGTCTGCCACAAGACCGCCGGTCCAAGCGCCTGTACCGGGCAGGGGAATGGCAACCAAAGTAAATAAACCCCATACAGCGTATTTTTGCATTGTTTTACTGCTTGCTTTCTTCTTTGCGCGTTCATCTAACTTGTTTATTATTTTCTTCATCCAATTTAGTTTTTTTAGTGCATTAAATATTTTTCTAATAAACAAGAGTTCAAATGGAATGGGCAACATATTTCCAATAACGCAAATAGGAAAAGCAACAACCCAATCAATGTTAAGTAGTGCCGCGGCTATTAATCCGCCACGCAGTTCTAAAATTGGCATCATTGAAATTACAAAAACAATAAATTCGTTTGAAACTTTGTTTTGTAAAAAATCAATAACTTCGTGTATTATACTTTCAGCCATAGCAAATTACCAACACTTTCTAATGCAAAAACTTCTTTAATATAATCTAAAGTATTTATACCGTCAAGTCCGGGCAAATATACTAAAAAATAAAGTAAAGCGCCAACCGCCAAAAGTAAAACAATAACAAGTATTAAAAGAACAGTTGAAAGGGTAGAGTTCTTTTTTGCAGGGCGGTATGATTCTTCTTCGGTTTCTGTTTCTTCAAAATCGTTATCAAAAATCAAACCCGAATTATCAGAATCTTCAAAATAAGAAGAATTATCTTTTTCTTCGGTTTCGTTAATCAAAAAGATTTCATCATTGTCTTCGCTTTCAGCGCCCGAAAAAATATCTACCATTTCTTCTTCATCACTTGTAATATCAATAAATGGGCATTCTATTTCTTCTTTTGCTTCTTCGCTTGTTGTTTCTTCCAAAGTTTCAACAGCAGGTTCTTCAATAATTTCTTCGGCAACTTCTTCTGCTTTGTCTTCAATAGCATCTTCTTTAATAACAGGTTGCTCAATTACTTCGGGTTCTTCAATTTCTTCTTTAATTTCTTCAACTGTATTTTCTTTGTTAATTATTTCAATATCTTCTTCGGGAATTCTGCTTAAAGAAGTTAAATAGAATGAAAGAAGTTTGTTTGAAATTTTATCTCTTAACGGTTTATCATCGGTAAGCATAACAATTGACTGCGGGCCGCTTTCAATAATGCAACCGCCAAAATCACCATTGCTTGTAACAAGGGGCAAAGAACCCTCAATAAGAGAAATTGGTTCGGGGTTTGTAATATGAAATTTTCTATGGTCAACGGGCGCCAAATTTTTGCCAATTGATTTAGCAACGGGGGCAACAAAACCGTTTTCGCCAAGCAGTTTGCCAACAATAATTACAACGGTGCTTCTGGTAACCGCCAAAGCAAGTTTGTTTATTGTTTCTTTTAATGTTGCGCATTTTGCATTTAAAATACGGCAACGGCAATACCCGCCAAGATTAAATTCAAATTCAAAATCAGACGGTGTATTGTAATAAATAATATCAATTTTTAAGTTTTTTAACATAACCTAAACCATCCCTTATAATATTTATTTTTTTAAGCAATGCTCAATAATTAAATTAAGTGCAGTCTTTGCCGCAAGTTCTCTAATTTTAGTTCTTGAAAGCGTTTTTTCGGCGTTTAAATTAAACGCAAAAGTATTTCTTCCATCACAAAAACCAATGTAAACCGTTCCAACTTCTTTGCCTTCGCTTTTTTCGGGCCCTGCAACACCCGTAACCGAAATTCCGAATGAACTGTTTGCAAGGCGCCTAATTTTTTTTGCAAGAATAATTGCGGTTTCTTGGCTTACAGCACCATAGATTTCTAAAATATCTTTCGGAACATTTAAAACTTTGTGTTTAATGTCATTTGAATAACAGCAAACACCAAGTTCAAAAACTTGTGATGCCCCCGAAACTGAAGTAATTAGTTGGCTTAAAGTACCGCCTGTGCAAGATTCAGCAAAAGAAACACTTAAATTATTTTCTTTAAGCAATTCTACCGCTTTATTTGCAACCGAATATAAATCACTCACAAAAATCCTCCCTGTAAATAACGCAGTACTGCGTGTTATTTACCGCGCTTTCAACAAGTTCTTCAATATTTAAAGCACTTTCTGCCTGTTCACACATGGCAACTTCGGGTTTTGTTCTTGGGTGCTTTGGTGTAAAAACGGTGCAACAGTCTTCGTAAGGTAAAATTGAAGTTTCAAAGGTGTCGATTTTCCTTGAAACAGCAATAATTTCTTCTTTGTCCATACCAATTAAAGGTCTTAAAACGGGAATATTACAAACAATATCGGTAACACCCAAAGCAAATAAAGTTTGACTTGCAACCTGGCCCAAACTTTCACCGGTTATAAGAGCTTTACTGCCGTGTTTTCCTGAAAGTTTTTCAGAAATACGCATCATCATACGGCGCATAATAAGTGTGAAATATTCTTCGGGGCAGTTTTCTGCAATAAGTTCTTGAATTTCGGTAAAAGGAACAATTGCAAGGCGAATATCACCGCTGTACTGTGCAACCTTTTTAAGCAGGGTTTTTACCTTGTGTTCGGCAAGCGCACTTGTGTAAGGCGGGCTTGCAAAATGAATTGCATCAAGCGTAAGACCGCGCTTCGCCATCATATATGCGGCAACGGGGCTGTCTATACCGCCCGAAATAAGAATAGATGCTTTACCGGCAGTTCCAACCGGCAAACCGCCCGCGCCGTGAATTTGACCGCAACGAATGTATGCTGAATAATCTCTTATTTCAACAGTTACAACCGCTTCAGGGTTGTGAACGTCTACCCGCAAATGATTAAAAGTTTTAAGCAATCTTTCACCCATCATTCTTGAAATTTCGGGCGAGGTTAAAGGAAATTTTTTATCCGAACGCTTTGCTTCAACCTTAAAGGTTTTAACATTGCTTAACTGTTCTTTTAAATATTCGGGGGCAAGGTCTAAAATTTCGTTAATATCTTTATTACAAACCCTTGCGCGTGAGAAAGCGGCAATGCCGAAAACCTTTTTAACACGTTCTACTGCTTCTTCAAAAGGGTAGTCGTCACTTTTTGGCTCAATATAAATTGTGGATTGTGCATTTTTAACGGTAATTTCACCTAAACCGTTAAGATGTTTGCGAATATTTTTAATAAGCGCGTTTTCAAAGGTGATACGGTTTAACCCTTTTAAAACCAATTCACCTGTTTTAATTAGTAAAATTTCTTTCATTTAACAAAACCTTCTTATTTTTTGGGTAATCAATAGTAATTCGTTAGCAAGAATATCAATTTCTTCCTTTGTGTTAAAACGGCTAAAACTAATTCTTATAGAAGAATCAATAAGCTTATCATTTAAACCAATTGCCATTAAAACGTGGCTACGGTGGCCTTTTGCACAGGCGCTTCCTTTAGAAACGTAAATGTTTTTAAGCGAAAGGGCATTAAGCACAGTTTCAGATTTATAGCCGTTTAACGAAATGTTTAAAATATTAGGTAAAGAGTTTTCGCTTGAATTAAAAACAACATGCGGGTTTTGTGCAAGTTTTTTTCTGGCATAACAATTTAGCTCTTTTACCACTTCACTATCATTGGTAAACGCCTTAACTGCGGCTTCTAAGGCGCAAATTAACGGCATATTTTCGGTGCCCGAACGTAAACCGTTTTCCTGATTGCCACCGTTAATTAAGGGTAAAAGGGTAACACCTTTTTTCTTGTATAAAAAGCCAACGCCTTTTGGGGCGTGAATTTTGTGTCCGCTGGCAGATAGTAAATCAACACCCAAATCGTTAACATTAAGCGGAATTTTTTTATACGCCTGAACGGCATCGGTGTGAAAAAGAGTTTTTGGATTTTTGCTTTTTACGGTTTTAACAAGTTCTTTGATGTTGTTAATTGTGCCAATTTCGTTATTAACCGTCATACACGAAACAAATATAGTGTTATTGTCAACATTTTTCTCTAAGGTTTTAGGACAAGCAGTTCCGTCTTTTTGTGTGTCTAAAAACAAAACTTCAAATCCAAAGTGCTCAAGTTGTTTTAGTGTATTAATAACCGAAGGGTGTTCGGTTTTATAAGAAATAATTTTATTGCCCTGCTTTTTTAATGCAAGACAAGCACCGATAATGGCAAGGTTGTTTGCTTCGGTACCGCCCGAAGTAAAAATAATTTCTTCGCTTTTGGCATAAATTGACTTTGCAACAGTTTCTCTTGCTTTAATCAAAGAAAGCATAGAATTAACGCCAAAAGCGTGGGTAGAGGAGGGGTTGCCCCAATTTGTATTAAGGCAAAAAAGAGCTGCCTTAACCGCCTCATCACACGGTTTGGTTGTTGCGCTGTTGTCAAAGTATATGCTGTTTTCCAAACAAACTCACCCATTTTATTTAAAGTATATACTAATTATATAATACTTAAAATAAATAAGCAAGGGGTTAAAATATTTTTTTAAATTTTACTTGATTTTTCTTATTCGTTGTAGTATAATACTAAGGCATTTGATTTCACTTGCGCCTTACAAGTGGGTTTAATGCCGTTTAACGACATTGAAGCGGATGGTCCTCTGCCAGTTTTTTGGGTATGAACATCTGAAAAAATTTAAGGAGGATATATCAATGGACGCAGTAAAAATGTTAACACAGGAAATGCTTAAAAAAGAAGTACCGGTTGTTGAAATTGGTAGCACAGTTAAAGTTCACGTTAGAATTAAAGAAGGCGAACGTGAAAGAATTCAGGTTTTTGAGGGAACTGTTATTGCTAAAAATAACAGCGGCATTGCTGAAACATTCACAGTAAGACGTGTTTCTTACGGTGTTGGTGTTGAACGTGTATTCCCCATTCATTCCCCCAACGTTGCTAAAGTTGAATTAGTAAGAAAAGGCCGTGTACGCAGGGCTAAACTTTACTATTTGCGCGACAGAGTTGGTAAGGCTGCCAAGGTTAAAGAATTAATTGGCTAATTTTAAAGATTAGAGAAGGCAGTCGCTGTCTTCTCTTTTTCTTTTTTATTTTAAAAAACGAGGTGATTGATTTGACAAAAAATATGAAAGCAACACTAAAAAACGAAATTTTTGATTGGCTTGAGGTTATTGTTTATGCAATAATAATAGTTATTTTAATTTTTACCTTTGTTTTCCGCGTTGTAACAATTGTCGGTCAATCAATGGAAAACACTGTTTTTGAGGGCGAAAAACTTGTTATTTCTAATTGGTTTTACACCCCAAAAGCAGGGGATATTGTGGTTATTTCAAGAAATATTGATAACACCCCTACAAGCGAACGTTCAAGCGGTCCCATAATAAAACGTGTAATTGCAACAGAAAACCAAATTGTTGATATTGATTTTTCAACGGGTGTTGTTTATGTTGACGGTGTTGCGCTTGATGAGCCGTACACAAAAACCCCAACTAACCTTAAATATGATATTGATTTTCCTGTTAAGGTTAAAGAGGGTTGTGTGTTTTGCTTGGGCGATAACCGCAACGAATCACTTGACAGCCGTTCAAGTACCATTGGTGACGGTGGTATGATAGATACAAGATACATTTTAGGTCGCGTGGTATTGCGCGTATTCCCGTTTAACAGAATAGGCGGTATTTAATATGGCAGATTCGCAATATATACAATGGTTCCCCGGGCATATGACAAAAACCCGCAGACAAATGGAAAAGGATATTGACCTTGTTGACGCGGTTGTTGAAATTATTGATGCCCGTATTCCGTTTAGTAGCCGTAATCCCGATTTGCCGGGTATTGTTGGCAAAAAACCGCTTATTATTTTGCTTAATAAAAGCGATATGGCCGATAGCAGTGCTACAAAAGAATGGATAGAATTTTTTAAAACACAAAACATTACCGCATTGGAAGTTGACTGTAAAACAGGCGCAGGGCTTGAACATTTTAAAAATATCGTACGGCTTGTTTTGGCTGATAAACTTGAAGTTTATAAAAACAAAGGTATGGCGGGCAGGGCACTTCGCGTTATGGTGGCAGGCATACCCAACGTTGGTAAATCTACCTTTGTTAATAAACTTGCGGGAATTAAAAAGGCAAATGTTGAAAACAGGCCTGGCGTTACGCGTTCTAACCAGTGGTATATGGTTGATAAACAACTTGAACTTTTAGATACGCCGGGTATACTTTGGCCTAAATTTTCAAACACAACCATTGGCGAACATCTTGCTTTTACGGGCGCAATAAAAGATAAAGTTGTTGATGTTGAACTTTTGGCGGTAAGGTTAATTGAAATTTTATGTAAAAGGTATCCATCCCTCTTAACTTCGCGCTACGGTGAACTTAATTTAGGCGAAGAACCGTATGAAATTCTTGCGCAAATTGCCATAAACCGCTCATTTAAAATACGCGGTGGCGAAGCCGATACCATAAGGGCTTCTAATATACTGTTAGAAGAATTCCGTAATAAAAAAATCGGTGCTATAACGCTTGAAAGGGTGCAAGATTTTGCCTGATTTTTCTTTTGAAAATGAATTAAGACAAAAAGGTTATAATTTAATTTGCGGTGTAGATGAAGCAGGTCGCGGCCCTTTGGCAGGTCCTGTTTGCGCAGCTGCAGTTATTTTGCCTGAAGGTATTGATATAAAGGGTATTAACGACTCTAAAAAATTAAGCGAAAAGAAAAGGGAATTGCTTTTTGCTGAAATAACCCAAAAGGCAATTAGTTATTCTGTTGCTTTTGCAAGTGTAGAAGAAATTGAAGAACACAATATTTTAAATGCAACCTTTTTGGCAATGAATAGGGCAATTGAAGGTTTACAGGTTAAACCCGATTTTGCAATAATTGACGGTAACTTGTTACCAAAATATATTAAGGTAGATGCTTCACCGCTTGTAAAGGGTGATAGCCGCAGTTTGTCTGTGGCGGCAGCATCAATTCTTGCAAAGGTGACAAGGGATAGATTATTACTTGAATATGACAAAGAATACCCTGAATACAAATTTGCTTCGCATAAGGGATACGGCACAAAAGCTCATATAGAGGCAATTAGAAAATATGGTGTTTTAAGCATACACCGCAAATCATTTTTAAAAAATATATGAATAAAAAAGAAATAGGCATTTACGGCGAAAAGGTTACTTCCGATTATTTAAAAAAACAAGGTTTTATAATTTTTAAACGCAATTACCATAGCCGTTTTGGTGAAATTGATATTATTGCCGAAAAGGAAAATTTACTGCTTTTTGTTGAAGTTAAAACGCGCTCAGAAAACCAAATGGTATCAGGTCGCGAAGCGGTTGATTACAATAAACAAAACCGCATTAAAGCAACTGCAAACGATTTTTTAAGAAAAACCAAGCAGGATTATATCTGCCGTTTTGATGTTAGCGAGGTTACTTATAACGAAACCGAGCAGGGAATTGACTGTGAAATTTATTATATAACCGATGCTTTTTATTAAAAAGAAAAGCGCCCGAAAATTTTCGGGCACTTTCTTGCTCAAGCTTTCTGGCGGAATGTCATACAGGCAGTGTCGCAACTTTCGCATGCGCTTTGGAAACCAACTTTGATTTCTTTCGCAGTGCAGTTGTTTCCTGCAGCGTGGTAAACACAGTTTTTAGCATCGCATACAATTTCGTGGCTTGAACATTCTTTAATTTCTTGCATACTATTCATTTCCTTTCAGACCGCTTGGGTCAATAATATTTTGTTCAAATTTTGCTGTTTTATAAAAAAATAAGTGAGGTAAATTATGGCGCTGTTCGGTATTTCGGATTTGCATTTGTCTTTTGATAAAGACAAGCCAATGGATGTTTTTCGCGGTTGGGAAAACTATACAGAACGTCTTGAAGAAAACTGGCGAAAAACAGTTAAAGACAACGACATTGTTGTTTTGCCGGGCGATTTTTCTTGGGCGCTTAAAATAGAAGAAACAAAACCCGATTTTTTGTTTTTAGAAAACCTTCCCGGTAAAAAAATTTTATTAAAAGGTAATCACGATTTGTGGTGGTCAACGGCCAA
Organism: Acutalibacteraceae bacterium; assembly: GCA_045655165.1. Taxonomy (GTDB): domain Bacteria; phylum Bacillota; class Clostridia; order Oscillospirales; family Acutalibacteraceae; genus SIG607. The sequence goes on from JAZOOT010000051.1 coordinate 11,530, forward strand.
AAAAATTAAAGAATTTTTTATAAAAGAAAATATTAACAGTGTTGATATTGTTTTTAATAATTGTTACGAAGTTGGCGATTACGCAATTTGCGGAACACGCGGTTGGATAAAAGAAAAAGCAGATGAAGAAAAAATTGTTCTGCGTGAAGCCGCACGGCTTGAAACTTCAATAAAATCGGCGCTTGCTATTGGCAAAAAACCAATAGTTTTTTTGCACTATCCGCCAGTTTTTGCCGATGGTGTTTCGGGCGAAATTATTGACGTGCTTAAAAAGTATTCAATTAACACAGTTTACCACGGCCATATTCACGGAGCAAAACGCAATTTTACCCAAAATTATAACGGTATTTCCTTTGTTTTGATTTCGTGTGATGCTATAAATTTTACACCTTTTCCCATTTTTTGAAAAATTTGAATATTTTTTAAAAATATTGTAGAAATATTTATAAATATATGTTATATTATTTGTTGATACTTTGATTATTTATACGGAGGTATTTTTTATGAGTTTAAAAAATGCAAAAAAAGTAGAAACTAACCGTTATGAACTTGAAATTGCCATTGATGGTGCAACTTTTAGTGCTGCGGTTAATGAAGCAATTAGAAAGGAAAGCAAAAAAATTACTTTGCCCGGTTTCCGCAAAGGTAAAGCTCCAGTTAGTATGGTTGAAAAATACTATGGCAGCGAAGCATTCTTTGAAGAAGCTTTGAATGCTCTTTACGGCCCTTCAATTGATGAAGCCGCTAAAGCAGCCGGCATTGAAATTGTTGACGATAAAATCGACTTTGATATGGTTTCCATCAGCAAAGAAGATGGCGTTGTTTTCAAAGTAACACTTACTGTTGTTCCCGAAATCGAAATCGGCGAATACAAAGGCCTTAAAACAAAAAAAGTTGCTGTTAAAGTTGCTAAAGCCGAAGTTGACGAAGCAGTTAACGCCATGGCTGAAAGAAACGCACGCGTTGTTGCTGTTGAAGGCCGCGCTGCGCAAAAAGATGATATTGCAGTTATTGATTATGAAGGTTTTGTTGACGGTGTTGCTTTCGAAGGCGGCAAAGGCGAATCTTTCTCTTTAACACTTGGCTCGGGTCAGTTTATCCCCGGTTTTGAAGACCAAATTGTTGGCAAAAATGCAGGCGAAGAATTTGATGTAAACGTTGAGTTCCCGGCAGAATACCACGCTGAAGATTTAGCAGGCAAACCCGCTGTATTTAAAGTAAAACTTCACGAAATTAAAGCAAAAGAACTTCCTGTTATTGATGACGAATTTGCAAAAGATGTTAGTGAGTTCGATACTTTGAAAGAACTTCGCGCCGATATTAAGGCAAAAGCTCTTGAAAGAAAGAAAAAAGTTGCCGAAGAAGAAACTGAAAACGCACTTTTAGACCAGGTTGTTGAAACAATTAAAGGCGAAATTCCCGAAGCAATGTATGAAAACCGCGTAAAACAAAGCATTAACGACTTTGATTACCGTTTGCAAATGCAGGGTATGAACCTTGAAACATACCTTAAATACACAGGCGCAACTATTGAAGAATTTGGCAAAACTTTCCGTCCCCAAGCCGAAAAACAGGTTAAAATGCGTTTGGCTTTGGAAAAAATTGTTAAACTTGAAAACCTTAGCGCAACCGATGATGAAGTTAATGAATATTTAGAAAAAATGGCTAAAGATTATTCTGTTTCGGTTGAACAGGTTAAAGCTGCAGTTCCCGCTGAAGAAATTAAGAAGGACATTGCCGTTAATAAAGCACTTGACCTTATTAAAACAAGCGCAGTAGTTGAAGAAGACGAAGAAAAACCCGCAGCAAAAAAATCTGCTTCTAAAAAAACTGCTGAATAATTGATTATAAATATTAGTATTTGTTCATAATCTTTCTTAAAAAGGAGGTAAAATTATGGAAACAAATATGACTCCCATTCCTTATGTTATTGAACAAACAAGCAGGGGCGAACGTTCTTACGATATTTTCTCCCGCTTGCTTAATGACCGTATTGTTATGCTTAACGGTCCGGTTGACGATGCTTCGGCAAGTCTTGTTGTTGCTCAAATTTTATATCTTGAAAGCCAAGACCCCGATAAAGACATTAACTTTTACATTAACAGCCCCGGCGGCAGTGTTTCGGCAGGCCTTGCTATTTACGATACAATGAAATATGTTAAATGCGATGTTTCTACTATTTGTATGGGTATGGCTGCAAGTATGGGCGCTTTCCTTTTAGCCGCAGGCACAAAAGGCAAACGCTATGCGCTTCCTAATGCCGAAGTTATGATTCATCAACCATCTGGCGGTGCCCAAGGTCAAGCAAGTGATATTCTTATCAACGCAAAACACATTGAACGCACAAGGGCTAACTTAAACAAAATGTTGGCTGAAGCTACCGGCAAAAGCATTGAAGAGGTGTCACGTGATACCGACCGCGATTATTGGATGACAGCCGAAGAAGCAAAAGAATACGGCATTGTTGACAAAGTTATTGTAAAAAGATAGAGGTTATTAAATGTCAGTTAAATCTAACGATAATAATTCAATATCCTGTTCTTTTTGCGGAAAAAGCCAAAATGATGTTACCCGTTTAATAGAAGGCCCCGGTGTTTATATTTGCGATAGCTGTATAAGTTTTTGCAATTCTTTGCTTTTTGATGAACCCGTTCCTCCAAAACGCAAACAAAAAAAGGAAAAAGAATTTGTTTTGCCCAAACCGCTTGAAATTAAGCAAAAACTTGATGAATACGTAATTGGGCAAGATGATGCAAAAATAACCCTTTCGGTTGCAGTTTATAACCACTATAAACGTGTTTATAAAAAAGCAGAAAACGATGTTGAACTTGCAAAAAGCAACGTGCTTATGTTAGGCCCAACGGGTGTTGGAAAAACCTTGCTTGCGCAAACACTTGCAAAAACTCTTGACGTGCCAATTGCTATAACCGATGCAACCACTCTTACCGAAGCAGGTTATGTTGGCGAAGACGTTGAAAATATTCTTTTACGTCTTATTCAAGCGGCCGATTACGATGTTGAAAAGGCACAGCGCGGTATTATTTATATTGATGAAATAGATAAAATTGCGCGTAAATCAGAAAACACGTCAATCACCCGTGACGTTAGCGGTGAAGGTGTTCAACAAGCCCTTTTAAAAATTTTAGAGGGCACTGTTGCAAATGTTCCGCCACAGGGCGGCAGAAAGCATCCGCAACAAGAATTTATTCAGGTTGATACAACTAACATTTTGTTCATTTGCGCAGGCGCGTTTGATGGAATTGATAAGGTTATTGAACGCAGGGTAGGTGGTAGCAGCCTTGGCTTTGGCGCCGAAATACGTTCTTCCAAATCGCTTGAAGCGCAGGAAGTTTGTGAATTGGTTTCACATCAAGATTTAGTTAAGTTTGGCTTAATACCTGAACTTGTTGGCCGTTTGCCGGTTGTAACCGCACTTAAGGGAATGGATAAAGAAACCCTTATTAAAATTATGAAAGAACCGAAAAATTCGGTTATTAAACAATACGAAGCATTGTTTAAACTTGATGGTGTTGAACTTGTTTTTGAAGAAGAAGCACTTCAAAGAATTGCAGAACTTACTGTTGAACGCAAAACTGGTGCAAGGGGACTTCGTTCTATTATGGAAGCCACACTTCAAAAACTAATGTTTGAAACCCCGTCAAAAGAAAATATTAAAAAAATCACCATTACTGCCAATACCGTTAACGGCGGCGAAGCAGTTATTGAGTGAGTTGGAGGTATAATTATGAAAAAAATAGTAACATTTGGTGAAATTATGTTGCGTTTGGCTCCTAACGGCTATTTAAGGTTTGTTCAATCTAATCAACTTGAAGCTACCTATGGCGGTGGCGAAGCAAACGTTGCTGTTTCTTTAGCAAACTATGGTATGGATGCTGCTTTTGTAACAAAACTTCCTGCTCACGAAATCGGTCAAGCAGCCATTAATTCGCTTCGTCAGTTTGGTGTTGACACAACCAAAATTGTTCGCGGCGGAAACCGCGTTGGTATTTATTACTGCGAAAAAGGCGCTTCACAGCGTCCTTCTAAAGTTATTTACGACCGTGCTAATTCTTCAATTTCAGAAGCAACAGTGGCTGATTTTAACTGGGCTGAAATTTTTGAAGGAGTTGACTGGTTCCACTTTACAGGCATTACACCCGCTTTGGGCGATAACGTTGCCGAAATTTGCAAAGTTGCGTTAGAAGAAGCAAAAAAACGCAACATTACCGTTTCTTGCGACTTAAACTACCGCAAAAAACTTTGGAGCCGCGAAAAAGCAGGTCAGGTTATGGGCGAACTTATGCCTTACGTTGATGTATGTATAGCTAACGAAGAAGATGCCGCAGATGTTTTCGGAATTAAAGCATCTAACACCGACGTTACAACAGGTAAAGTAAACCACGAAGGTTATAAAGATGTTGCTAAACAACTTACCGACCGCTTTGGCTTTAAAGCAGTTGCAATTACACTTCGTTCTTCAATTTCGGCTAACGATAACGACTGGGCAGCAATGCTTTATAAAGACGGTGAATACTATTTCAGCAAACAGTATCATATGCATATTGTTGACCGCGTTGGCGGCGGCGATAGCTTTGGCGGCGGTTTAATTTATTCAATGCTTAGCAAAAAAACCAACCAAGAAACCATTGAGTTTGCTGTTGCTGCAAGTTGTCTTAAGCACACAATTGAAGGTGATGCTAACATGGTTAGCGTTGCTGAAGTTGAAACTCTTGCAAAAGGCGACGGTTCAGGCCGAGTACAAAGATAAATTTTTAAAAGGTCTGCTAAGCAGACCTTTTATTCTTAACAAGGTGTTATTATGAGATATTCTAATATACATACTCACACAACCTTTTCCGATGGAAACGGTTCGGTTCGTGAAAATATTGAAAGCGCTATTAGCAAAAATATGCTGTCAATAGGTATTTCCGACCATAGTTATACATTTTGTGATACAAGTTATTGCATTAAAAAAGAGGCATATAGTGATTATTTTAAAACAATAAATGAACTAAAAAAAGAATATGCAGAAAAAATAGATGTTTTACTTGGTTTGGAACTTGATTATTATTCAAATGTTCAGCGCGAAAAGTTCGATTATATAGTCAGCAGTGTTCATTACCTTATTAAAAATGGAGTTTGCTACCCAATTGACCATAGCATACACCAACAGCGCAACTGCATTCACGATGCGTTTGGCGGTAACGAATTAGATATGGTTAAGGCGTATTTTGAATTAGTTGTTAATAACGTGCAAAAAAACAAACCCGATTGCATTGGGCATTTTGATATAATTACAAAGTATTCGTATTTTGATGAAAATAATGAAGAATATCAAAAAATTTGTACCGATGCCTTGCGAGAGGCACTTAAATACTGTAATTATGTTGAGGTAAATACCGGCGCAATTGCAAGGCAAATTAAAACCACACCGTATCCTGCTCCGTTTATTTTAAAAGAAATTTTAAAACAGGGAGGAGAAGTTGTATTAAACAGTGATTGCCACGATTATAAAAACCTAACATTTTATTTTGATGAAACTGTTGAGTTACTTAAAAAAATTGGTTTTAACCATATATCTTATTTAACCAAAAGTGGTTATAAAACACAAAACATATAAAGAAAAACGGTTGCGAAAGCAACCGTTTATTTTATTACGTTATTAAATTCGTTTATTGCATCAGCAGTTTTTTCTTTGTTGGCATCAATTATACTTTTTGCTGAAGTTAAACATTCGGAAACACTGTTTACTTCATTAGAATATACCGATGCGGTTTGGGTGACTTGTTCTTTAAGTTTTAAAAGTGCTGCCTGAACTTCGTTTAGGGTGTTTATGTTCATATCAACCTGTTCTTGCATTGTATCACAATTTTCTTTTGTGGTATCAATAATAATTTTAGAACTTGTTTTTGTTGTTAAATAAACACGCGCAACGTCTTCACAAAGGGCATTAAGTTCTTCGTATTTAGCTTCAAAAAAAGCAAGTTTTTCACCCAAAACAACATTTGTTTTTGTTAATATTTCGTTTTTCTTTTTTTCATTTTCCAAAAGTGAATTTAATTCTTGCTCTTTTGCTTTTGCAGTGCTTCCAAGCTCTTTAATATATTCAATTACATCGTTTTGGTTAAAACCAATAAGACTTTTCCTAAATTTAGCAGTCATACACACTTTTCCTTTGTTTTTTTATCATTATAACAGTAATAGCAAAATTTTACAAGAAATATATTTTATTTACATATTTTGCATAAAACTATGCTTGAAAATTGCATAAAAATGCGTTACAATATAAAATAGGAAAATATGAGGTGATATTTACTATGACAAGAAAAGAAGAGCGCGAACAAGCATTTTATTTAATTTTTGAAAATCAGTTTAAGCAGGAAACTGCCGATGAAGTGTTAGAAAGCGCCGCATTATCGCGAGATTTAGAAGAAAATGAATATATAAATTTTGTTTTTCGCGGTGTAAATGAAAATATACAAAAAATTGATGAATATATTACTGCAGCGGTAAAGGGTTGGTCGCTTTCGCGTATTTCAAAAACAGCACTTGCAGCAATGCGTCTTTGTGTTTTTGAAATGGGTTGGTGCAACAATATTCCTGTTTCGGTTTCAATTAACGAAGCAGTTGAAATTATTAAAAAATTTGCCACCAAAGAAGACGCTTCTTTTGCAAACGGCATTTTAGGTACAATAAGTAAAAAACTTAAAAATGGTGAAAACAATTGATATCTTTATCTGATTTTTCGGCTAATGCTATAACAGTCAGACAACTTAATCTTTACGTAAAATCGTTGCTTGAGGGCGATAAACGGCTTGTTTCATGCATTGTTGTTGGTGAAGTTTCAAACTTTAAACGCCATTTTTCAAGCGGTCATTGTTATTTTACTTTAAAAGATGAATTTGCCGCCGTTAAATGTGTTATGTTTAAAGGAAGCGCATTGGGCTTAAATTTTAATATTACCGATGGTATGAAACTTATTTTGCGCGGCAAGGTTTCGCTTTACGAAAAAGACGGTTCATATCAGTTTTATGTTGATTATGCCGAACCGGAAGGTATTGGCGCAAAAGCTCTTGCATTAAAACAATTAAAAGAAAAATTAGCAGCGGAAGGTTTTTTTAACCAAGAAACTAAAAGGGCAATAGTAAAATACCCTAAAAAAATTGCGGTTGTAACATCTTCGCTTGGCGCCGCACTTCAAGATATTTTAAATATAATTTCAAGAAGATACCCATTGTGTGAACTTGTTGTGGCGGGTGCCAGCGTTCAGGGCGTAAACGCGGTAAACGAAATTGTAAACGCGTTAGAAAAAGTTTACCAGCTTGACGGTGTTGACACCGTTATTATTGGACGCGGCGGCGGTTCAAACGAAGATTTAGATGCCTTTAACAGCGAACTTTTAGCACGCAAAATTTACCAGTCACCGTTTCCTGTAATTTCGGCTGTTGGCCACGAAACCGATATTACAATTTGCGATTTAGTTGCCGATTTACGCGCACCCACACCATCTGCTGCTGCAGAGTTGGCCGTGCCTGATATTACGCAAATTACCCGCAAAATTGAACTTTTAAACGGTAATATTTATAACCTTTGTCAAGCAAAAATTGATTTGTGTTATTCTAAATTAAAATCGCTTTCGCCATTGTTTTCTTTAGAAAAATTTAACTTTTTTATTGAAAACAATGCACTTTCGCTTGATTTATTAAGTGAAAGAATTTCACATTTATATAAAAACAACGTTAATTCTTTTGCTATTAAATTTGGTGAATTAACTGCGCGAATTGAAGCTCTTAATCCTTTAAAAATTCTTTCACGCGGGTATGGCGTTGTTTTAAAAGAAAATAAAGCCGTAACTACTGTTAAAAACATAACTAACGGTGATATGCTTAACATAAAATTATCAGACGGCGAAATTGACTGTACGGTAATTGATAGGAGATAATTATGAATTTTGAAGAATCCATAAAACAACTTGAAGAAATTGCAAAAAAACTTGAAAGCGGAAACTGCACTCTTGATGAGTCTATTGAACTTTATGAAAAGGCACTTTTACTTACCAAAGAATGTAGCAAGGTGCTTGAAAATGCGAAATTAAAAATTACTAATATAAACGATGCGCACAAGGCGGAATAAATATGAAAGAACTTAACAGTTTTATAACTGAATTTGATGAATATTTAAAAAATTGTGTTGATGGCAGTGATAATGACACAAAAACATTAACAAATTCAATGGATTATTCGTTGCTTGCAGGCGGTAAAAGAATTAGGCCGTTTTTGCTTTGTGAATTTTATAAACTTTGCGGCGGAAAAGAAAACGTTTTTTCTTTTGCTGCGGCTATTGAATATATTCATACATATTCGCTTATTCACGATGATTTGCCGTGTATGGATGATGATGATTTGCGCAGAGGAAAACCTTCTAACCACAAAAAATTCGGAGAAGATATTGCATTACTTGCGGGTGACGCACTTTTAACCGAAGCGTTTTTTAAAGCCGCAACCACACAAAATATTAAAAGCGAAAATTTGGTTAAAGCAATTGAAAAACTGTCTTATTATGCGGGATATATGGGTATGATAGCAGGTCAAATTATTGACCTTAACAGCGAAGGTAAAACCGTTTCAGCCGAAACGGTTGAAAAACTAAATAACCTTAAAACAGGTGCGCTTTTGTGTGCTGCATGCGAAATTGGATGTATTCTTGCAGGTGCTAACCAAGAAACAATTGAAAACGCGCGTGTTTATGCGCAAAACCTTGGCCTTGCTTTTCAAATTACCGATGATATTTTAGATAAAACTGCCGACCAAAGTTTGCTTGGTAAACCCGTTGGCAGTGATGATAAAAACAAAAAAACAACCTTTTTGTCTTTATACGGAATGGAATACTGTAAAAAAGCAGTTAAGGATATAACAAATAAAGCAGTTGATGCACTTGAAAATATAAAAGGCAATACTAAAGTTTTAAAAGAGTTAGCTATTTATTTGTGCGAAAGAAAATTTTAAGGAAGTTTTGTTTTGAACTATAAAATTTTAAACACCATTAGTTCTCCGAATGACGTAAAAAAACTTAATAAAAACGAAATAAAAATCCTTTGTGAAGAAATAAGGGACTGCTTAATTTCAACCGTTTCTAAAAATGGCGGTCACCTTGCGTCTAATTTGGGTGTTGTTGAACTTACGGTTGCGTTGCATAGGGTGTTTAATTCGCCAAACGATGCAATTATTTTTGATGTTGGACATCAGTGTTATACTCATAAACTGTTAACAGGTAGGTTTAACGATTTTTCAACCTTAAGAACCGAAAACGGTATTTCGGGTTTTTTATCTCCTGAAGAATCAGAGCATGACTATTGCATTACAGGTCACAGCAGCAGTTCAGTTTCTGTGGCATACGGTATTTATAAAGCCAAATCACTTGCGGGCGAACAGGGCACTGCCGTTGCGGTTATAGGTGATGGAGCAATAACTGGCGGTATGGCTTACGAAGCACTTAACAATGCCGGCGCAAATAAAAGTAAGTTTATTGTTATTTTAAATGATAATAAAATGTCAATTTCAAAAAATGTTGGCGCAATGGCTCGTTATTTAAACCGAATACGTTCTAAAAAAGGGTATCATTCCTTTAAAAACGGGCTTAATAATTTACTTGCTAAAACCTGTTTTGGCAGGTTTATTAGGAGAAAGTTGTTTTCTTCAAAAACAATGCTTAAAAATGCAATTTACCACAGTAATATTTTTGAGGGCTTAGGATTTAACTACTTAGGCCCTGTTGACGGGCATAACGTTTCGGCTGTCGAAAATCTTTTAAACATTGCGCGCGAACAAAATAGACCTTCTCTTATACACGTTGTAACGGTTAAGGGGAAAGGGTATCAGTTTGCCGAAAACAACCCAAATCAATACCACGGTGTAGCTTCGTTTGATATTGACGAAGGCACAAAAATGCATCCAATTGAAGATTATTCCTCGGTATTTGGCAATAAACTTTGCGAAATTGCCCAGCAAGACAATAAAGTGTGTGCCGTTACTGCCGCAATGGCTTCAGGCACGGGGTTAAGTGAATTTTCACGCCGTTTTAAAGACCGATTTTTTGATGTTGGCATTGCTGAAGAACACGCCGTTGCTTTTTGTGGCGGTTTGGCAAAGGGTGCTCAAAAACCGTTTTTTGCAGTATATTCTTCGTTTTTACAACGTGCGTACGACCAACTTGTGCATGATATTGCAATTGCAAAACTGCCAATAAAACTTTGTATTGACCGCGCGGGTATTGTTGGGGAAGACGGCCAAACCCACCAAGGAATGTTTGACGTTTCTTTTTTAACAAGCATACCGGGTTTTACTATTTATTCTCCCGCTTCATATAGTGAACTGCAGGGCGTTATGGAAGAAATGTTAAACTATACCACCCCTGTTGCAGTGCGTTACCCAAGGGGTAAACAGGGCGAAAATAAAGTTTTTAATTACACAGGCAAGGAATTTGACTGTTTCTTTGAAAAAAATGAAAATGTTATAATTTCTTACGGCAGAATTTCAGCAAATGCTTATGCTGCCGCACAAAAAAGTGAAAACACAGCATTTATAAAACTTAACAAAATTTATCCGTTTAGCGACCAACTTTTAGAATGTGTTAAACAATATAAAAAGGTGTTTATATTTGAAGAGGGAATAAAAGAGGGTTCTATTGCCGAAAAAATATCCGCAAAACTAATTAGTAACGGTTTTGGCGGTGAGGTAAGCATTTTTGCGGCTGAAAACTCTTTTGTAAAACACGGAAAAACCGAAGAGCTTTTAAAACAGCTTAAACTTGATTATAATTCAATGTTAAAAATTATTAGGGGAAGATAAATTTGGCTGAAAAGTTAAGACTTGATACCGCCGTTTATGAGGCGGGATACACCGAAAGCCGCGAAAAAGCCAAAGCGCTTATAATGGCGGGGCTTGTGTATGTAAACAACCAAAAATGCGATAAAGCGGGCATGACTTTAAAACCTGATGACGTGCTTGAAGTGCGCGGCGCAAAACTTAAATATGTAAGCCGCGGCGGTTTAAAACTTGAAAAGGCAATGACTTCGTTTAATATTTCGCTTGACGGTTTTATTTGTGCTGATGTTGGCGCATCAACAGGCGGTTTTTCTGATTGCATGCTTCAAAACGGAGCAGCAAAAATTTATGCTATTGACGTTGGCTACGGTCAACTTGCTTGGAAATTACGCACTGACGAGCGTGTTATAAACCTTGAAAGAACTAATTTTAGATACGTTACAAAAGAACAAGTGCCAGATTCACTTGATTTTGCTTCGGTTGATGTTTCGTTTATTTCTCTTTCACACATTCTTCCTGTTTTACGAACCTTGTTAAAGGAAAACGGCAGGGCAGTTTGCCTTATAAAACCACAGTTTGAAGCCGGCCGCGAAGGTGTTGGTAAAAAGGGTGTAGTAAGGGAAAAAAGCGTTCATATTGCGGTAATTGAAAAAATTGTAAATTTAGCCATAACTTCGGGATTTAACCTTTTAAATCTTGATTTTTCGCCGGTTAAAGGGCCTGAAGGTAACATTGAATATCTTTGTTATATTGAAAAAAGTGATGAAGCAAAAATTCTTTGCAATATAAACGCCGAAGAACTTGTAGATGCTTCATATAAAGCTTTAAGTTAGAAAGAAGGGTAAAAAATGGTTGTTGGTGTTTTGCCAAACCTTGATAAGCATGGCGCGGCACAAATTGTAGATAATCTTGGCGTAATTTTTCGTAAAAATAACGTTAAAGCACTGCTTGTTGATAGCGTTTGCGCAACGGGATATAATCCTGTTTCGCTTGACGAACTTTGCCAAAAATCGGATATTATTATTACAGTAGGCGGCGACGGAACTATTATTCGTTACGCAAAACTTGCCGCAAAATATAACAAGCCCGTACTTGGCATAAATGCCGGACGTCTTGGCTTTTTGGCAACCTTAGAAAGCGACCAATTAAATAAAATTTCGCGTCTTTTTTCGGGCGAATATAAAGTTGAAAACCGTATGATGCTTGAAGTGAATGTAAAGGAAAACGGCGAAGATAAAGGCACTTTTTATGCGCTTAACGATATGGTAATTACAAGCGGTTTTATTTCGCGGTTAATTGATATTACAGTTACCTGCGAAAGCGATGCAATAAAATACCGTTCAGATGGTCTTATTGTTTCAACCCCAACCGGTTCAACCGCTTATTCGCTTTCTGCGGGCGGACCAATTGTTGAACCAACAACCGAAAACATTATACTTACCCCAATTTGCTCTCATTCTTTAAACGCTAAACCTATAATAATGGGTGCCGATAAACTGTTTTCATTTAAAGCAAATACAACAAAACGCTGTGAAATTTATCTTTCAATCGACGGCAGAAAAGCACTTAATGTAAAACCATTTACCGAAATCAGCGTTAAAAAGTCAAACGACAGCGTTAAGTTAATAAGATTTGATAATAACTCATTTTACAAAACAATTTCGCAAAAATTCAACTAATTTTGAGGTGGATTATGAAAAATCAAAGACATGAAGTAATACTTGATTTAATTAAAAATCAGGTATGTGTTACTCAAGATGAACTGCAAGAAAAACTTAATGAAATGGGTTTTAAAGTTACCCAATCAACCGTTTCCCGCGATATTAAGCAGTTAAGAATTATAAAAGCTCTTGATTCAATGGGTAATTATCGATATATGGCACCCGCGCCACAATCTCAAATGCCTGCAAAAACCCACACCGGACAACAATATACCGATATGTTTCGCAATTCGGTGGTTACTACCGAAAATGCTTATAACGACGTTGTTGTTAAGTGCTATTCAGGTATGGCATCTACCGCTTGCGTTGCTATTGACCATTTGTTTTACGATAAAATTGTTGGCAGTCTTGCAGGTGACGATACCGTTTTACTTATTACAAAATCTCCCGAAACCGCAACCGAACTGGCTGAAAGTTTAAATAATTTGCTACGCAAGGGTTGATATATAATGCTTAAAAGTTTATTTATTGAAAATATTGCGGTTATTGAAAAAACCGAAATAAGCTTTTGCAACGGTTTAAACGTACTTACTGGTGAAACAGGCGCCGGTAAATCAATAATTATTGATTCAATAAATGCCGTGCTTGGAGAAAGAACTTCAAAAGAGTTAATTCGTGCGGGTTGTAAAAACGCCGTTGTTACTGCTGTTTTTTGCGGTTTGGGCAAACAAACAGAAAACTGCTTAAAAGAAAACGGATATATGCCCGATGAAAACGGCGAATACTTTGTTACGCGCGTTTTAAGCAGTTCTTCAAGTAATATTAAAATTAACGGTAAACCTGTTTCTTCGGCAGTTTTGCGCACGTTTTCAGGCATGCTTATAAACGTTCACGGTCAGCACGATAACCAGGCACTTTTGCACCCTGAAAATCATTATAAGTATATTGATATGTTAGCCGATAATAAAGGTTTGTTAGATGAATATTATAATGCTTTTAAAAGGTTTAATTCTTTAAGAAATAAACTTAAAGAAATTGATATTGATGAAGATTTAAAATTACGCAAAATTGACCTTTTAAAATATCAAATTGAAGAAATTAAAAATGCCGATATTAAGGTTGGCGAATATCAGCAACTAAAAGATAATTTACTTATTGCGCGTAATAGCGAAAAACACATAAAACAACTTAAGGAAGCGCTGTTTTTGCTTTCCGGTGATGACACAAACGATGGTGTAATTTATGAAATAAACACTGTTTCTAAATTGCTTGACGGGGTTTCGGCAAAACTTGGCGAAGCTAAAGATTATTGCAACACGTCGGTTGATTTACTTTTTAAATTAAAAGATGAGGTGTCATCTTGCCTTAGCGAACTATCAAGCGATATGTTCGATATTAACCTTTTAACAGAACGAATTGAACTTGTTTCAATGCTTATGCGCAAATACGGAAACAGCGAAGAAGGAGTAATTAAATATTTAGAAAAAGCCGAAGCAGAACTTAAAGAAATTGAGTTTAACGATGAAGAAATTTTAAGAATTGAAAAGGAACTTGAAATAGCCCAAGATGAACTTGTTTCTTGCGGTAAAAAGTTAACTGCTTCACGCGTTAAAACTGCAAAAAAATTTGAAGAAAGCGTAACGGCAATTTTGCTTGAACTTAATATGCCCGCCGTAAGGGTTAGCACTGAAATTAAAAACGGTAAATACACCAAAAGCGGTTGCAATGAAATTCAATTTTTAATTTCAACAAATGCGGGAGAAGAGCTTAAACCGCTTAATAAAGTTGCTTCGGGCGGCGAACTTTCAAGAGTTATGTTGGCAATTAAAAGCGTTCTTTCTACTGTTGATGACGTTGACACTTTAATTTTTGATGAAATTGATTCGGGTATAAGCGGTATGGCGGCCGATAAGGTTGGAAACCGCCTTAAAGAAATTGCAAAAAACCGCCAAACAATTTGTGTAACACATTTAGCGCAAATTGCCGCGTGTGCAACCGAACATTATTTGATTGAAAAAAGTGAAACTAACAGTAGAACCTTTACCGAAGTTACAAAACTTGATTACAACCAAAGAATTAAAGAATTGGCAAGAATTATGGGCGGTGAAAATATTACCGATACACTTATAGTTTCGGCAAAAGAACTACTTAATGCAAAAAACCACGGTTAACGGGAGTTGCGGTTAGGGATGAAATGCATTAAAAAGTAAATTTTTGCGGTCTAATGTGTTAAAAACCAACGGTACGCGTCAGCGTTACCGCTGCTTTTCGCCTTTTATACCACTAAAAATTTATCTTTTTAAGGTGCTTCGCAGTTTTGTAAGAATAAATTTGCCTGTATTTCGCAGTTACAAAAACGCGGTAATACTTTGTGTCTTACAAGTTTTTGTAACAAGAAAT
>JAZOOT010000052.1:0-13804 GCA_045655165.1 Acutalibacteraceae bacterium
CCGCGGTACGCGTCAGCGTTACCGCGGCTTTTCGCCTTTTATACCACTAAAAATTTATCTTTTTAAGGTGCTTTGCAGTTTTATAAGAATAAATTTGTAACGGTTTCGCAGTTGTGAAAACGCAGTAATACTTTGTGTCTTACAAGTTTTTGCAACAAGAAAAAGTACAAATTTATCTGAAAAACCAATTTATCCCTAACCGCAACTCCCGAAAGTGAGGTTTTTTATTTTATTCTTCAGTTCTAAACGGTGTAAAACTTTTATAATGGTGGTCTTGCATAGTTTTGCCCACGTATTCTTCTTTCCACTCGTCGTACAAAGCAAAAAGCGAACCGTCAACCACCTTTACTCCGTCTTTGTTATATTCGCTTACAAAAGCGGTTACAAAGCACACATTTTTAGCGTTATCTGAAACCTTAACACCGCTTATTGCTTCCCAAGTTGAATTGGGTTCAACCTTTGCCGCAGCCATGGTAATTTCCATTGCGTTGTCGGGGTTGGTTGTGTTTTGTGCGGTGGTAAGCGGCAATGGGTTTCCGTACATATCCCAAATTGCAAATGTCATACAAATTCCGTCAATTTTTGCGGCTGTTTTGTTTTCTATATCGGCAATTAAATAAACCTCGCCCTCATCGGTTTTATAAACCCTTGGGTTTACTGCAACAACCTCACGCGCGTTTACTTTTTGGATAAAACTTTCATAATTCTGCGCAAGTTTTTCGGGGTTTGGTTCGCCGCAACCGCAAACACAAAAAGCCAAAACCACACAAAGTAATAAAACAACTGCTTTTTTCATTTTATTCACCTATCGCTTTCTTAAAACTTTTCAAAATTGCATTGTACCCCGTTGAAGTAATTTTACCCATTGGCACACCGCCAACAGAATACTGGTATCTTGTTTCGCTAACCTTTGTAAACGAAAGCGTTGTGGGTGCGCTGCCGTCTTTGTGGTAAAGTTTTACGGTAAGCGAGGGCTTTTGGTTGGTATTAACCGTTTCAATATCAATTGCAACGGTGGCAATAAGGTCTTGGTAAGCGGTTTTAAACACGCTTTCGGAAACTTCTTTTTCACCGTTTTTAATAATATAAACTTCTTCCGTTGTGTCGTAATCAATTGAAAAATCGGCATTTGCTTCGCCCGAAAGCGTTAGGCGGTTAAGGTCGGTAATTGATTCAAGCACAGTAAAAAGAATATAATAATCTTTTTCTTCGCGGTTTACAAATTCAACACTGGCTTCGCTAACCGTTCTAATCATTTTATCAAGCGAAGAAGCAACATAATATTCGTGTTTGTTTTCTTTACTTACTGTAAGGCGAACGGTATGCGTTTCACCGCCAAGGCGCAAGGTTAGCATAAATTCGGGGTTTTTAAGGCCAAATTTATTAAGCGACTGTTCGCTTTGGTCAAAACTAACAACACCCGAAGATGTCAAACCATCGCTGAAAATGTTAAAAATTGCATCAACATTATCGGCAATTCTTTGTTTTGGCGTTGTGGTAACATAGGTTGCCAATGCCGAAAACTTTTCGTCGGTGTTGGGCTTAATTGTTATTGGCTCTTTTATTTTACTGCCCGAAACAACAAGCGTGTCAAAACTTTCAAGCACATTATCAGTAAAGTATTTCGCGTTTTTATCGTTTTTGGCTACAGCAGGAATTTTTGAAGAAATCGCTAAATCAAAAGCCGAAATATTCACTTCTTCCCTTTTGCTTGTGGCAACAACAAAAACGCTGTCGGGCGCGGCAGAAGTCCAGGCATAGCATTTGGCGCTATCGGCGGTAATAATGCCGTACTTAATGGTAACATCAAAATCATTGCCCTTTGCCTTAACGGTGGCAATTGGGTTATCTAACCCAAACTGCGCCAAATCTTTGCTTTCATAACTTGTAAAATATTCAAAAGTTAATGCGCTTTCAATTAAAATGGCAAGTTTATCGTGGTCAATAAGTTCTTCGTTATAACCAAGCAAGGTAAAATGGCGGGTTTGCGCGGTGTTGCTTTCAATAGTTTCTTTACGCAAATCGCCCGTAACCATAATTTCGCCGTTTTTGTTAGAAACACTAAAACTTTCGGTTGCTTTCGCTTGGTAAGTAAAAAGAGTTCCCTGTTCAAAAACAGCAGGGCCTTCGCCTGTGTTTTTTGGTATAAATTTAACCGCCGCAAAAACTGCACCGCCCAAAATTGCCATCGCCAAAACGGCGGCAATTATTCTTTTAAGGGGCGAATTTTTTTGGCTTTTATCGGTGTGTTCTTTGGGTGCGGCAAAAATTGTAGACTCTTCATTATCAAGCATTTCTGCCTGTGTAACAAATTCTTTGTTTTCGCCGTTTGGTGTTTTTTCTTGCATTATTACAAATTTCTCCTTTTGAAGAATACAACAGCCGAACAAACAATTAACATTAAAGGAAGTATTACCGCAAAGAAAATAAGCATTCCCTTAGATACAGTGTCGTTTGTAACATAAAGCTGACTGCCTGCGTTAATTGTTTTGTTTTCAAATGTTACTTCCAAAGCGTTCATGCCGGTAGGCACCTGCAAAGCGCGAAGCGACATTTCTTTGTAATCGCAATAGTTTGCATATTTGGTCATATAGGTGTCGGAAATAAAGTCAATGCTTGAAAACGCCAACACGGTGCTTTCAACTGTTTTATCATCAACAAAACCCTGCTCAACCGATTTAATTAAGGTTGCATAACTGTTTTTAGCAAGCGAAGAGTCGGGTTCGGTTGAATCGGTTGTGCCAATAGGCATTATAACCGCACTTGCCGAAGTTTTTAAAAGCGCCTCTGCCACTCTTCCGCCGTAAGAAGTTTCGCTAACATAAAGCGGTAAGTTGTATCCGCTTAAATAAATGGAACCTTTTTTAATAATTGCGTTGTCCTCTACGGCCGCTTGGCTTATAAGGGTTGAATAAGAGTTTGTTAAATGCCAATCGCTATTGGTTTCAAAAACGATACCTTCTTTAACTTCAATACCCCATTCCGAAAGAAAACTATAAAGGTTGGGAAGTTTTTGGTAGGTTGAATCGCCAAAGAAAAGAAGCGTTTTGCCATATTTACCGCCGTTTGATAAAAATTCGCTAATTGCGTTAATTTCTTGTTCGGCAAAGTCGGTAATAGGACCGCTAATAACAAGCGCGTCAATACTGCTGTCAATTTCACCTATAATTTGCGAATCAATTTCGCTTGTTTCAAAATTGTTAAGTTCTAACAATTCTTTGTAATGTGCATAGGTGCCTTCGCCGCCATGGCTTTTTATAAAGGCAACCTTGCGGGTTTCTTCGCTAACCACCGAAGCAATTGCGCTTGTAAGTTTTGTTTCAAGGCAAGATTCTGTAATATAATAATAATCGTAACCCATTTGGGCGCCGCCGGTTACATCTTCAAACAAATAAATGTCAATAAACGAAAGACGTTTGCTTTTGACCACTTCGTTGCCGTTTTTATCCTTGCCTTCTCTTGTTACAAGAATATCACCGTAAGCATACGAATCGGGGAAGCGTGTGTTAAGTTCACTCATTTCGGTGCCAAACGGGTCAATATACTTAACTTTAATTTTCTCGTTTATTTCGCCGTATTTTTCCAAAAGTTTGCAAGTTTGTTTGTAGTAATCAGAACTTTGGCTGCTGTAACCAACCTGGTTGGCATAATATTGCATATAACCGCCTGCATATTCATCGGCCGAAGCGGTAAGAAAATAAAGCGTAACTTCGCTGTCAATTTTTTCAATATAATCGCGGTTTTCACTTGATATTGAATTTTTCTTGTCGCTTGTAAGGTCAATTTCCAAATTTACACGGTCGGCAAGCAAAGCCACCAACACATTTAAAATAACAGCGCAAACAAGCACCAAAGCAATAAGGGCAACCGAATAACCGCCGCGTTTAAGCAGGTTTTTGTTTTTAGTTTTTTCCTGTTTTGTACCAAAAACAGCAGCATAAATCATTTTAAAGAAAGAAGCAACAGCATTTAATATTTTTTTCATTGTTATTACCCCTTTCCTTAAGCCCATCTTCTGCGTTCAACCGAACGAACAGAGAGGAATAAAAATACTGCAATAAGTGTTAAAAAGTAAACAACATCAGGAACACTGAAAATGCTTTCGCCAAAGTTTGAATACCTGTCAAGTATTGCAATATATTCAGTTGCTTTTGTAAGCCAAGCCGCGCCAACCATTTCCGAAATTTGTGTCATAAATACAAACACAAGGTTTACAACAATAGAAAGCACCGCCGAAAGCGTTGTGCTTTCGGTAAGCGAAGAAATAAATATACCAATAGCAATTAAAATTCCGCCCAAAAGCATTGTCCCAAACAAAGAATAAAAGTATTGCATCCAGTTGTTGTCTTGGTGGTAAGAAACAATTACCTGGAAAATAAGTGTGGGAACATAAGAAATTGCAAATACCGAAAGACAAGCAAAAAACTTGCCCAGCACAATACTGCTAACCGAAACAGGAGCAGTTAAAAGCGCTTGGTCAACCTTTTGTCTGCGGTCTTCGCTCATTGTTCTCATGGTAAGAACAGGAATAAGGAAAACCGTTAAATATAACGGAAAGTTGTAAGGAATTGCAAAAACATTTGTACTGCCGTTGCTGTAAAGCACGTAGAACAAAAAGCCCTCGGCGGCAAAAAAAGCCGCAATAAAACAGTAAGCAATAAAAGAGGTAAAGTATGCTCGCATTTCGCGTTTGTAAATAGCACCCATTATTCGTTTCCTCCTTCATTTTGGTCATCATACGCTTCGGTAAGGCGCAAGAAAATTTGTTCAAGCGTAAGTTCGTTGCTGGTTAAGGATAAAAGCACTTTACCGCGTTCGGCAATGCGCTTAAACACATCAGCGCGCACGTCTGCGCCCTCTTCGGGCTCAATATGGTAATCCATACTTCCGCTTTCGCGCTCGCCAAGGCAAACAACTTGCTTTACGTCTTTCACGCTGTTTAATGCGCTTAAAACTTCGGTTTCCTTGCCAATAACCCTTGCAACCAACGAATGGTCGTTTGATAGCACTTTTGAAAGGTTATCAGGTGTATTGTCGGCAATAATTCTGCCTTTGTTAATAATAATTACGCGTTTACAAACCGCTTGCACTTCAGAAAGAATGTGCGAACTTAAAATAACAGTGTGGTTTCTACCAAGTTTAGCAATAAGTTCCCTAATTTCAATAATTTGTTTGGGGTCAAGACCAACGGTGGGCTCGTCCAAAATTAAAACGTCGGGGTTGCCAATAAGCGCAGCGGCAATACCAACACGTTGGCGGTAACCTTTTGAAAGGTTTTTAATTAAACGCTTTTGAACGTCGTCAATGCGAACCAGTTTTAAAATTTCGTCAATGTGTGCCTCGCGCGGGAAGGTAACTTTTTTAAGGTCGTAAATAAAATTAAGGTGTTCCCTTACCGTCATATCAATATAAAGTGGCGGAAGTTCGGGCAAATAACCAATGCGCTTTTTGGCAGCGGTTGGGTCGTCCATAATATCAAAACCGTCAATGGTTACCTGTCCGTCGGTAAGCGACAAATAACCGGTTAAAATATTCATAATGGTAGATTTACCTGCGCCGTTAGGTCCCAAAAAACCAACAACTTCGCCCTTTTCAATTTTAAAATTGGCGTCTTTAACGGCAAGATGATTTCCGTAACGTTTTGTAAGCGACGATACTTCTATCATAAAATATCCTCCAATCAAAAAATAGCATAATGTAATTATAATTTATAGTGTTTTGCTTTTTGTTAATAGACTATAAACATTATTTATAGTATTATACTATAAATATCTTTCCTGTTCAAGAATTTTGTTAAAATGAAATATAAAATAAAACAAAAAAAGTTCTTGACAAAAGGACATACTATTGTTATAATGGGATGAGTTCGGCGAAACAATTCTGTTTCGCCACAAAATACTTGATTTTGCGACAAATTTTTAGCAAAAATTTGTCCTATCCCATTGCAATGAATGTTGTGCAAAATTAAATATTAAAATTTAATTTTGCTAAAGCCACTTAACAAGTAGCTTGTCGAAACGCTTTTAAGCGTTTCGCCTAACTACAATCATTGTAATATCAAGGTCAGATTTGGCGGTATAGCTCAGTTGGCTAGAGCACACGGTTCATACCCGTGGTGTCGCCGGTTCAAATCCTGCTACCGCTACCACCTGGCCCGGTGGTCAAGAGGCCTAAGACACCGCCCTTTCACGGCGGTAACACGGGTTCGAATCCCGTCCGGGTCACCAAAAAAGAACTACTTCCTTTTGGAAGTGGTTCTTTTTTTTATTTGCATGGCTAAGGGATTCGAACCCGAGAGGGTCTGCAGCGTAAAAAACAGTTCAGTGAACTGTTTTTAGCAAGGAGCGTGAAGGCGGGTACCGAACGCTTTGCGTTGGGTTGCCAAGCGGATAGTATGCAAGGCGAAGCCGCAGCAGACGGCGAATCCCGTCCGGGTCACCAAAAAAGAAACCACACCTTTGGGTGTGGTTCTTTTTTTATGCGGATGGGTGAGAACCCGTGGGTTCGCCGACGCAGTCGCAACACCGCGATAGGTGTTGCGGCCTGCCAAAGTCGCGAGTAAGGCAAATTGTTTTGGGCACCGCCCGCAGCGGTCAAAACAATGCCGACACAGCGTACCCCGTCCGGCAATTTCAGACGGCATACCCCGTCCTCATTTCCACCCGCTCATACCACATATAAAAACCGCAAGTTAAACTTGCGGTTTTTCTTTTACAGCCCCGCTACCTGCTTTTTAAGCACTGCAAGGTCTACTACGTCTATTTTTTTGTCGCCGTTTACGTCAACGGTTATGGGAATTTCAGTATCAACGGTTATAAGCCCTGCAACAATCTTTTTAAGCATCGCTAAATCAACAACATCAACCGTTTTGTCTCCGTTAATATCGCCCTTTGGCCAGTCTTTACCGTCAAAGTTGTTCTTTAAGAAGTTACAGTTTTCTCGTTCACAGCCAAACTGTACACAAATCTCTCCTTCTATCATTTTAACAGTCGGTGTCGTAAGAATGTGACCTAACGCCTCAAACTCACAATAATCGCTGTCGTTACACCTTTGGCAAACCTTATAATCATTCCATCCAATCTCTTCACAAGTAGTCTCTTTCCCATCAAAATATTTGTAGTCATGACCAAAATCTTTTATTAGCCCACAATCTACACACTCTGCAAAGCAAGGATGTGCTCCAAAATGCCAATATTTGTATTCTATATCTTTATTTTCACCCATTTTGATTTTTAGCATATCTTCTTCTGTACCTTCATACCATTTAGGTTTGTAACAAGCGTTATCGCCAATTGTGGTAACACTTTTGGGCACATAAAGATTTAAAACTGTGCAATTATAAAACGCTTGGTTTCCTATATTGGTTACCGTGTTAGGTATATACACATACTCAAGCGCGTGGCATGAATAAAAAGTATAATCGTTTATACTTTTTATTCCCTTTGGGATGTTGATTTTAACAAGTGCACGACATTCAAAAAATGCAGAAGATCCTATCTCCTTAACGCTGTCCGGCAACTGAACGCTTTTTAACGAACTACAATAAAAAAACGAGCTGCTTTCTATTATTTCCAAACCATATGGTATTTCTATGCTTGTAAGGCCATAACATTTTTCAAACGCACTGTTCCCTATAACCTTAACACTGTTAGGCAGTTTAACAGCACGAACATAGAGCTCGGAAAAAGCTTTTGCCGCAATACTTTTGGTTCCATCTTTTACAATAAACTCCCCGCCGCTTGGCAAAGTGTTAACTTTTATAAGATGGTTATTTATATAAAGAGCACCATCATCCCAGTTATTTGTGTCTTTGTAATATGTAGTATTCGTAAAAACATTTTCACCTATACGAATTACGCTTCCAGGAATAGTTATAGAATTTATATTTACACAATTATAAAAAGTATAATTATTTATTGTTTCTACACCATCTGGAATTTCTAAACCAGTAATTTTTTCACCGTTTATATAAAGTGTTTTAGCGTAATATAACGGGTTTGCAGAAAGGTCGGCAAAATCAGTTTCGCACCAACTTTCAATATCTTTTACGTGTACTTCAGTTAAACCTTCGCAATAGTTAAACGCACCGGTGCCAATGCTTTTTGCGCCACCCAAAAACGCAACTTTTTGTAACGTTCTAACATACTCAAAAGCATATTCACCTATGGTTTTTACGCTTTCGGGAATGGTAATTTCAGTTATATTAGTGCTATAAAAAGCATATTTGCCAATTTTTTTAACAGCATTGCCAAGTTTAATGATTTCGACATTACCACAATTGCTAAATGCATGGTCGCCAATAACTTCAAGGTTTTCGCCAAGCACAATTTCATCGGCATAGCAACCTTCAAACGCATTGTTTTCAACAACCTTTACTGTGTTTGGCAATACAAATTTATCAATATTATTGCAGAACCTAAAAGCCCCTTCACCTATAGTCGTTACGGGAAGTCCATCAATGTAAGCGGGGATTTCCAAAACGCCTGCCGATTCATTACATCCGGTTATAGTAATTTCCCCATCAAGCTTTACATATGTTAAAAAAATAGTGCCACATTTTTCACAGAACACGCCTTCCCCATAACGATGTGACGAAGTATTCCCTCTTACAAACTCACAGTTGCTACACATAGTATCGCAAAGACCAGAAAACTCGTGTACCCCATCTACGCAAGAATTATAATGCCATGTGAAGCTTTCTTCTTTTCCGCACTCATCAACTTGCATTCTATCTTCTTTAGTTCCGCCATACCAAATTGTAGTTAAATTAAGCAAATCTGTAAAACCGCCTGTCGATTTTACGCTTTTGGGCAAATAAACATCAATGCTTACGCGAAAGTCCCTAAAAGCATTGGCAGCAATAGTAACTGTACCCTCTTTAAAAGCGTAATAAATGTCATTGCAGTTACGCGCCCTAATTAAGTGGTTGCCAATATAAAGTTCGTCATTTACATAGTTTTCTTCATTATTATAGTACTCGGTATCAGTAAACGCTCTAGAATCAATTCCTCTTACCGAATCCGGAATAACAAACTCGCTAATTTTTGTACATTTATAAAACGCCGCCGCTGCAACAAAGCGAATAGAATCCGGCATAATTACCTTTGTAAGCCCGGTAGCATATTGAAAGGCAGTCGGTGCAATAGAAAAAGTTCCATCAGGTATTGTTAGTTCTCCCTCAATATAATTTTTTGCGCTAATCAAATGGTTGTTTATATATAAAAGTCCATTTTCCCAATTGGCGTTGTTTTTATAAAAAGAAGTCGTCTCAACTCCATATATTGAAAGTTTTTTAAGTGTTTTGGGAAATACTATTTTGTTAACGCTACGGCAGTCTTTAAGATCCAAGTCCTTTATGACTTCTATTCCCTCTTCTATAACAACTTCTTGAATAGATGCGCAGCCGCTTATATTTATATAACTATCCGTATCAGCGGGTAATACTGTAAGCGTTTTTAAGGAAGTTGGAACATATTTTTTCTTGTTAGTTTCTCCCTCAGGGGCTCCAAAAAGACTTCCAAGGTGTGTCAAATTATCGTTTGTTTCAGAAAACGGAACCACTAAATTTCTAATTGAATTGCATCCTTCTAATGCCCCCGCGAAAACTTTTGTGCAACCATTTGGCAGAACAAGTTCACCTAATGAAGAACATCCGTAAAATGCTTTATATCTAACTTTCTTGACTTTTTCAAAAACAGTTACAGAATATAATCTTGTGCATCCTTCAAATAAACTATCCTCTATTATGGTAATGTTTTTCGGCAAAGTAATTGTTCTTAATGAGGTGCAGTTTTTAAACGCTGCCCAACCTATTTTTGTAATTCTATCTGAAAGGTACACTCCGCTTATCGATAAACAATTTTCAAAAGCGCTCACTCCTATAGTTTTTAGCGTTGATGGCAAAACAACACTCGCCAACGCAGTACACCCGGAAAAAGCTTCGTTTCCAATTTTTGTGGCACCCTCCGGAACAACTATATTTTTAAGTGCAGTACAGCCATAAAAACTCATATCCCCAAATATGCGAATAGTTTCAGGTAGGGATATGTTTTTAAGCGAGGTGCAGTTATTAAATGCGCGGTTACCTAAACTTATAACTCCATCCTCAACAACAACTGTTGTTATACTTTCTCCCCAAGGTCCACAGCCAAAGCCATAATCGGCTATTGCACCGCGGCCCGAAATGGTCAAGGTGGTACCATCAAGCTCCCATGTGCAGTCACCCGTAACACCGCTTGTTGCGGCAAAAACGGGCACAGTTAACGGTAACGACATAAAAATTATTGCTATTGTTAATAAGAGTGCCAATATTTTTTTCATATTTTTTCTCCCAAAACAAATATTTTCTTAATTTTATATTACCATAACAACAAAAAAACCGCAAGTTAAACTTGCGGTTTTAATTTACAGCCCTGCAACCTGTTTTTTAAGCAGTGCAAGGTCAACAACGTCTATGTTTTTGTCACCGTTTACGTCAACGGTTATGGGAATTTCAGTATCAACGGTTATAAGCCCTGCAACAATCTTTTTAAGCAGCGCTAAATCAACAACATCAACCGTTTTGTCACCGTTAATGTCGCCCTTTGGCCAGTCTTTACCGTCAAAGTTTTTAACAACTTCACCGCAGTTTTCACAGCAAAATTCAGTGTAAATTTCGCCGTTTTCTTCCTTAATTACAGGCGGTGTTAAACTGTGCCCAAGAGCGTCAATTTCACAGTAATCAGTATCGCCACACGCCAAACAACGTTTATAATCCGCCCAGCCAAACTCTTCACAGGTTGGGGTTTTTCCTTGGTAATAATAATACGCGTGGCCCATATCTTTAACAATACCGCAGTCTTCACAAACCATAAAACAGGTGGTTTTTGTATAATGCCAACTGCCTGTACGTATTTTTCCCGCGGTGTCGGTAATCTTTGCTCTGTCTTCGGCCGTACCGCCGTACCAAAGGGTATAAAGCACAGTACCGTTATTAGATGTGTCACCCTTGCCCACAACCTTTACGGTTTTTGGCAGGTAAATATCGGTAATTTTATCACACTCGGTAAAAGCATAGTCGCCAACATACTCAACGCCTTCGCAAAACAACACTTTTTCAAGATCCAAGCACATATAAAACGCTTCGCCACCAACAGTTTTAACACTGTTTGGTATAATAATTTCAGTTAATGCTCTGCAGTTGGCAAACGCACGAGCACCAACGATTTCAAGTGTTTCGGGCAATTTAATTTCGGGCAGAATTTCGCACCAATAAAAACCATTTACACCTATTTCTTTAAGTCCTTCGTTAAGGGTAAGCTTTTTAAGTGAAGTGCAACTATGAAATGCCTCTGCCTCTATTACTGTAACACTATCAGGAATGGTTATTTCGGTTAATTTAGATTCTTTAAATGTGCCTTCGCAAATTGTTGTTATTCCATCGGGTAAAACAACTTTTTTAATGCCGCTTTTATAAAACGCGTGTGCAGCAATAGAAAGAGTTCCTTCTTTTACCGAATAACTTTCTCCGCTTATTCCGCTTGTTGTAATTAAATGGTTGTTTATATAAAGAACATTATCTTGCCAATTTGCCTCTTCATCATAAAAAGCGGTTCCGTAAAACGCCTCTTTTCCAATAGCTCTAACAGTATCGGCAATGGTGATTTCAGCAATATCTTTACAGCCGTAAAAAGCGTATTTGCTAATCTTTTTTATGCCTTCAGGTATATGAATTTCAGTAACTATTTCACCGTTTATATAAAGCGTTTTAGCGTAATACAACGGGTTTGCAGTTTGGTCGGCAAAATCTATTTCACACCAACTTTTAACGTCTTTTGCCTGTACTTCTTTTAAATTGTCACAACCGTTAAACGCACCAATGCCAATGGTTTCGGGCGTGCCTAAAAATGTAACTTTTTGTAGCGCTCTAACATGCTCAAAAGCATATTCGCCAATAGTTTCTATGCTTTCGGGAATAGTAATTTCGGTTATATTGGTGCTGTAAAAAGCATATTTACCAATTGTTTTAACGGCATTGCCAAGTTTAATGATTTTAGCATCATAACAACCGTTAAATGCATAGTCGCCAATAACCTCAAGGTTTTCGCCAAGCACAAATTCGTCAGCATAGCAACCTTCAAACGCATTGTTTTCAACAACCCTTACTGTGTCCGGCAATACAATTTTATTGTAATTACTGTTGTATTCAAAAACTTTTTCGCCAATAACCGTAACCGGCAAAGAGTTTATATACGCGGGAATATTAAGGCAATCTAAATACTTGTTGGCAATTTTGGTTATTTTAATTTCACCGTCTTTTTCTTCAAAAGAAAGAACTGATACAAAACCGCAGTCACTGCAAACTTCACCCTCGTAATTGTGGGTAACTGTTCTTTCCCAGTCACAGTTGTTGCAGGTGGTGTCGCAGTCGTTTGTGTATTGGTGCTCGTTTACCCCACAAGTACCATAATGCCAAATGTATTCTTCATCTTTGTAATTATCAAAGCATATATTCTTTTCTTCTTCGGTTCCGCCGTACCAAATGGTTGTAAGGTTAGGCAAACCGCTTAAAGATGTCACAGATTTAACCGATTTAGGCAAATAAATTGAACTGCTTTTGCGAACATCGCGAAAAGCATCTGTGGCAATAGTAACAGTACCCTCTTTAAAAGCGTGAAAACCGCTTTCGCATTTACGCGCCCTAATTAAATGGTTGCCAATGTAAAGTTCATCGTTAACGTAATTCTCTTCGGTGTTGTAAAATACCGATTTTTCAAATCCCGTTGCCGATAAACCGCGCACTTCATCGGGAATAACAAATTCGGTAATTTTATCGCACTTGCTAAAGGCGTCACCCACCTTTTGAACACTTGCGGGCAAAGTTACTTTTGTAATACCGGTGGCATCGTTAAAGGCACCGCTGCCAATAGAAAGTGTGCCCTCGCGCACAGTAAACGCGCCGGTTACGGTGCTTTTCGCCTTAAATAAGTGTTTGCCAATATACAAAACACCGTTTCGCCAGTTTCCGCTGGCTTTACCGTAAGCAGTAGCGTCAAATGCTGTGCTTTTATAGTTTCTTAAACTGTCAGGAAGCGAAACTCTGGCAATGGCAGTACAAGCCGAAAAACAAAATGTCGGCAGAGTGGTAACGCCCTCTTTAATAATAAGGTCGGTTATATAGTAACAAGCGTTTAAATCAATATACCTGCCTTCGTGTGCGGGTAAAACTATAAGTTTTGTAAGACTTCTTGGCACATAATTTTGCTTATTAAGTTCGCTTTGCGAAGCACCAAAAAGGCGCCCAAGGTGTGAATTTTCAGTGCCCGAAGCATAAAAAGGTGTAGCAAGGGTTTTAAGGGAAGTGCAACCGGTAAGCGCTCCGTTTTCAACCTTTTGGCAAGAATCGGGCAAAATCAGTTCTGTCAACGCCGAACAACCCGAAAATGCCTTTGCGCCTACCTGTGTGATTTTATCACCCATGCTAACACTTCGAAGCCCGGTACAACCCTCAAACAAACTTGAACCAATAAAATCAATTTCACTTGGCAAAGAAACGCTTGTCAGTTTTACACAGTTTTTAAACACACCACCGTTAAGTTTGGTAATGCTTGACGGCAAATATATACTGCTTAACTTTTTACAATCTGCAAAAACTAAAGCGCCAAGAGTTTTTAAACTTGTTGGCAAACTAACGCTTGAAAGCGCAGAACAACCCGCAAAACATTCATAACCAATGTTGTTTACACCAAAAGGTATGGTAATGCTTGAAAGTGCGGTGCAGTTTTTAAAGGCATAATCGGCTACACAACGCACACTTCCGGGAATA
>JAZOOT010000053.1:0-19445 GCA_045655165.1 Acutalibacteraceae bacterium
AAGACACAAAGTATTACTGCGTTTTCACAACTGCGAAACCGTTACAAATTTATTCTTATAAAACTGCAAAGCACCTTAAAAAGATAAATTTTTAGTGGTATAAAAGGCGAAAAGCCGCGGTAACGCTGACGCGTACCGCGGC
Organism: Acutalibacteraceae bacterium; assembly: GCA_045655165.1. GTDB lineage: Bacteria > Bacillota > Clostridia > Oscillospirales > Acutalibacteraceae > SIG607. Next base: position 143 of record JAZOOT010000053.1, read on the forward strand.
TTTTTAACACATTAGACCGCAAAAATTTACTTTTTAAGGCATTTCATTCCTAATCGCAACTCCCGTTTGTTGGGTGGGTTTTTATTATTCTCTTGTTTGATTTATGGTTTTGTGGTATAATTTAATAAAGGCGGTGATATATTTGAAAAAAATTATGTCTTTAATAATTGTTTGCTTAATACTCTTTTCTTGCTTGTGTATTAACGCGTTTGCCAAAAATGAGGATACATACCACAACCACTATGCAATCTCGCTACGCGCCGGCGGTGGCGGCGGCGGCGGTGGCGGTGGAGGCGGCGGAGGAGGAAGCAGCGGCGGTTCCCACCATTCCGGTTCGGGCCGTCAGCCCACACTGCTTGAGTCTATTATTGATTTTATAATGTTTCCGTTTATATTCTTTTCTTCTTCTATTTTGTTTTATATTAAACTCACAAAGCGTTCAAGAAAATCTAAACAATTAATGAAGAAAATTATGCAAAGCGACAGTGCTTGGAAATACAAAGACATTTCTTCTACTGTAAAAGAAAGTTTTATGGCAATTCAAACTGCGTGGTCAAATATGGATATGTCCCCTGCTTCACAATATATGTCAGACGATTTATATGAAAGTTTTCAAACAAAACTTAATTGGATGTCTTTCAAAAACGAAAAAAATATTTTAGAAAAAATACAATTAGTTCAAGCCCTGCCCGTTGCTGTGTACGACGATTTTGATAATTCCCGTGACTTTATTTGGTTTTACATAAAGGGTAGAATGGTTGACTATACAATTGATACAACCACCCAATTTAAGATTAACGGCAAAACATCGCCAACCTCATTTATAGAATATTGGCAATATACACGAAAAGGTGAAAACTGGGTTTTAAACAAAATTTTGCAAAAAAACGAATCCGACCAAATTCCGTTTAGCGAATAATTAAATGCTAAACTAATTTTAATTAGTTAAAAAAGGATGTTTGTTTGTATGAATGTAAGGTTTAAAAGGTTATTTGCCTTTCTAAAAAACTTAGGGAATATTACAAAGAGCAAAACATTAGTGAAGAAATACTTTTTAATTCGCTAAATGACCTTTACTATAAACTTTTGGAGTGCCGTATTCTTTATGGCATTAACGGCACGTACGTTGCAATTTGGTACGCGAAATTTTTTAATATGACACGCTTTGCGTTTGGCCGGCTTCAGTTTGAAGTTGTTAAAACCGACACCGAAGTAACGCTTAACGGAACTGTTTTCCCTGGGGCAGTAAAGCAATGAATATGCACATTCCGCACACAAAAACAAAACTTTTGCATAATGAAGTTTTAGAATCTTACCTCCTTGCTCCCGCGGGACACAACGCTTAGACGCGCATATGCCGAAAGTTTTGAAAATGGCGAACAGCTCCACACCGCGCTTGGTTACTTTTTATACCAAAACGGCGAAATTATAAAATAAATTTTGCAATAATTTTTGGGTTTTCAGTTTATTTCTGTTACCAAAAAATTATTGCTTTTTTTATGCATAAGTGTATAATATATACTGTAACGGTATGTCGTAGTAAAGAAATTTGCTATTATATGTTTCAGAAAGCAGTGACAAATAATGGAAAATAAAAACATTTTAAGTACAGCGGCGCAAAATGCAATGGCTTCAGGCGTTAGAAGAATGTTTGAACTTGCCAAAAAGTACGATGATTCAATTAACTTAACACTTGGCGAACCGGGTTTTATTACCCCTGACCACATTATTGAAGCAGGTGTTAAATCGCTTAGGGCGGGTAAAACAAAATACACCCCAAATGCAGGTATTAAAGAACTACGCGACGCTATTGCTTACAAACTTTTAAAGGAAAACGGAATTAAGTGCGACCCCGATAAAAACCTTATTGTAACTGCAGGCGCAACACAGGCGTTAATGCTTGCAATAGTTACCCTTGTAAACCCCGGTGACGAGGTTATTTTGCAAGGTCCTAACTGGCCCGATTATATGGGACAGATTGATATGGTAAACGCTAAGGCGGTTTATGCCAAGGTAGACGAAAGCAACGGTTTTAAAATGACCGCCGATATTATTGAACCGCTTATTACCGAAAAAACAAAACTTATTATTATAAATTCGCCCTCTAACCCAACCGGCGGTGTGCTTAATTACGAAGATTTAGAAAAGATTGCCGACCTTGTTAAAAAATACAAGTTATTTGTTATTTCGGACGAGCCGTACGAAAAACTTGTTTACGATGGCTTTGTTCAAAAAAGTCTTGCTTCAATTGACGGTTTAGAAGACTACGTTTTAACCATAAACAGTTTATCTAAGACCTATGCTATGACGGGATTTAGGGTTGGTTACATTTGCGCAAACGAAAAAATAACCGAAAACCTTATTAAACTTCACGAAAATATGGTGGCAAGTGTGCCCGAGCCAATGCAAATGGCAGCAGTTGAAGCCCTTTATAACGGTGAAGAAGACATTAAACGTATGGTTGAGTATTATGCAAGAAACCGCGATTTAATTGTAAACGGGTTAAACGAAATTAACGGCTTTAGCTGTATTTGTCCCAAAGGCGCGTTTTATGTTTTTCCAAACATTACCGGCTTTAATATGAGTTCAACCGAAGCCGCTGAGTATATTTTAGAAAAAACCCATGTTGTAACTGCCCCGGGTAACGCTTTTGGTCCTTTGGGCGAGGGTTATATTAGAATTTGCTATGCTTCTAAATATGAAGATATTAAGGAAGCACTAAATAGAATGAAATCCGCATTCGGCACAAAAAAATAATTTTAAGTGAGTGAATTAAAATGAATTACGATGTAATTATTATTGGCGCAGGTCCCGGCGGTATTTTTGCCGCATATGAACTTATGCAACATAATTCCTCTTTAAAGGTTGCTGTTTACGAAGCAGGACACCAGCTTAACAAACGCCGTTGCCCTATTGACGGCGACAAAATAAAAAGTTGCATTGGTTGTAAAAGTTGCAGTATTATGAGCGGTTTTGGCGGTGCGGGTGCTTTTTCTGACGGAAAATACAACATAACCAACGATTTTGGCGGTACGCTTTACGAATATATTGGCAAGAAAAAAGCACTCCAGCTTATGCACTACGTTGATGAAATAAATATGCGCCACGGGGGCGAAGGCACAAAGCTTTACACAACCGCAGGCACACGTTTTAAAACCATTTGTATTCAAAACGATTTGCATTTATTAGACGCATCGGTTCGCCATCTTGGCACCGACATAAACTACGTTGTGCTTGAAAATATTTACGCATATTTAAAAAACAAGGTTGAATTTTTCTTTGATACCCCTGTGGAAACAGTTGAAAAAACTGCCGAGGGTTACAAAGTGGTTAGCAAAAACGGCGAAGCATTTTGCCAAAAATGTATAATTTCGGTTGGCCGAAGCGGAAGCAAATGGATGGAAAAAGTTTGCAAAGAGCTCGATATTCCAACAAAATCCAACCGTGTTGATATTGGAGTTAGGGTTGAACTTCCCGCCGCAGTTTTTGCCCACATTACCGATGAACTTTATGAAAGCAAAATTGTTTACCGCACCGAAAAATACGGTGACAAAATCAGAACATTTTGTATGAATCCAAAAGGCGCGGTGGTTACCGAAAACACAAACGGAATTATTACCGTTAACGGTCACAGTTACGAAGAAAAAAGCAAACAAACCGAAAATACAAACTTTGCTTTGCTTGTTGCCAAACATTTTTCTGAGCCATTTAAAGATTCCAACGGCTACGGCGAATCTATTGCGCGTCTTAGCAATATGCTTGGAGGCGGTGTAATTGTTCAGCGCTTTGGCGACCTTATAAGAGGCCGACGTTCAACCGAAAACCGTATTGAAGAGGCATTTATTACCCCAACTTTAAGCGCAACGCCGGGCGATTTGAGTCTTGTTTTGCCCAAGCGCATACTTGACGGTATTATTGAAATGATTTATGCGCTTGATAAAGTTGCGCCGGGTACCGCTAACGATGACACACTTCTTTACGGTGTTGAAGTTAAGTTTTACAATATGGAAGTCCTGGTTGACAGTAAACTTCAGTCGCGCCACAACGGTCTTTACATTATTGGCGACGGCAGTGGTATTACCCATTCCCTTTCACACGCTTCGGCAAGCGGTGTTCTTGTTGCAAGAGATATTCTTGGCAAATAGCCCTCTATTAGTTTTAAAGGAGTAAAAAAGTGAAACAAAAAAAGGCATTAAATATTATTCTTTCGGTTTTGGGCTTTATATTTATATTTTTGGGCCTTATTACCTTTTTTTCGGCTAAATGGTATTTAGACGTTTACGGAGATATTGGTTTTGATTCAGTTTTATATACCCTTTCGGTTTCGTTTGAGGGTGTTGAAAGCGGTCTTTTTGTTAAATATTTAATTGGCGCTTTTTTACCCGCAATTTTAATTACACTTGTTTTATTTTTTGTTTTATTTGCGCCCTTTGTAAAAAAGCGTTTTAGGTTTTTCCCAATTAAAAAGTGGATTAGCGTTGTTTTAAGTTTGGCTTTGTGTTTAGCATTAGGATACAATGCCGCCGACAGGGTAAATCTTCTTTCATATATTAAAGCAATGGGAGTAGAAAAATCAACCTTTATTAAAGACAACTATGTAAACCCCGAAAATGTACAAATAACCTTCCCCGAAAAAAAGCAAAATCTTATTTACATTTATTTAGAATCAATTGAAACCTCTTTCTTTTCGCAAAATGAAGGCGGCGGAAACGACACAAATGTTATTCCAGAACTTTACAGTTTGGCGCAAAATAATTTAAACTTTTCGCATAATGACGGTATAGGCGGCTTTAGTTCGCTTTCGGGTTCTACCTGGACTATTGGTGCTATGGTTGCAACCACTTCGGGTCTTCCCCTTAAAACCCCTTTTGGAATTGATGTGAACACCTATAACCAAGGTTCGTTTTTACCGGGTGTTACTTCCCTTTCGGATATTTTGCACCAAAACGGTTATTATCAAACCTTAATGGTTGGGTCAGACGCTTCTTACGGCGGAAGAAAGCAATATTTTGAGGGACACGGTGTTGATAAGGTTTATGACCTTTACACTGCCCGTAATGATGGCATAGTTCCGCCTGATTACCACGTTTGGTGGGGCATGGAAGATAAACATATTTACAATTATGCAAAGCAAGAACTTTTAGAAATTGCAAAACGCGACCAACCATTTGCCTTTACAATGCTTACGGTTGACAGCCACCATATTGACGGTTACGTTTGTGAATATTGCAAAAATGACCACGAAGAACAATATGAAAACGTGCTTTCTTGCGCGAGCAAGCAGGCAATTGAGTTTATTGAATGGATAAAGGCGCAAGATTTTTATAAAGACACCACAATAATTATTACGGGCGACCACCCAACAATGGACGGCGGTTATATTTCAAGAAATGTGCCTGAAACTTATGTTAGAAAGGTGTATAACTGCTTTATTAACACACGCGCAAACGCTGTGAATACCAAAGGGCGCGAATTCTGTTCAATGGATATGTTCCCCACCATTTTGGGTGCTATTGGATGTGAAATTCAGGGTGAAAAGTTAGGTCTTGGCACCAATTTGTTTTCAGCCACCCCTACCCTTTGTGAAACTTTGGGCACAAACATTGTAAACGAAGAAGTTTCTAAAAATTCGGAATATTACAACAAAGAATTTTTACAGTTGTTTAGAAAGAAGTAAATTATGACCCCTTACCAAATTTTTGTTCAAATTATTGGCATTTTTGCCATGGCTTTTAATATTTTTTCTTTCCAACAAAAAACGCCAAAAAAAGTTATGGCGTTTTTGCTTGTGGGAACCACACTTTTTACAATTCACTTTTTTATGTTGGGCGCGGCTATTGGCGGTCTTATGAATATAATTGCGGCTTTTCGCTCTATTGTTTATATGAACAAAGAAAAACTTAAAAGCGACAGCATTTATTGGCTTTTGGTTTTTATTGCCCTTTACGTTATTTCTTACGTTCTAACATTTACGGTGTTTAAAACTCAATTTACGCTAAAAAATGCAATTCTTGAACTGTTTCCTGTTATTGCACTTACCGTTTCTACCATTAGTTTCCGTATGCAAAGCGTAAAGGCAATACGATTGTTTGGTTGCATTAGTTCGCCTTCGTGGCTTATTTATAACATAATAAACCATTCCCTTGGCGCAACTATTTGTGAAACTTTAAGCATTTTTTCTATTATAATAGGTTTTTTCCGATTTGATATTAAAAGAAAAAAAGATTGACAAACACTATACTTATTGGTATAATACTATGGCTAATGAGTATATTAGTTTCCTTTCCGGTTTAAAGCAAAAGCATTTAGCCGGACAAAAGTCCATAAGGAGGTGCAACAACGATGACAAGTAAGTACGAATGTGCTATGGTATTTTCTGTAGCAAACGGCGAAGAAGCAACCAAAGCTTTGGTTGAAAAATTTAACGCCTTAATTTCTGAAAACGCAACCATCGAAAACGTTGACGATTGGGGCAAGCGCAAACTTGCATACTTAATTGACGACGAAGCTGAAGGTTACTATGTTTTCACAACATTCACTGCAGAGCCCGAGTTCCCTGCTGAACTCAACCGTATTGCAGGCATTACCGATGGCGTTTTACGCGCAATGGTTATTAAAAAATAATAGGAGGATGCGTTTTAATGTTTAACTTAGTAGTATTAACAGGCCGCCTTACCGCAGACCCTGAACTTAAAACTACCCAAAATGGCGTATCTGTAACCACTTTTTCAATTGCAGTAAGCCGCCGCTACCGCGCCGGTGAAGAAACCCAAGCCGATTTTATTAACATTGTTGCTTGGCGTCAAACTGCTGAATTCATTACAAAATACTTTAAAAAAGGCAGTATGATTGGTATCGAGGGCTCTATTCAAACTCGCCGTTACACCGATAAAGACGGTAAAAACCGCACAGCGTTTGAGGTTATTGCCAACAACGCACAGTTTGTTGAAGCTAAACGCGATTCTGCTCCTGCCGCTGCAGACGTTCCTGCATCTTTCAGTAACACAGTTGGTACTGAATTTACCGAACTTCCTACTGAAGATGACGACGATTTGCCATTCTAATATTTAATAAAGGAGGGTCTTACTAATGGAAAGAACTGAAAGACCTGAGCACAGAAAAGCTCGCAGAAAGGTTTGCCATTTTTGCGCAGACCGTGTTGAAGAAATAGATTACAAAGATATAGCAAAACTTCGCAAGTACGTTTCCGAACGCGCTAAAATTCTTCCCCGCCGTGCTACCGGTACTTGCGCTGCTCACCAGCGTAAACTTACCATCGCAATCAAACGCGCACGTCAGGTTGCTATTCTTCCCTATTCTAACGACTAATTAAAAATTAAAACCCCGCTCGGCTGAGCGGGGTTATTTTTTTATTGTGCTGCCGAAGAATTTTTGGTTACCGGAACTTCGGGTGCTTTATAATATTTTCCTTCTTCGTTTATAAAATCGTGAAGTTTTTGTTTTGCAATATTTAAATCGTAAATGTAATACCAAACACCATTTACGAAGGCATCTTGCCCGCCTTTAGGGTTACATTCTTCATCGGGCAAACTAATGTTTTCCATTGTGCAGGGGTTTTTAAGCACCCAAAACGCAAGTTCAATAATTTCGGCATTTGTAAGCGAAGTTTCGCAGTGGCTAAGGCCCATTGTGGCAAGTTCGGGCAATTTGTTTACGCTTGTGGTTTTCATTTTATTATAAACTGCCTCTATAACTTCTTTTTGGCGGTTACCTCGGTCAACATCATTTCCGGTATAACGGTTTCTTGAATATGCAACTGCCTGTGGGCCTGTTAAAAGTTGCATACCTGTTTTTGTAATTGGGTCGCACTTAATGCCAATTTCGTTAAGGTGGGTAACATATTCGCGGTTCATTATCATCATTTCGTGCTCGTCAACGTCAATCATTACACCGCCCAAAGCATCGATAATTTGAGAAAATCCAAAGAAATTAACCGTTATGTAATCGGTTATGTTTAAATCAAAGTTTTGGTTAAGTGCCTTTATTGAAAGTTGGGGGCCGCTGTCTTTATAAAAACCGTATGCATGGGTAATTTTATCTTTAATTACTCCGCTTTCGCGTTCAATTTTTACATAACTGTCCCTTGCAATAGATGTCATTTTTATTTTTCTGTGCTTTTTATCAAGAGTAAGAACAATTATGGCGTCAGATAGCCCTTTGTTTGTATCGCTTCTGGCATCAATGCCAAACAAAGCGATATTAACAACATCAACACCCTTAAACGCTTCTTCGTTTATTGAAAGTTCTTCTTCTTCAACTTCTCCGCGTTCCATATTATCAAGCAAATGATGAACATACGCAAAAACCGAGCCCGCCACTATGCAAAGCACCAAAAAAATGCTTGTTAGGGTTATAATTAGTGTTTTTGTTTTTTTAGAAAGTTTTTTTCTTTCTTTTATGTTATTTTCCAAAATAATATCCCCTTGTCCTTATTTCAACATAATTATATCATAAATTATAAATAAGTCAATAACAGCATAAGACCCGTTTTTTTGCATATAATTTTTTGGGGTGTAACTATGTTTTGTAAACTATATTATTGGCAATCGGCGGGATTTTTATTTACAAGTGCTTTTGGAGTAATTTTACATTTTTTGTTTGAATGGACAAATAATAGTAAATTAGCCGCCTTAATTTCAGGTGTAAATGAATCTACCTGGGAACACATGAAACTTTTGTTTTTTTCGCTTTTTGCTTTTTCTTTGGTGCAGTACTTCTTTTTTAAAGACTACAAACCGTTTTTTTGTGTAAAACTAAAGGGTATTTTGCTGGGGCTAATACTTATTCCCGTTATTTTTTACACTCTAACAGGTGCTTTTGGGGAACTTCCCGACTGGCTTAATATTAGCATTTTCTTTGTTTCAGCCGCTGCGGTGTTTTTGTTTGAAACTCTGCTTTTTAAAAACACAAACTGCGCAAAAGGCGGAAAACTTTGTTTTGTTTTAATTTTAACTATTGCTGTTATTTTTATGGTGTTCACCTTTTTCCCGCCAAAATTACCGCTGTTTTTAGATACAGCAGAAAACTATTACGGCATTAAAAAAACTCCCTAACGGGAGTTTTTTTAATGGTGATGATGATGGTGGTGATGATGTCCGTGCGTTTCTTCAATTAGGCACTCTTGTTCGTGGCAATGCTCGCTTTCGCTTTCAAGTTCAAGCGTTGCGTGAACAATTCCCATTTCTTCTAACTTTTCGCGCACTTTTTCTTTTATTTCGTGTTGGTTGCAGTCAGTTACAATATGCATTGTGGCGTAATTACTGTTTCCGTCAACACTCCACGCGTGAACATGGTGAACGTTTTTAATACCCTCTATTTTACAAAGTTCTTCTTTTATACCGTCAATGCTTATATTATTCGGCACCTTTTCTAAAAACAAATCAAGTGCGTCTTTAAGGTTTTTAAATGCGCTTATAAAAATAAACAAGGAAACACCAATAGAAAGTATTGAATCTATTAAAGCAAACTCTGTAAACCGCATTACCACCGCGCCAATTAAAACAACAACCCAGCCAAGAACATCTTCAAGCATGTGAAGATTTACTGCCTTTTGGTTTATGTTTTCGCCGTCTTTGGTAAAATATGCGGCGGCAAAGTTTACAATTACACCAATAACCGCAAAAATTATCATTCCGTTATAGTTTATTTTAGTTGGGTTAAAAATTCTTAATACCGCGTTAAAAACAACCATAACCGACCCAACAAGCAAAATCATTGTTGTTATAACGCCGCCAATAACTGAATATCTTGTGTAACCGTAAGTGTAAACTTCGTCGGGTTGTTTTTTGCTTTTTGCTTCAAACAAACAGGCAAGTCCAATGCTTACCGCATCTCCCAAATCGTGCACAGCGTCAGATGTAATTGCCACACTGCCGGTAAACACACCGCCAAAAAATTCAAACACCGCAAAGGCAAGATTAAGCACAAAAGCAATAAAAATATTTTTGTTTTTCAAATATATCGCTCCCTTTTATTACATTATATTATAACATAATGAAATCTTGCAGTCAATTTTAAATATATTTTTAAAAATATACAACTGGTTTCTTGATAAAATGATTTGTTTGTAGTATAATAAATTTAACAATTTTTTTAGGAGTGATTCACTTGAAACTTATTATTAAAAACAATTATGAAGATATGAGTTTGTGGGCAGCAGAACACATTGCCGCTGCAATAAATGCCCACAAAGAAGACCGCCCGTTTGTACTTGGTCTTCCCACTGGTTCTTCTCCGCTTGGTGTTTACAAAAACCTTATTAAAATGAACAAAGAAGGCAAAGTTACCTTTAAAAACGTTGTTACTTTTAATATGGATGAATATGTTGGTTTGCCAAAAGAGCACGACCAAAGTTATTGGTACTTTATGCACGATAACTTCTTTAACCACATTGATATTCCTGCTGAAAACATTAATATTTTAAACGGTATGGCAGCAGATTTAGAAGCAGAATGCAAACGTTATGAAGATAAAATTGCGGCTTACGGTGGCATTGATTTGTTCCTTGGCGGCAGCGGTGTTGACGGTCACATTGCATTTAACGAACCCTTTACTTCGCTTGTTTCCCGCACTGGCGTACGCGCTTTAACACAAGATACTTTAATTGTTAACTCGCGCTTCTTTGATAACGACCCCAACAAAGTTCCCAAAACTGCTTTATCGGTTGGTGTTGGCACAGTTTGCGATTCTAAACAGGTTCTTTTGCTTATAAGCGGACACAACAAAGCACGCGCATTAAAGCACTGTGTTGAGGGTGGCGTTGACCATGCTTGGACAATTAGCGCACTTCAGCTTCATGCAGACGGCATTATTGCTTGCGACGAAGACGCCTGCGGCGAACTTAAGGTTGACACTTACAAATACTTTAAAGAAATTTACAAAGATGAAAAATAAAACCAAGAGTCCGAGTCGCATTTGCGGCTCGGGCTCTTTTTTACAGCACAATTTTTTGTTTTTTTAAAAAAAGTATATGAAATTTTTTAAAATGCGTGCTAAAATATTTATATACACAATATGAAAGCAGGGGTTTTATGTTTCAAATTAACGATATAATTATATATGGTTCGCACGGTGTTTGCGAAATTACGGGTATTGAAGAAAAGAACATTATGGGCGCAAAAAACAAATATTTTGTGCTTAAACCAATTAAAAGCGAAAGTTCAACCTTTTTTGTTCCAATAGATAATAAAAATGTTCTTTCTAAAATGAGAAAAATATTATCAGAAGAAGAAATAAACGAACTTATTGATTCAATGCCTAATGAAAACGCCAACTGGATATCCAACGAAAGCACCCGAAAAGAAAAGTATAAGTACATACTTTCCGAAGGAAATCATACCGAACTTATAAAAATGATTAAAGCCCTGTTTTTTGAAAAGAAAGAACGCGAAGCAAATGGGAAACGCCTTTTTGCCTCTGACGAACGATTTTTAAAAGATGCAGAGCAACTTTTATACGGCGAATTTCAATATGTTCTTAACTTAAACGAAGACGAACTAATGAAATACATTTTTAATAGAATAGAAAAAAACTGTTAGGGAAACCCTAACAGTTTTTTATTAACGATAAATAAGAGATTCAGCGTAGCGTGTAGCAATAATGCCTTCGGGTTCGCCTGTTTTCTTAGATTCGCTTAATATATGTTCAATGCTGTTATAAATGTTGTCAACCTTTTTAATAACTTCTTCTTTGTTATAAGGTCCATCAACTTCGGCTGCTGCATTTATAACACCGCCGCCGTTAATAACAAAATCAGGCGCATAGTAAATACCGCGTGCTTTTAATGCAAGGCCCGAAGCATCGTCTAAAATTTGGTTGTTTGCGCCGCCTGCAACTGCTTTACATTTTAAAGTGGGAATGGTTTGGGGATTTAAGATAGCACCCATAGCGTTGGGCGAGAAAATATCACATTCTTGTGCATAAATATCGTTGGTAGCAACAATTTTTGCACCGAATTCGGCTGCTGCGCGGTCAAGTGCTTCTTTATTGCTTCTGTTGGCAACAATAAGGTTTGCACCGCTTTCGTGCAAAAGACGGCATAAATCGTAACCAACTTTACCAAGGCCTTGAACAGCAATGGTAAGGCCTTCTAAATCGTCGCGGCCCAAAGCAACTTTAGCGGTGGCTTTAATACCCTGCCATACACCTCTTGCAGTAAAGGGCGATGGGTCGCCGCTGTTCATGGGCAAACCGCAAAGATATTTTGTTTTACGCAACATAACCATAGCGTCATCGCAGGTTGTGTTTACGTCTTCGGCAGTTATGTACTGACCGCCCAAATTGTTTACTGCTTCTGCAAATGCTTCAAACATTGCTTCGGTTTTTTGTGAAGGGTCAGCAATAATTACACCTTTACCGCCGCCGTGGGGCAAACCGGCAACTGCATTTTTGTGCGACATACCGCGTGAAAGACGCAAAACATCAAAAAGTGCATCATCGTAAGATTCATAAGGGAACAAACGGCAACCGCCAATAGCGGGACCCAAGTTTGTGTTGTGTACGGCAATTATTGCTTTAAGACCAGCTTTTTCGTTGTTTACAAACAAAACTTTTTCGTGGCGATAATTGCTCATTTCTGTCATTGCATTCATAATAAAATACCTCCTAATATTACTTGCCTATATTGGCATTATTTATATTCTTTACCCAAAGTTAGCGCTTTAAGGTTTAGTTCAACAAGCGCCGCTTTGGTGGGCGGAACCAACTTTTTAACAACATCTTCTGTTCCAATAAAAGACAGTTCGGGGTTGTTTTCCAAAAGGTGACCCATAATAATCATATTCGCCAAGGTTGCAATACCTTCGCTTTTTGCCATTTGGGTAGCGGGAATGTAAAAAACTTCTACATCGTTTCTTTCTACCTTTTCATCAATTAAGGCGCTGTCAACATAAATTTGACCGCCGGGGGCTACTGTATTTACATACTTTTGAAGCGAAGGCAAATTCATTGCAACCAAAACATCGGGTTTTGTAATAATTGGGCTGCCAACGGGTGTTTCTGAAATTATAACATTACAGTTAGCAGTACCGCCGCGCATTTCTGGGCCGTAAGACGGCAACCAAGAAACCTGCAAATTTTCGGTTAAGCCCTTGTATGCCAAAAATTTACCTGCAAATAAAATGCCCTGTCCGCCAAAGCCGGCAATAAGGATTTGTGTGGTTTTCATTATTTACTCTCCTCCTTATTAGCGCTTCTGTCTTTGTAAACACCAATTGGGTAATAAGGAAGCATATCGCTTTCTACCCATTCTAGCGCTTTTTGCGGTGTCATGCCCCAGTTTGTTGGGCAAGCCGAAACAACTTCAACCAAAGAGAAACCTTTGCCGTCAAGCTGGTTCTTAAACGCCTTTTTAATTGCCTTTTTTGCCTGCATTACATTTTTAACATTGTTAACGGCAACGCGGGCAATGTATTCGGGGCCTTCCAAGGTAGCAAGCATTTCCGAAACTTTAATTGGCCAACCGCAATGGTTAACATCGCGGCCATAAGGCGAAGTTTGTGTTACTTGGCCTGGCAAACTTGTGGGCGCCATTTGACCGCCTGTCATACCGTAAATAGCATTGTTTACAAAAATGACTGTTATGTTTTCGTTTCGTGCGGCAGAATGTACTGTTTCTGCCATGCCAATTGAAGCCAAATCACCGTCGCCTTGGTATGTAAACACAATATTTTCAGGACGGCTTCTTTTAATACCGGTAGCAACAGCAGGTGCTCTGCCGTGGGCGGCTTCTATCATATCGCAAGTGAAATAATCGTAAGCCATAACGGCACAGCCAACAGGGGCTACGCCTATTGTTTTACCTTCAACACCAAGCTCATCAATTACCTCGGCAACCAAACGGTGAATAATACCGTGGGGGCAACCGGGGCAATAGTGAAACGGAATGTCTGTTAAAGAATTTGGTTTTTTAAATACTACTGCCATAATCAGAACACTCCTTTCTGGGCATTTTTAATGCTTTCTAAAACTTCTTCGGGGCTTGGAATCATACCGCCTGTGCGGTTGCAAAGCGCAATTGGTTTTTTACTTTCGGTATAAAGGCGAATATCTTCTATCATTTGGCCCATATTAAGTTCAACCGAAATAAAACCTTTAACCTTATCGGCTGCCTTTTTTAAAGCATCTTTTGGGAAAGGCCACAAGGTAATGGGGCGAATAAGACCAACCTTTATACCCTGTTCCCTTGCCGCAACAACCGCGTTTTTAGCAACACGGGCGGCAATACCAAAAGCAACAACACAATATTTTGCATCTTCCATCATATACTCTTCCCAAAGTGCCTCGTTTTCTTCTATTACCTTATATTTTTGGTAGCGTTCAAAGTTTTTGGCTTCTAACTCTTCGGGTTTTAAGTAAAGCGAATTAACAATGTTGTGTTTTCTTTCGCAATTTGTGCCGGTTAATGCCCAAGGTTTTTCGTAAGTTTCAATTTCAACATCTTCAAAGGAAATCGGCTCCATCATTTGACCAACTGTACCGTCGGCCAAAATCATAGAAGTAATTTGGTATTTATCGGCCAAATTAAAGCCCTTTACAGTAAGACTTGCCATTTCCTGTACCGAAGCAGGTGCCAAAACTATCATACGGTAGTCACCGTGGCCGCCGCCCTTTGTTGCTTGAAAATAATCGGACTGCGAGGGTTGAATACCGCCAAGACCGGGGCCTCCGCGCTGAACATTTACAACCAAAGCGGGTACATCTGAACCTGCAATATAACTAAGCCCTTCTGCCTTTAGGGAAATTCCGGGGCTTGAAGACGAAGTCATTACGCGTACGCCTGCGGCTGCTGCGCCGTAAACCATATTTATTGATGCAATTTCGCTTTCTGCTTGTAAGAAAACACCGCCAATTTTGGGCATTTTTTTAGCCATATAAGCGGCAATTTCGGTTTGTGGGGTTATAGGATAACCGAAGTAATGCTTACAACCCGCGCGAATGGCGGCTTCGGCAATTGCTTCGTTACCTTTCATTAAAACTCTGTCTGCCATAGGTAACCTCCTTATCTTTCTACAGTGATAATGCAATCGGGACACATGGTTGCGCAAAAAGCACAGCCAATGCATTTATCGGGATTTATCATCACAGCAGGGGAATATCCTTTTTTGTTAATTGTTTCCGAATTGATTGCAAGACAGCCCTTAGGACAAGCATCTACACAAAGGCCGCAACCTTTGCACCAATCTGTGCGGAATGTTACTTTTGCCATCTTTATTCCTCCCTATAATAAATCAAAACAATTTCTTTTGTAAATCAAGTGAAATAACAGGGCTTAACTTCCCTTTTAGTTCTTCCGCTACCGCTTTTTTTACAGTGTGGGCAAAAACGGGAAGTCCGCTTATTTCGCTTAATTCGTTTATATAATCGGTTGAAGCCAAAACTGTGTCTGCCACCGTTTCTTCACCAAGATTAGAATTATTTATAATATCGGTAAATTTAAGTTTACACGCTTCTTCAATTTCACGCATAACCGTGAGTGCATCTTGCGGTGTTGCGGTAAGTGGCCTATAACAGTTTGCTACAAACACCATTTTATAATTGTTTTCGTTAATTATTGACGGCACATAACGGCCCAAAGCATACGCTCCGCGGTCGTCACCGCCAATATCCATTATACCATAAATGCTTTTATCTGTCACTAATTTATATGCTTCTGCAGGTAATGCAGGTAAATCTACATTAGAATTGGCAAACTGCGGTGAAACAAGTTCTACCCCTGCTTTTGCCAAATCTTCTGCGCTGTCTTTAGTGCGGAAATAAGGGTTTACAATATCTAAATCGGCAATGCAAACCTTTTTCCCCTGTTTTGCCAAAAGCAGTGCATAGTTTACTGCAATATTTGTTTTACCGCTTCCGTAATGCCCTGCAAAAAGCGTTAAACGTTTATGCTCCATAATAACTCCAATTAAAGTTGTTTGCGAATAATTTTTCCGCTTGTGGTTTTGGGCAAACTTTCCCTGAATTCCACAATACGCGGATATTTATAAGGCGCTGTTCTTGTTTTAACATAGTTTTGAATGTCTTTTTTAAGTTGTTCGGTGGGTTTAAAATCTTTAACAAGCACAATACTTGCCTTTACAACCTGACCGCGAACTTCATCGGGCGCAGCCGAAACACCGCATTCCAAAACATAGGGGAGTTCCATAATAACATTTTCAATTTCAAAGGGACCAATGCGGTAGCCCGACGACTTAATAACATCGTCTACACGGCCAACATACCAGTAAAAACCGTCTTCATCGCGCCAAGCCAAATCGCCTGTGTGGTACCAACCGTCGCGCCATACCTCTTTGGTGGTTTCTTCGTTACCTTCGTAACCGTAACTTAAACCGCAAGGCAAACCGTTTTTAATATTAATACATACTTCGCCGTTTTCACCTGTGGCAACTTCGTTACCGTCACTGTCTAACAAATGAACATCGTAAAGCGGTGCAGGTTTACCCATGGCACCGATTTTATGGCTATATCCTGTAAGGTTACCAATTATTAAGGTGCTTTCAGATTGACCAAAGCCCTCCATAATTTCAAGCCCTGTTGCCTTTTGGAATTGTCGGAAAACTTCGGGGTTAAGCGCTTCACCCGCAATAGACGCGTGTTCAATGCTTGATAAATCAAAACGGCTTAAATCTTGTTTTATTAGCATACGGTACATTGTTGGCGGTGCACAGAAGGTAGTAATGCCGTATTTTTTGAAAAGCGGAAGAATTTTTTCGGCATCAAAGCGGTCAAAATCGTATACAAATATTGGCGCTTCACAAAGCCATTGGCCGTAAAGTTTACCCCAAAGCGATTTTGCCCAACCGGTATCGGAAATTGTTAAATGCAAACCGTCGGGGTTAACTTGGTGCCAATATTTTGCGGTTATAAAATGGCCAAGCGGGTATTTATAATTGTGCGCCGCTAATTTGGGGTAACCCGAAGTGCCCGAAGTAAAGAACATAAGCATTGGGTCGCTTCCTTGGGCGGTATCTTCAGTACGCTCAAAATGACTGCTGTACATTGTGTATTCTTCGTTAAAGTTGTGCCAACCCTCGCGGCTGCCGCCAACTATAATTTTTGTGGTTAAATTAGGTGTTTGTTTTGCGGCGGCATCTACAAAAGAAGCAACCTCGCCATCTGCCGTACAAACAATGGCTTTAACTTTAGCGGCACCAAAACGGTAAACAAAATCTTTTTCAACAAGTTGGTTTGTGGCAGGAATTACAACCGCACCCAATTTATGTAAGCCAAGAATACTAAACCAAAATTGGTAATGCCTTTTAAGCACCAACATAACGCGGTCGCCGCGCTTAATGCCTAATGACTTAAAGTAATTCGCCGCGCGCGCGGATTCCATTTTAA
The DNA here is from genome assembly GCA_045655165.1 of Acutalibacteraceae bacterium. Classification (GTDB taxonomy): domain Bacteria; phylum Bacillota; class Clostridia; order Oscillospirales; family Acutalibacteraceae; genus SIG607. The sequence continues at coordinate 17,501 of JAZOOT010000053.1, forward strand.
TATCTTTAAAGGTAAAACGGCGTTCGGTGCCGTCTTCGCTTAAATGAAGCATTGCCAATTTGTTTGGTTCGCGCTTGGCAAGTTCATCTACAATATCGTATGCAAAGTTGAATTTTTCTTGGTTTTTAAAATCAATGCCAATCAACTTGCCGTCTTCTTCAGTTGGAATAATAAAGTTATTGTAAATTCTTTCTTTATCGTCACCCTTGCGCACCAATTTAATGGGTTTTGCTTCGGTGGCAAGTTGTTCTTCTTTTCGTGCGGCAGCGTTGCGCAAAACAATAGCATAAAAAGCGCAATCTTCACCGTCAACTGCAATCATACCATGGGGTGTTGAAGAATCGTAATAAATTGTGTCACCCGGGTGTAAAATTTCGGTGTGGCCACCAATTTGTATGCGCATATGACCGCGAATAACAATATCACATTCTTGGCCTTCGTGGGTGGTAAGTTCAATATCTTCGTATTCGGCACCCTCGCGGTAGTTAAGTTCCATATATAAAGGAAGCGCAATGCGGTTACGGAAATCGGCAGCAAGGTTGTAACCCACCATATGGTGCGCCTCTTCAATGCGCTGACCCTGCCCTTTTCTTGTTAAAGCGTATGCCTGTAATTTAGGGCTTCGGCCCTCAATTAAGTCACCCATATCAACGCCGAAAGAAAGTGAACAGTGGTATAAAAAAGCAACACTTAAGTTTCTATTACCTGCTTCGCTTTCAATGTATTCTTCTACGCTAATACCGGTGCGTTCAGCCATTTCTTCTACAGTAAGGCCTGTAATTTCACGCAGTTCTTTAATTCGCCCCGCCATTTCTTTAATTTTATAAGCCATACCGGTTATGTTTTGTTCCATAAAACACCTCAAATAAAAGCAAAAAAGCCCGTCTCAAAGTTTGATTCCTTTGAGACGAGCAAAATTTAGCCCGCGGTACCACTCAAATTGCATTTACCTCACAGCAAATACCACTTATTAGGTGCCAACACACCCTAAGCACTTACGCAGCTTACGCGCGGAGGTTCTACGGCAAAATGCTTTCTTCCTCCAGACTCCGAAGCTACATATATTAAATCCCGTAATGGCTTACACCAACCGCCATCTCTCTTTAACGGGTTGTTTTAATATACCTCTTCATCAACATCTTTAATTTTCCGTTTTAGGAATCATATCACTTTTTTTAAAAAAAGTCAATATTTTTATTAAAGTTTATTTCTAATAATTTTTCCGCTTATGGTTTTTGGCAGTTCATCGCGGAATTCAACAATACGCGGATATTTATAAGGTGCAGTTCTTGTTTTAACATACGCCTGAATATCCTTTTTAAGTTGTTCAGTGGGTTCGGTGCCCTTAACAAGCACAATGCTTGCCTTTACAACCTGACCGCGAACTTCATCGGGCGCGGCCGAAACACCGCATTCCAAAACATAGGGAAGTTCCATAATTGTGCTTTCAATTTCAAAGGGGCCAATGCGGTAACCCGAAGATTTAATAACATCATCGGCACGGCCAACATACCAATAATATCCGTCTTCATCGCGCCAAGCCAAATCGCCTGTATGGTACATTCCGTCGTGCCAAACGGCAGCAGTTTTTTCGGGTTCATTATAGTAACCCAAAAATACACCGCAGGTAGTGACTGGGTCTGTATGAATAACAATTTCACCGTTTACACCGTCGGCTACTGGGTTGCCGTCAGCATCAACCAAGTCAATACCGTAACCAGGCACAGGTTTACCCATTGCACCGGGTTTAAGCATTGTACCAACCAAGTTAGCAATGCCCAATGTCATTTCGGTTTGGCCAAATCCCTCGGCAATACTTAAACCGGTTGCCTTTTTAAACTGGTAGAACACCTCGGGGTTAAGGGCTTCGCCTGCCGTTGTAGCGTGGTGAATTGAAGATAAATCAAAACGGCTTAAATCTTGTTTTATTAGCATACGGTACATT
>JAZOOT010000054.1:0-7587 GCA_045655165.1 Acutalibacteraceae bacterium
CGTCAACGAGGTCACAAGCGATCTTGAGAGCAGCCTGAGCAGTTCTCTTACCGTTTCTTGTCTGGAGCATATAGAGCTTACCGTTTTCAACTGTGAACTCCATATCCTGCATGTCTCTGTAGTGGTTCTCGAGGATCTTGCAAACGTCCATAAACTGAGCGTATGCCTCGGGGAACTTTTCTTCCATCTGTGCGATGGGCATAGGTGTACGAACACCTGCAACTACGTCTTCACCCTGTGCGTTTGTGAGGAATTCGCCCATGAGCTTCTTCTCACCTGTAGCAGGGTCACGAGTAAATGCAACACCTGTACCACAGTTATCACCCATGTTACCGAACGCCATCATCTGTACGTTTACGGCTGTACCCCATGAGTAAGGAATGTCGTTATCACGACGGTATACGTTTGCACGGGGGTTATCCCAAGAACGGAATACGGCTTCAACAGCACCCATAAGTTGTTCTTTGGGGTCAGACGGGAAGTCTTTGCCAATTTTAGATTTGTATTCTGCCTTAAACTGATTTGCAAGTTCTTTAAGGTCGTCAGCAGTGAGTTCAACGTCAAGCTTAACGCCCTTTTCTTCTTTCATTTTGTCAATAAGTTCTTCAAAGTACTTTTTACCAACTTCCATAACAACGTCGGAGTACATTTGAATAAATCTTCTGTAGCAGTCGTAAGCCCAACGAGCGTTACCCGACTGAGCAGCCATTACTTCAACAACCTCTTCATTAAGACCAAGGTTAAGAATGGTATCCATCATACCCGGCATAGAAGCTCTTGCGCCCGAACGAACGGAAGCGAGAAGCGGGTTTGTTTTATCGCCGAATTTTTTGCCGGTGATAGCTTCCATTTTATCAATGTATTCCATAATTTGTGCTTGAATATCATCGTTAATTTTTCTGCCATCTTCATAATACTGTGTGCAAGCTTCGGTAGTAACGGTAAAGCCCTGAGGAACAGGGAGACCGATGTGGGTCATTTCTGCAAGGTTTGCACCTTTACCGCCAAGAAGTTCACGCATTGTGGCATTGCCTTCGCTAAAGAGATAGACATACTTGTGACTCATAATAAACCTCCTGAATTTTATGGATTTCTCCATCTTTTTACTAAAAACTCTACTTTTTCCAGAGTATCCAGTATATTATAACAAACATTTCTAAAAAAATAAAGTATTTTTTTAAATTTTTACCAATTTTGTTAAATTAAATACAAAAAAGTGCTATACAGCATCTTTTTACAGTTTTTTATTAAGTTTTATTAAGCGAATCACTACAGGGGCAAGGATTATATTAACCAAAAGTTCAACAATAAAATTGCCGCCCGCAAGGCCAATAAACATATATTTTACCACAGAATTAAAGCCCTCGGCTGCGCCCCACTGTGTAATGGCGCTCATAAAAAACATTTTACAGCCAAGTAAAAACACGCCCGTATTAACCACAGGGCAAACTACAGCCGAAACCATAACGGCTAAATATTGGTTATACTTGCTTAAAAGTTTATAAACAAGACCTGCGCAAAGACCGCACAAAGTGCCCTTTGCCAAAACCGTTACAATGGTACCCGCAATATCAACCGCCATAAACGGTGCTGCGTCACCGCTTATAAGCACAACTGCGCCAAACACAAAACCAAGCCAAGCGCCTATTTTTGTGCCGCACATTGCCGCGCCAATTACAATTGGCACGAGCACAAGCGAAATTGAAAACGGGCCAAAGCGAATAAATGCGCCAAGCAGTTGGAGTACCACAACAAGTGCAGTTAGCACTGCGCCCAAAACTACTTTTTCTGTTTGAATTTTACCTTTTGACATAAAAATACCTCCGATACTATCTCTTGCGAGTACAGTTCATTATATCTTATTTTAATTGTTTTTTTCAAAAATTTTTCTTAAACCGTGCAAAAGCAGGTTATCGTCGTATATAATTTCCCTTTTGCAGTGGGCAATTATTTCTTTGCTTAAGCCACCTGTTGCAACCACGCAAGCGGTTTCGCCAAGTTCATTTTCTGCGCGTTCTATAAGACCGTCTATCATTGAGGCGGCACCGTAAACAAGCCCCGAACGCATACAGTCAACAGTGTTTGTTGCAATAACCTTTTGTGGCGCTGTTATTGAAATGCTTGGCAGTTGAGCAGTGTTTTCAAAAAGTGCTTTTAAGGTTAAACGCACGCCAGCAGCAATAGAACCGCCAATAAACGAGCCGTTTTTATCAAGCACACTAACTGTTGTTGCAGTACCCATATCAACAACAATGCAGGGCATTTGGTATTTACCAATAACGCCAACAGCACCTGCAACAAGGTCGGCACCAAGTTGAGCGGGGTTATCTATTTTAATATTAAGCCCTGTTTTTACACCGGGGCCAAGCAAAATTGGTTCTGCACCGCAAAGCAGCGCCGCCGCGCGTTTAACGGATTCGCCAACTGTGGGAACAACCGACGCAATTATGCAGTTTTTAATTGCCTTTGGGTCTTGGTTATGCAGTGACAGAACGTTTTTAATATCAACGGCATACTGGTCGGCCGTTTTTCTTGGGTTTGTATCAAGCCGAGCCGTTAACAACAGTTCTTCTTTTAAGAACACGCCAAGCGTTATGTTTGTGTTGCCAATATCAACAGTTAAAAGCATAAATAACTCCTTTTTAAAGGGAATTCAAGCGGACCGCAATGCAGTCCGCTTAATAAATTAAATAGATAAATCCTCTACTATAAGAGTACGAACGCCGTTTTTATCTATATTTTTGGGTGTTTCTTTAACAGCGTATTTTTCTTTTAAGAATTTAGAAGCAACCTGCGGGAACAAAGCGTAACTTAAAACATCTTCTTCGCAACGAGCCAATTCCCCTGCTTCTTGTTTGTATTTTTCAAGTTCGGGTTCTATTAAATCGGCAGGACGGCAAAAGATAACCTTATCATCGCCAATACATTTCTTTCTAACGTCTTCGTTAACCTTTGCAGGAAGTGTGCCGTATTCACCGCGAAGCAAACCTTTAGATTCTTTGGGAACCATTTTATAGCGTTCGCCCGAAATTACGTTCATAACTGCCTGAGTACCAACAATTTGGCTTGTTGGTGTAACAAGCGGAGGATAACCGAAATCTTCACGAACCTTGGGCACTTCTGCCAAAACGTCGTAATATTTATCTTCTTTACCTGCCTGTTTAAGTTGCGAAATCATATTAGAAAGCATACCGCCGGGAACTTGGTAAATAAGTGTTTTGGTATCAACGCTTAACACTTTGGGGTCAAGTGTGCCTGTTGCTTTCATTTCATCGGCAACACTTCTAAAGTGTTTTGCAGCTTCAGCCAATTTGGTTAAATCAAGGCCTGTGTCGCGTTCGGTGCCTTGCATTGTGGCAACCAACGCTTCGGTTGCGGGGTTTGCGGTACCGTTTGCAAATGGCGAAAGCGCGGTATCAACAATATCAACACCCGCTTGTGCTGCCATTAAAAGTGTCATATCGCCTGTACCGGTTGTGTTGTGGGTATGCAAATGAATGGGGCATTTAACTGCTTCTTTAAGTTTTTTAATTAAAGAATATGCCTGGTAAGGAAGCAAAAGGTTTGCCATATCTTTAATACAAATAACATCGGCGCCCATTTTTTCAAGTTTCTTTGCAAGTTCAACAAAGTAATCTTCGTTGTGAACAGGGCTAATTGTATAACTCATTGCGGCCTCACAAATACCGCCGTATTTTTTACACGCTTTCATTGCGCATTCCATATTTCTGGTGTCGTTAAGTGCGTCAAAAATACGAATAACATCAATGCCGTTTTCAATGGATTTTTTAACAAATGCTTCAACAACATCGTCGGCATAGTGTTTATAACCCAAAATGTTTTGACCGCGAAGAAGCATTTGAAGTTTTGTGTTGGGCATTGCCTTGCGAATTGCACGCAAACGCTCCCACGGGTCTTCGTTCAAAAAACGCATACACACGTCAAATGTTGCGCCGCCCCAACATTCAACCGACCAGTAGCCGATTTTATCGAGTTCGCTGAGTGCGGGAAGCATTTGCTCAAGCGTCATTCTTGTTGCCGCTTGAGATTGATGCGCATCACGCAAAATTGTATCTGTAATGTTTAATTTTGTCATAAAATTTTCTCCTTATTAACCGAACAATGCAAGAAGTACGCCTGCGGCAATTGCCGAGCCAATAACACCTGCAACGTTGGGGCCCATAGCGTGCATTAAAAGGAAGTTCTTGGGGTTTTCTTTTTGTCCAACAGTTTGTGAAACCCTTGCTGCCATAGGAACAGCGGAAACGCCCGCAGAACCAATAAGCGGATTAACCTTATTTTTAGAGAAGATGTTCATAATTTTAGCAAGGATAACACCGCAAGCAGAGCCAAAGCCAAATGCAACAATACCCATACCCATAATCATTAAGGTTTTAAGCGAAAGGAATGTTGTGGCAGTTGCAGTTGCACCAACTGTGGTACCAAGGAATATTGTAACAATATTCATAAGTTCGTTTTGTACGGTTTTAGAAAGTCGGTCGGTTACACCACATTCTTTAAACAGGTTACCAAGCATTAAGCAACCAACAAGCGGAGCAGCCGAAGGTACCAACAATGCAACGAAAACGGTTACAACAACGGGGAACACAATTTTTTCGCGTTTAGAAACCTGACGTAACGGTTTCATAACAATCATACGTTCTTTCTTGGTGGTAAGCGCTTTCATAATGGGGGGCTGAATTACAGGAACCAACGCCATATACGAATATGCAGCAACAGCAATGGGACCTAAAAGTTCGGGCGCAAGTTTTGAAGTTACAAAAATTGCAGTGGGGCCGTCGGCACCGCCGATAATACCAATAGAAGATGCCTGCGCGGGTGTAAAGCCCAAAAGGGTTGCACCAACATAGGTTGCAAAAATACCACCCTGTGCAGCAGCGCCTAAAAGCAAACTTTTGGGGTTGGCAATAAGGGGACCAAAGTCGGTCATAGCTCCAACGCCAAGGAAAATTAAACAAGGATAAATACCAAGTTTAACACCAAGGTATAAATAGTCAAGCAAACCTGCGGTTGAAGAGAAAAGGTCCCAATGAACATGACCGCCTGCAAAAAGCGCTTCGTGGAACATTTCTGCACCGGGGAGGTTTGTTAAAAGCATACCAAATGCAATTGGCAACAAAAGAAGCGGTTCAAAGCCCTTTGCAATGGCAAGATACATAAGCACAAAGGAAATTAAAATCATTACCAAAGTGCCGTAGTTTGCAACAAAGTTTTCAAAGGGTGTGCCATCGCCTGCCAAACCTTTACCAAGGTTACCAAAAACTGCCTTAAAGCCGGTTTGGTTTAAGAAGTTTTTAACAACTTCCATTTCGCTTGAAGCAGGGGTGTTTAATACGTCGGTATAACTTAACGCATAGGTGTTGTCATCGCCGGGGAAAACAATGCCGTTTGCATCGCTAACGTTATAAACAAGGTCAAAACTAACCAAAGAATTAGCATTTGCGCCACCGTCTGCCAAAAGGTTAACGGTTACATTTTTGGTGTGTGTTGCGCCAATTTCACCAACCGAAATTTCTTTTGTACCAATACCAAGTTCATCGGCAGTGAAAATAATTTTTGCGCCAAGTACGGTTTTATCCATACTGTTGTTTTTAATTGAAACGGTAAACTGAGGAACACCGGTTTCATCTATAAGGGCTGGCCTTACAGTTAAAAGGGTGCTGTCTCCTTCTACCCTTGTGCCGTTATCAGCGGGTGCGGCAAGCACGCTTATTCCCGAAAAAACAAGCGCAGTTGCAAGCAACGCAACGCAAAGGCACAGCAAGAATTTCTTTTTCATTGTGCTGTCCTCCGCCAAAAATTATGCAATAACGCAAAGAAGTGCGCCGGTTTCAACAGAAGCCCCCTGAGCAACTTCAACAGAAGCAATTGTGCCGTCGCATCCTGCCATAATTTCGTTTTCCATTTTCATGGCTTCAAGTACCATAAGAACCTGTCCTGCTTTTACAGCATCGCCGGGTTTAACGTTAACAGAAAGAATTGTGCCTGGCATTGGGCTTGTAACCTTTTCGCCGTTGGCAGCAGCCACGGGAGCAGCAGCGGGTGCAGGAGCAACAGCGGGTGCAGGAGCAGCGGCAGGAGCCGAAACAGCAGCAGCATCTGCAACTTCAACTGTGATTTCATATTCTGTGCCATTTACATTTACTTTATACTTTTTCATTTTAATATCACCTTTCGTGTAGTTTACTTTTTTATATTAAAGCTTTTTAAAGGAATGAACCTTAAGTGCCGAAACGTCGGTACCAAGTTCTTCTGCCAAAACGGCACAAACCGCGGCCAAAACTTTTTGACGTTCAGGAATTTCTGCGGTGTTATTTGTTGCAGGAGCTGAAACCGCCGTTTGGGCTTTTTCTTCCTTTTTACTTTTTCCTGCACCAATAATTGCGCTAAAAATAACGCAAAGAATTACAATGCAAACAAGGCCAATAAACACTGTTCCCATTCCCATTGCGCAAACAAATCCCATGCTCATAAAAACTTACCTCCTATCAAAAGCCATTTTGAAATTACAAAAAATCTAATCGAATTCATTATACTAAATTTTACCGATTTTTACAATACATTTTTTAGCTTTTTTATATTATTTTTTCGCCATTTTTACAAAATAATATTCCCCAACGCTTTTTTGCGTTAGGGAATAGATTTAAAGTTTTATAAATTCTTCTTTATTTGAAAATTCATAAGGCGTTAGGGTTATTCCGGCACTTCTAAACATTCTTTTTGCCGCCAAAGTGCTATCGGTTGTGGCATATTTATCGCTATAGTAAATTATTTCGCCAACACCGCTTTGCACAAGCGCTTTTGCACATTCGTTACAAGGAAAAAGCGTTGTATAAACCTTGCTTCCCTTTAGCAAATTGTTATCGCCCGAATAGTTAAGGATTGCATTAAGTTCGGCGTGGCAAACAAACAAATATTTTGACTCTAAAGCTTCGCCTTCACGCGCCCAGGGGTATTCATCGTCATCACAAAAACGGGGCATACCGTTATAGCCAACCGACAGAATTTTATTGTCTTTGCTTACAATACAAGCGCCCACCTGTGTAGACGGGTCTTTACTGCGCCTTGCCGACAGCAAAGCAATGCCCATAAAATATTCATCCCAAGTAATATAATCTTGTCTTTTCATATTTACCCACCTTAAGCATTTATTTCTTTAATTAAATTTAAAATTTGCATTGGTTCGCTAACAATAAACCTTGCGCCGCTGTCTTTAAGTTCCTTTTCGTCGCGGTAGCCCCAAAGTACGCCAACGGGAATATTACCGCTGCTGCCGCCCGCCAACATATCGGTATATGAATCGCCCACAAAAAAACATTCATCGGCATTAACGCCAATTTCGTTCATAGCCACGTAAACCATGTGGGGTTGCGGTTTTTTGGGAATATCGGGGCATTGGCCCAAAACAAAATCAAAAGTAAAATCAGCCCCAAAAATTTCGGGCACAAGCACCTGCGTCATTGAATCGGCTTTATTGGTAACAACGCAAGACATAATTCCGTTTTCCTTTAACGCTTTAAGCAGTTTTAGAATGTCTTTATACGGTTTTGTTTTTTTAGTGCAGTT
>JAZOOT010000055.1:0-24355 GCA_045655165.1 Acutalibacteraceae bacterium
TGCAAAAAGGAAAGTTTGCCGAAGCCGCACCTGCGTTTGTAATAGCGTTAAAAAGGGTTGATTTGCCAACATTTGGCAAACCCACAATACCAAGTTTCAAAATGAAAACCTCCAATAAAAAGTCTTAACTTAACCATTATATAGTTTTTCTTTTATATTATCAAGGAAAAACAAAAAAATTCTTTAAAAATTTAGATAAATATAGTATAATATAACAAGAAATATATAAAATTTTTTAAGGAGGGCTTAAAGTGACCGAATTTACATTACCTTTAAAGAAAATTATAGAAAGTTTTTCACTTACAAAAATTGTTTTTGACGGCAAGGTTGAAGAGGTTGAAATTAAAAGTTCTGAAATTAACCGCCCCGGTATTCAGTTTGCCGGCTTTTATGATTTTTTTGATAATACAAGAATTCAAATTATTGGCAAAACCGAAGAGGGCTACGTTAAAAAACTTGATGACCAAGCAAAAAAAGAATGTTACGATAAATTCTTTGCTTTAAAACCCGTTTTGGTTATACTTGCGCGCGGTATGAAAGCGGGAGAATATATGCAGGAAGCCGCAAAAAAATACGGCGTTCCGCTTTATTCTTGCGAAACAGGAACAAGCGAACTTGAAGCATCACTTGTTTCGTTTTTAAAACTTCATTTAGCGCCAAGAATTACACGGCACGGCGTTTTGGTTGAAGTTTACGGCGAAGGTATTTTAATGCTTGGCGAAAGCGGTGTTGGTAAAAGTGAAACCGCAATTGAACTTATTAAGCGCGGCCACCGTTTAATTGCCGATGATGCGGTTGAAATTAGAAAGGTTTCAAGTAAATCGCTTGTTGGTTCAGCGCCCGAAAATATCCGCCATTTTATTGAACTTCGCGGTATTGGTATTATTAACGCAAGCCGTATTTTTGGTGTTGGCGCAGTTAAACTTACCGAAAAAATTGATATGGTTTTAAATATTGAACAGTGGGATACCAATAAGGTTTACGACAGAATGGGTTTAGAAGAACAAAAAACCGAAATTTTGGGCATTGAAGTCCCAAGCGTTACAATTCCTGTTCGTCCCGGCAGAAACCTTGCGGTAATTATTGAAGTAGCGGCAATGAACAACCGCCAAAAGAAACTTGGTTACAATGCCGCACAAGATTTGCTTGGTAAACTTGGTATGTTAAACGAAGAAGAACCTGCCGATAAACCGGTAGACCCTTATGAATAAGGTGAAATTTATGAAATACTATTTGGGCATAGATTTAGGCGGCACTAATATTGCGGTTGGCGTTGTAGACGAAAACTTTAATATTGTTGGCAGGGCAAACCGCAAAACCGCAGTTCCAAGAAGTGCCGACAGTATTGCCGACGATATGGCGGGCGCTTGTTTTGATGCTGTTAAAGATGCAGGAATTGAAATTAGCAATATTACCGCTTGCGGTATTGGTGCGCCGGGCGCAGTTGATACTGAAAAAGGCGAAGTTGCTGTTTCTGAAAACCTTGGCTTTAGCCATACTCCGCTTGTAAAAATGTTAAAAGAACGCATGGGCAAAGAGTTTTATATTGAAAACGATGCCAACGCCGCCGCATACGGCGAATTTTTGGCAGGCGCAGGCAAAGGCACAAAAAACTTTATTGCAATAACTCTTGGTACGGGTATTGGCGGCGGAATTATTGCCGACGGCAAAATTTTTACCGGCGGTAATTTTGGCGGTGCCGAACTTGGCCATATTGTTATTTGTACAGACGGAAATTACTGTAACTGCGGCCGCCACGGTTGTTTTGAATCATACGCTTCGGCAACTGCGCTTATAAAAAGCACGAAAGAGGCAATGCAAAATAATAAAGACAGTTTAATGTGGTCTCTTTGTTACGGAGATATAGAAAAAGTAAACGGTAAAACTCCGTTTGATGCTGCTGAAAAAGGCGATGTTGCCGCACAAAAAGTAATTAAAAATTATGTAAAATATCTTGCTTCGGGTGTTACAAGTATAATAAATATTTTTCAGCCCGAAGTGCTGTGCATTGGCGGTGGCGTTTCGGCGCAAAAAGAAAACCTTATAAAACCCGTAAGGGATATTGTTTATGACGAAAACTACACAAGAAACGTGCTTCCCAACCCAAAAATTACTGTAGCGGAACTGGGTAACGATGCTGGCATTATTGGCGCGGCAATGCTTTATAAACTTTACGAATAAGGAGTGCTTTGCTTGTTTGCACAAATAAAAAATTATTGCAAAGAAAATAACATAATTTGTAAAGAAAACGAACCAATGTGTGAACACACAACATTTCGTATTGGCGGTAATGCCGATTTGTTTGTGTGTGTAAAAAATAAAAAGCAACTAAAAGAAGTGCTTGAAATAACAAAAAGTCAAAATATTCCTTTATTTGTGTTAGGGCTTGGCAGTAACTTGCTTGTTAGTGATAAGGGTATTGAGGGTGTTGTTGTTTCACTTGAAGAAATGAAAACGGTTAAAAAAGAAAACAGCACCGTAATTGCCGAAGCAGGCGCACATCTTTCAAAAGTTTGTACCTTTGCCCAGTTAAACTCTTTGGGCGGTTTAGAATTTGCCTTTGGAATACCTGGTAGTGTTGGCGGTGCGCTTTATATGAACGCGGGCGCATACGGCGGCGAAATGAAAGATGTTGTATTAAATGCCGAATGTATAAACGAAAACGGCGAATTTATTACGCTTACTAATAAAGAAATGAAACTTGGCTACCGCACAAGCACATTTAAACAAAATGGGTGCATAATTGTAAGCGTTACCTTTGCACTTAAAAATAAAGACGGCAAACAAATAATGGCGGAAATGGAAGATTACGCTTCGCGCCGACGTGATAAACAACCGCTTGAATACCCAAGCGCAGGCAGTACCTTTAAACGCCCAACAGGTTATTTCGCGGGCGCCCTTATTGAACAAAACGGTTTAAAGGGCTTTACTGTGGGCGGTGCACAGGTTAGCGAAAAACACGCTGGATTTGTTATAAATAAAGGCGGCGCCACCGCGCATGATGTTAAAGAACTAATAAACCAAGTAGCAGAAAAAGTATATAAAAACAACGGGGTTAATTTAGAACCCGAAGTAATTTTTGTTGGAAGAGAGTAAATTATGTCCTTTTGCACCGAAGTAAAAACTGAACTATCTAACATATCGGCAAACGACTGTTGTTCAGTTGCCTGTTGCTACGGTATGTTGCTTTTTGGCAGAAATTTTTCTTACAAAGAAATTCTTTACCGCAGCGAAAACGAATTTGTTGCAAAGTTTTACGCAAAGGCACTTAAAAAGCATTTTGCAATACTGCCGTCACAAAAGGTAGGCGGTCAAAAGGTTAAAAACTACAGCGTTTACATAAAAGAAGAAAACCTTTGCAAAATGGTAATGGAAGCATTTGGCTATAAACATGGCGACCGCCTTTATATAAACGGCGACGTTTTTAAAAAAGAATGTTGTTTTGGCGCATTTGTGCGCGGTGTATTTTTGGTTTGCGGTCAAATGAGCGACCCTTATAAAAACTACCACGTTGAGTTTGTTATAAGGGATTTATCTTTAGCGCTTGAATTTTACCATTTGCTAACAGAATACGGTCTTTCGCCAAGAAGAAGTATGCGAAGAAACAGTATGGTAATTTATTTTAACCAAAGCGAAACAATTGAAGAAATTTTAACCTTAATGGGTGCTACCGGTAAGGTTTTTGAAGTAATTGACGTTCAAATTGCCAAAACAATAAGGAACAAAGAAAACCGAAAACAAAACCTTGATATAGGAAACATAGATAAGCAGGTAGAAGCATCTATCGCGCAAAGAAAAGCAATAGAATATTTAATTAAAAACGGGTTCTTTGAGGGGCTTGACGATGGCTTAAAGGCATCGGCAAATTTACGGATTAGTTATCCAAACGCGTCCCTTAGTGAACTTTGTAAATTAAGCGAAGAAGCATTAACCCGTTCGGGTTTAAACCATCGGCTTAAAAAAATAATGGAAATAGCAAAACAAAAAAAGGAAGAAAAAGGTAAATAAAATGGCCAATTTTGTTCATTTGCATTTGCATACCGAATACAGTTTGCTGGACGGCTGCTGCCGTATCGGTGAACTTTTTGATGCAGTTAAGCAAAATGGACAAGACACAGTTGCCATAACCGACCACGGCGTTATGTACGGCGCGGTAAACTTTTATAAAGCCGCAAAACGCGCGGGTGTAAAACCAATTATTGGCTGCGAAGTTTACGTTGCGCCAAACAGCCGTTTTGATAAAGAACGTGTAAACGATTTAGCATATAACCACCTTGTTTTGCTTTGCAAAAACGAAACAGGATACAAAAATTTAATTAAACTTGTGTCTAAGGGCTTTACCGAGGGCTTTTATTCAAAACCAAGGGTAGACAAAGAACTTTTAGAACAGTACAGCGAAGGTCTTATTGCGCTTTCGGGTTGCTTGGCGGGTTCTGTTGCAAGGGCGCTTTTGGCGGGTGACTACCAAAAGGCAAAAGAAGAAGCACTTTGGTATAACTCTGTCTTTGGCAAGGAAAATTATTACCTTGAAATTCAAAACCATTTTTACGAAGAACAACAGCGCATAAACCCGTTTTTAATTAAACTTTCGCGCGAAACGGGTATTCCGATTGTTGCCACAAACGACGTTCATTATATTAAAAAAGAAGACGCAAAGGTACAAAAGGTGTTAATTTGTTTGCAAACGGGCAAAAAATTAACCGACGATAATCCGCTTTCGTTTGATACCGATGAGTTTTATTTAAAAAGCGGCGAAGAAATGGCGGCTGTTTTTTACAATTTGCCCGAAGCCCTTGAAAACACCGTAAAAATTGCAGAAAGGTGCAATTACGATTTTGAATTCGGCAACATAAAACTGCCCGAATTTGATATAGGCGAACAAGACCACGGAGAATATTTTACCCAAAAATGTTACCAAGGATTTAAGCGTATTTACGGTGAAAATGCGCCAGAGGGCGCAAAAGAACGATTAGATTACGAAATTAGCGTAATTAAAAAAATGGGTTACGTTGATTACTATTTAATTGTGTGGGATTTTGTGCGCTATGCCAAAGAAAATGGCATACCGGTTGGCCCCGGCAGGGGTTCGGGCGCGGGCAGTTTGGCGGCATACTGTATGGGTATAACAGGTATTGACCCGCTTAAATATAACCTGCTTTTTGAAAGGTTTTTAAACCCCGAACGCGTTTCAATGCCCGACTTTGATATTGATTTTTGCTATGTAAACCGCCAAAAGGTAATTGATTACGTTGTGGATAAATACGGTACCGACCGTGTTGCCCAAATTGTAACCTTTGGCACCCTTGCGGCAAGAAATGCGGTAAGGGACGTTGGCAGGGTAATGGATTTCCCGTATAACCTTTGCGATAAAGTTGCAAAGGCAATCCCGCGTGAATACCATAACGATTTAGCGGGTGCGCTTAATAACGCAAAAGACTTTAAAACCCTTTACGAAACTGATAACAACGTTAAACAGCTTGTTGATATGGCGCTTAAGGTTGTGGGTATGCCTCGCCACGCTTCAACCCACGCGGCAGGTGTTGTAATTTCGGCAGGTCCTGTGTCTAATTACGTTCCGCTTTCTAAAAACGATGAAGCGGTTGTAACGCAGTACACAATGACCGCGCTTGATGAACTTGGCCTTTTAAAAATGGACTTTTTGGGGCTTAGAAACTTAACGGTTATTGATGATACCGTTAAGGAAATAAGAAAAGAATTACCCGATTTTGATATAAACTGTATACCCGAAAACGATAAAGATACCTTAAAAATGCTTGGCGATGGGCACAGTATGGGCGTGTTCCAACTTGAAAGCGCGGGTATGGTTAAAGTGTTAAAGCAATTTAAACCCGAAAATTTAGAAGACATAATTGCAATTTTATCGCTTTACCGACCGGGGCCAATGGATTCAATTCCAAAATATATTCATAACCGTTACCACCCACAAGATGTTAAATATGATTCACCCATATTAAAAGAAATTTTAGAAATAACCTACGGTTGTATTGTATATCAAGAACAGGTTATGCAAATTTGCCGTGCGCTTGCGGGGTATTCTTTGGGCAGAGCCGATATTGTGCGACGCGCTATGTCTAAAAAGAAAAACGATGTAATGCAAGCAGAACGAAAAGCATTTGTTTACGGTGAAAAGGATAAAGACGGCAACATAATTTGCTGCGGCGCAATGGCAAACGGGGTAGATGAAAAAACGGCGCATAAAATTTTTGATGATATGGCCGATTTTAGCGCCTACGCATTTAATAAATCGCACGCGGCGGCTTATGGCTATATTGCTTATCAAACTGCATATTTAAAATGCCATTATCCTGTTTGTTATATGGCATCATTATTAAAAAGTCTTACCGATTCGCCCGATAAAATTGTTGAATACACTGCCGAATGTAAGCGAATGGGCATTAAAATTTTACCGCCAAACGTCAATAGCAGCCAAACCGATATTACGGCGGTTGGCGAAAACATTGTTTTAGGGCTTTTGGCAATTAAAAATTTGGGCAAAGCGGTTTGTCAGCGTATTATAAACGAGCGAAATGCAAACGGCAAATACACCGATTTTGTTGATTTTGTTTTGCGTAATTCTTCGCGTGAGTTTAACCGCCGTGCGCTTGAGGGCTTAATAAAAAGCGGTGCGCTTGATATGCTTGGCAGTAACCGCCGCGAAATGCTTTTTAACAGCGAAAATATTTTAGAAATTGCCGAAAACCGCCGCCGTTTTACTGCGGGCGGTCAAATGGAACTTTTTGGCGATGAAGAGGATACAAGCATAAAACTGGTAAGCGTAGAAGATTTTTCTGTTGCCGAACGACTTGCTGCTGAAAAAGAGGTTACGGGGCTTTATTTAAGCGGTCACCCCTTAAACGAATACACAGATTATGCTAAATTTATTAAGGCAACACCGCTTAAAAAGGTGAACGAAGACACCGTGCAAGACGGCGCAAAAATAACGGCGGTTTGTATGGTAAGTGCGCTAACGCAAAGGCAACTTAAAAGCGGTCAGGTTATGTCTAATTTAACACTGGAAGATACTTCAGCCAGTGTTCCTGCGGTTTGCTTTTCGGCTGTGTTTGAGCGAAACCGCCATTTGTTAACCGTTGGCAACATTATTAAAATGACCGCGCGTGTTTCTTTGCGTGAAGAAAACAGAGCAGAGCTAATGCTTGATAGTTGCGAAGCACTGCCCGAATTTGCAAAGGGCTTTGTGCTAACAAAAACAAAAAAGCAAACTTTGTATTTAAAGGTAACCGACATAAACGGCGCAAAAACCGAACAAGCTAAAGAAATTCTTAAAAATTACAAAGGCAGAACACCTGTGTATTTTTACGATTCAACAAGCCAAAAGAAATACTGCGCAAACGAAACACTTTGGGTAGATATTTGCCAAGAATTGTTAAGTGACCTTGCCAAATTATTGGGCGAAGAAAATGTTAAAGCTGTTAGTAAATAAAGAAAGGAGACGGTTAAATGAAACGCTATAAAATTGCAGGGCTTTATGTTGATATGGACGTTAAATATAACCGTCTTTTAACACAGGGCAAACCTTATGAAGTGGAAAACGACGGCACGCCGCCTGATATGTCTTTTACTTTAAGCGAAAAGGTTATGGAAAAGGCAAGGGTTAAGTTTAGCAATTTAACCGATGAAGAAATAGAGTATATTCTTTACGGCTTTTTGTTTAGCGACGGTTTGCTTGATTATTCAGGAATAATGATTCACGCTTCGGCTGTTGGGCTTGGCGGTTATGCTTACCTTTTTTCTGCCGATTCGGGTGTTGGCAAATCAACCCACACTTCGTTTTATTTAGAACTTTTCAAAGAAAAAGCGGTAATAATTAACGATGATAAGCCGGTTTTAAGAAAAATTGGCAATAAAATTTTTGTTTACGGCACACCCTTTAGCGGTAAGCACGATTTAAGCAAAAATGCCGCGTATGAACTTGGCGGAATTTGCTTTCTTTTACGTGGGGAAGAAAACGTTATTGAAAAAATAACCCCCGCCGAAGCAATTGGCTATATTTATAAGCAAACCCAAAGCGGAATAGAAAAAGATAGGGTTGAAAAACGCCTTGCCGCGCTTGATTTTGTGTTAAGCGAAAGTCTGCTTTATAAAATGAAGTGTATTAACCATATTTCTGCCGCCGAAGTGTCATACAGCGCAATGAAACGGTCAATTCCCGTTTATTTAGATGAACTTTCCGATTTAATGCTAAGTGAACTTGAAAACGGCAAAAAAGTAAAGTTTTGCACAAAGGGCGGAAGTATGGCACCGCTTTTAATAAGCGGGCGTGACAGCGTGGTGCTAAAAAAAGCAAAAGAATTTAAAAAGAACGATGTTGTGCTTTTTAAAAATAACGAGTGTAAATATATTTTGCATCGCATCAAAATAATAAACGGCGAACAAATAATAACAAAGGGCGATGCAGTGCCTGAATGTGATGCGCCAATAAATAAAGAAAATATAATAGCCAAAGCAGTGGCTTTTGTACGTAAAGGCAAAGAAATTAAAACAACTTCACTTTGGTATACTCTTTATTTATTTGCCTACACAACAAAACTTGGCAAAATAATATTAAAAATAAAACGGAACTTTTTTTAAAAGTTCCGTTTTTTATTGACAAAAAAGGGTAGGTGTGTTACAATACATTTAACAATTAAGTTAAATGTTAAATGAAAGGGGAATAACGGTGGCAATAAGCAACACTTTAAAGGCACTTAGTGACCCGGTTCGGCGCGAAATTTTAAATATGCTTAAAAATGGGCGCCTTTCGGCAGGTGAAATTTGCGAAAATTTTAATATTACGGGCGCCGCAATTTCAAGGCATCTTTCAATACTTAAGGAAGCCGATTTAATAAGGGATAAAAGGGAAGGCAAATTTATATATTATGAAATAAATGTATCGGTACTTGAAGAAACAATGCTTTGGCTTACAGAACTTAAAGGAGGAAACAACAGTGAAAAATAAAATTAAATATATAATTCCAAGCATTATTACACTTTTGCCAATACTTTACGGTGTTATTGTTTGGAATAAACTGCCCGAAAAAATGCTAATTCACTTTGATATAAACGGTAGCCCCGACAGTTTTGCGAATAAACCCTTTGCAGTGTTTTTTATGCCGTTAATTTTATTTTTAATTTATTGGATTTGCTTGTTTTTTGAATTAAAATTCGGAAAAAACAGCAATAATTCAAAACTAATGGCAGTTGTTATTTATACCATTCCTGCTATTTCTGTTATAGTAAGCACAATTATTTATGCTTTAGCCCTTGGAAAAGAAATTAACATTGGCGTTATTTTTTCGTTTTTCTTTGGTATATTGTTTATAATGATAGGTAACTATTTACCCAAATGCAAACAAAATAAAACTTTGGGCATAAAACTTCCGTGGACATTTAAAAGCGAAGAAAACTGGAATGCAACACACCGTTTTGCAGGCAAACTTTGGGTAATTTGCGGTTTTGCTTGGTTAATTTTGGGGTTAATTCTTCCAAACTTTGCTATGCATATATCGTTGGTAATTACCTTCTTGGCGGTAATTATTCCAACCGTTTATTCTTATCTTTACCACAAAAAAACAAAATAAAAAAACGGCAGAAATTTCTGCCGTTTTTGTTTTTATACCTTGCCGTTTTCGTTATATTTTTTAACAATATTTTTAATACGGTTAATGGGGTTTAAAAGTTCGCTAATTGAATTGTCGCAGTTAAGAGTATCAACAAGCAACGCAATGTATTTAGACATATTAACGTTGCAATACCACTCTTTTTCTAATAGCTCAGGCGGATTATAAATAAGGTTGGTGGTGAACACTTTATCAATAAGACCTTGTTTATAATATTTGTCAAACTTATCAAAGCCCTCAACAAAAAGACCAAAGGTAGAGAACATAAATATTCTGTTAGCGCCTTCTGCTTTAAGTTTTGCCGCAATATCAAGCATTGATTCGCCCGAAGAAATCATATCGTCAACTAAAATAAGGTCTTTGCCCTTAACATCGTTGCCCAAAAATTCGTGCGCTTCAATGGGATTTTTACCGTTTACAACAACCGAATAGTTACGGCGTTTGTAGAACATACCAAGGGGTAAACCCAAAACCGAAGAATAGTAAATGCAACGGCCCATACCGCCTTCATCGGGCGAAACAATCATTGTGTGGTCTTTATCAAGTTTAATGTTGGGCACATTTCTAAGTAACGCCTTAATCATCTGGTAGGTGGCTTGTACATTGTCAAAACCGTCAAGCGGAATTGCGTTGTTTACACGCGGGTCGTGGGCATCAAAGGTAATAATATTTTTAACGCCCATATTAACAAGTTCTTGAAGCGCCATAGCGCAGTCCATAGATTCCCTTGCGGTTCTGCGGTGCTGTCTGCCTTCATAAAGCATGGGCATAATAACCGAAATTCTGCGCGCCTTACCGCCAAGTGCTGCAATAATACGCTTTAAGTCTTGGTAATGGTCATCGGGGCTCATAGGAACTTCTTTGCCGTACATTTTGTATGTAACGCCGTGGTTAAAGCAGTCACAAATAATAAAAGCATCAAGTCCCCTTGCGGTGTGGTTTAAAACACCCTTTGCTTCGCCTGTGCCAAAACGTGGGCAGTTTGCAGGAACAACAAATGTGTGTTCGCTTGGCATACCGCGCCACTGCATAAGATAATAGTCAACCTTGGCAGAAATATCCTCACAGCCGCGCATGCTTATAATAGCCAAATCGCCGTAAGGAGTATGAGTAAAATTAACACTTGCCATAATAATCCTCCCAGAAAATATTTACTGTTATTATTTTAACACAAAACAATAAAATATAAAAGACCTTTTTCGATAAAATTTTAGAAAAATTTAATTGAATAACTAAATAAATTTTGTTATAATGTTCTAATAGATAGTATTGTGTTATAAAAAAGGAGAAAATTATGGCTAAAGTTACACTTATTGCTTATACCCCTAATCCTGAATACACCATTGCAAACGCAGCAAAACTTTGTTACAGTCCTTCAAGCATTGAAACAGTGCGCGATGGGCTTGACGATGAAAAGGTTGCTTCGTTTGTTGATATGCTTTCTGAAATCGGTCACGAAAGCCCAATAGAACACGCTTCGTTTACCTTTGGTATTGAGGGCGTTTCACGCGCATTGCTTGCCCAAATAACAAGGCACAGAATTGCATCTTTTTCGGTGCAAAGCCAACGCTATGTAAGGGAAAAACAGTTTTCTTACGTTTTGCCCCCCGAAATTGAAGAGGACAGCGAAGCGCTTAAAGTTTTTACCGACGCAATGAAACGCAACCAAGAAGATTACGATAAAATTAGCGCAATACTTAAAGAAAAACACAAAAAAGAATTTATGATGGCGGGCAAAGATGAAAAAACTGCCGAACGCCTTGCCGAAAAAAAGGCAATTGAAGACGCGCGTTTTGTTTTGCCTAATGCTTGCGAAACCAAAATGATTGTTACAATGAACGCAAGAAGTTTAATGAATTTTTTCCGCCACCGTTGTTGCAACCGCGCACAGTGGGAAATTAGGGAAGTGGCTGACCAAATGCTTGCCCTTGTTTGCCAAGTTGCACCTCATTTGTTTAAAAAAGCCGGTCCTTCCTGTGTAAACGGCTTTTGCCCCGAAGGTAAAATGACTTGCGGTAAAATGAAAGAGGTTTTAGAAAAAAACCGCAAAATAAAATCGGGAGAATACAATAATGGGTAAACTTATTGTTATAGAAGGGCTTGACGGAAGCGGTAAATCAACCCAACTTGATTTACTGTGCGATGCCTTAAACAAAACGGTGGGCTGCCGCCGCGTATCTTTCCCCGATTACGAACACGAATCAAGCACTTTGGTAAAAATGTATCTTGACGGTCAGTTCGGAAACAAACCGGGTGATGTAAATGCCTATGCTGCATCAACATTTTATGCGGTAGACAGATACGCTTCGTTTAAAAAATGTTGGGGCGAATATTATAATAATGGCGGTATTGTTGTTGCAGGCAGATATGTAACTTCAAACGCTGTTCACCAGGCGTGTAAACTGCCCAAAGAGCAGTGGGTTGGTTTTCTTTCTTGGCTTTATGACTTTGAATATAACAAAATGGGTATTCCAAAACCTGATAAGGTTATTTTTTTAGATATGCCTGTTAGTGTTTCGCAAAAACTTTTAAGTGAACGTTATAAAGGCGATGAAGAAAAGAAAGATATTCACGAACGCGATATAGATTATTTAAACCACTGCCGCGAAGCCGCGCGTTTTACCGCAGAATATTCACTCTGGGATATTTTGCGTTGCGATAAAGACGGCGAAGCCAGAACAATAGAAGATATTGCAAGTGAAGTTCTTAAAAAAGCAAAAGAAATTTTATAAAGGGTAAAAAAATGGAAAAATTAGCACAAAAATTTTCGGCAGTAATAGAATATTTTAAAACCCGCAAACTGCTTTTTGCGGTGGTTTGCGTTGCTCTTTTTATTGTTATGGTTATGGTTGGGTTTTCGGTAAAACTGCTTGTTGATTTTGGCGGTAAAAACATTAAAGAGCCCATAACTGTTGAAATTAAAAAAGGTACCTATGCCGTACAAATTGCCGAAATTTTAGAAAAAGAAAAGGTAATAAACGATAGTTTTACCTTCCGCCTTTATGCAAAATTAAACGGCTACGAACAAGATTTTAAATACGGTACTTATACCTTTAGCGGTAAACTGCCCTATAAAAAGGTTGCAAAAATGCTTACCGAAGAAGGCGAAATTGCAAAAACCGTTACGGTAACAATACCCGAAGGTACGGGCATAAATGATTTTGTTAAAGACGTAAACGGAAACGACGTAACTGTGCCAGGTATTGCAACCCTTTTGGAAAAAGGCGGGGTTTGCACAAAGGCAGACTTTTTAAATGCCTTAAAAAATTACAGCACCGAAAACGGTATTTTGAAAAATGCAAACAAAGATAAGGCATATTACGCGCTTGAGGGTTATTTGTTCCCCGAAACTTACGAATTTTACGCATACGATTCTAAAGAATGTGCCGTTTTGGCAATTGAAAAAATGGTTGCCGAAACCGAAAAACGTTTTTCGGAACAAATGATACTTGACGCCCAAAAAAGCGGTAAAACCGTAAATGAAATTTTAACTTTGGCTTCAATAATTCAAATGGAATCGGGCCAAAACAAAGCCGAAATGCCAAACGTTGCGGCGGTATTTTATAACCGCTTAAACAATGGCGGACGGCTTGGCTCTTCCCCAACAATTTATTACGGAAATTCTTTTAGTGGTGATGATGACAGGTATAACACCTACCAAAAAACAGGACTTCCGCCGGGGCCCCTTTGCTCACCAAGTGAAGTGGCTATAAAAGCGGCGCTTTACCCAACACAAAATTTCCCGTACCCCTATTTTATAACCGATAAAAACGGCAAGTTTTATTACCACAAAACCTATGCCGAACAGCTTAACACAATAGAAAGGTTAAAACGCGAAAACAACTGGATTTATGAGTATTATAACTAATAAAATTCCCGAACTTTTGTGCCCCGCGGGCGATTTAACTCGGCTTTACGCGGCGGTTGATTTTGGCGCCGACGCGGTGTATTTGGCGGGCAAAGAGTTTGGTATGCGAACGGCATCTTCTAACTTTAACGAAGATGATTTAAAAAAAGGAATTGAATATGCACATGAAAAGGGCGTAAAGGTGCATATAACCTGTA
Organism: Acutalibacteraceae bacterium; assembly: GCA_045655165.1. Lineage (GTDB taxonomy): Bacteria > Bacillota > Clostridia > Oscillospirales > Acutalibacteraceae > SIG607. Next base: position 13,704 of record JAZOOT010000055.1, read on the forward strand.
ATACCGTTCCGCATAACGACGAAATTGCGCGGTTACCCAAATTTTTAACCCTTATAAATTCGCTTGGCGCCGATGCCGTAATTGCCGCCGATTTAGGCACTATTGCGTATGTTAAAAAATATGCGCCGAATGTTGAACTCCACGCGTCTGTTCAGTCGGGCGTTTGCAATTATGAAACGGCAAATATGCTTTATGATATGGGCGCAAAAAGGGTTGTTTTGGCGCGTGAACTGTCACTCCCTGAAATTGCGGAAATTAGGGTAAAAACTAATAAAAATTTACAAATTGAATGTTTTGCCCACGGTGCTATGTGCATTTCATATTCGGGCAGATGTTTGCTATCTTCTTATATGACGGGGCGCGATGCCAACCGTGGCGACTGCGCGCAACCTTGCCGTTGGAGTTATTCTTTAATGGAAGAAAAACGCCCCGGACAGTTTTTTGATATTACCGAAACCGAAAAAGGCACATACATTTTAAATGCAAATGATATGTGTATGGCACCTTACCTTGATAAAATTTGCGAAGCAGGAATTGACAGCATTAAAATTGAGGGCAGGGCAAAATCTCACTATTACGTTGCGGTTACAACCAATGCCTACCGTGCCGCGCTTGACAGTTATAAAAACTGCCAGGGTGAGTGGAAATTACCTGTTTGGATAGCCGAAGAACTTGATAAAATAAGCCACCGCACCTATTCAACCGGCTTTTATTTTGGAAAACCCGAAAACGAACAAACATATAAAAGCGCAGGGTATCAGCGCGATTACAGTGTTGCGGGAGTAGTTGACGGTTACCAAGACGGAATGATTACCGTTATAATGAAAAACAAGTTTTTGGTTAACCAAGAGTTCGACTGTTTAGAACCCGGCGGTAAATCATTTTTGTTTACCGCAACTAAACTTTATAATGAACAAGGCGAAGAAATTACCGAAGCACCTCACCCAATGATGAAGGTGAAAATTCCGTTTAATAGGGAAGTAAAGGCGGGTTCACTGCTTCGTATGAAAACCGAATAAAAAACACCCTTTCGTAAATAATTTTTACGAAAGGGTGTTTTTATGCAAAAATTTACTTTAAGAACCGCAGTCGTTTTATCGCTTATATTGGGGCTTTTTTTGGTTTGCATTGTGCGAATTATTATAATAAACGAAAATGCCGAAACACTTTTAGCAAACAACAGCCAAAACATTTTAAATGTTAATATATGTAGTTTAAGGGGCAATATTTTTGATACAAACGGGGTAAGTTTAACCCAAAGCGAAACGGAAAACTGCGCTTTAATAACCCCTTGCCAAGAAACCGAAGAATATATTAAAAAAATATTAAGCGGTGAAGAAAAAGAACAGGTATTAGAAAAACTAATAAACGGAAAACCTGCAACGATAATAACCAAAACGCCCCTTTACTGCCACGGAATAACAAATATAACCATACCCAAAAGAAACACAAGCGACCTGCTTTGCAAACACCTAATTGGCTATACCGATTATAGCGGTCACGGTGTGGTGGGGCTTGAAAAAATTTTTGATGAAACCCTTTATACCACTCAAAAAATTAACGCCAAATTTTTTCAGTCGGCATACGGCAGGGTGTTAAGCGGTGCTGAAGTTGAAATAAATAATGAAAACAAATTTGAAAAAAGCGGTGTGGTTACAACAATAGACCGCAATATTCAGTATTTAACCGAAAAAGCCGCAAAGGACATAAAAAAAGGCGCGGTGGTTGTAAGCGAAGCGCAAAGCGGTAAAATTAGGGCAATGGTAAGCAAACCCGATTATGATATAGAAAATATTGCTTTGGCTTTAAACGATGAAAATTCGCCTCTTATTAACAGGTGTTTAATGTCTTATAACGTTGGTTCGGTTTTTAAGCCCGTTGTTGCGGCGGCGGGGCTTGAAAATGGAATGGGCGGCAGGGTTTTTGAATGTATGGGAAGCGTTAATATAAAAGATAGCGTGTTTAACTGCCATAACCGACAGGGGCACGGCGAAACCAATTTAAAAACGGCACTTTCTCTTTCTTGCAACAGTTATTTTTACGAATATAGTGCAGAAATAGGCGCAAATTCTGTTTTTAATATGGCAAAATCTTTGGGCTTTGGAAACAAACAAAAACTGCTTAATAATTTAAGCACACAAAATGAGCAAATAACACCGCTTAACACCTTAAAAAATTACCCTGCAGCACTTGCAAACCTTTCAATTGGCCAGGGGAAACTGCTTGCTTCGCCAATAACGGTGCTTTCCCTTTACGAAGCCATTGCTTGTGGTGGTGTTTATAAAAATAAAACCGTGGTAGAAGGTATAATGGAAGAAGGCATTATAATAAAAAAATATGAAGAGCCCACAGCAACTCGTGCATTCAGCGAAAAAACGGCAAATATTTTAAAAGAATATTTAAAAGAAGTAGTAGAAAGCGGAACAGGTATAAAGGCAAAACCAAACACCGTAACTGCGGCAGGCAAAACCGCAACCGCCCAAACGGGTAAAAAGAATAATAGCGGTGAGGCACTTGAACATTCGTGGTTTTGCGGCTTTTTCCCCGCAGACACCCCAAAATACGTTGTGTGCGTTTTAATAGAAAATATAAATGATTCCTCTATAACAGCGGCGGAAGTGTTTAAAAAAACGGCAGATTATATCTATTCGTTAGAGTAATTTATTGACTTATTATTATCCGTAATATATAATAATACTGTATTTATCTTTAAAAAGAGCGAGGAATAAAAATGAAGTGGACATCCTTAAACGATTTAAGAGAAAAATATCTCTCTTTCTTTGAAAGCAAAGGCCATTTGCGTTTGGGCAGTTTTTCTTTGGTGCCCAATAACGATAAATCGTTGCTTTTAATAAATTCGGGTATGGCTCCCATGAAAAAATATTTCACGGGCGAAGTAACACCCCCAAGCAAAAGGGTTACAACCTGCCAAAAATGTATTCGTACACCCGACCTTGAACGCGTTGGCCACACCGCGCGTCACGGTACATATTTTGAAATGCTTGGCAACTTTTCGTTTGGCGATTATTTTAAAGAACAAGCAATACCGTGGGCTTGGGAATTTTTAACAGAAACTTTAGAAATTCCCGCTAATTTGCTTTGGCCGTCGGTTTATGAAAAAGACGACGAAGCATATGCAATTTGGCGTGATAAAATTGGTGTTCCCGAAGAACATATTGTAAAACTTGGCAAGGCCGATAACTTTTGGGAACACGGCACAGGCCCTTGTGGTCCTTGCAGTGAAATTTATTTTGACCGCGGTGAAAAATACGGTTGCGGTTCTAAAAATTGCAAACCCGGTTGCGACTGCGACAGGTATATGGAAATTTGGAACAATGTTTTCACCCAGTTTAACAATGTGGGCGATGGCACCTATACCGAACTTGAATATAAAAATATTGATACAGGTATGGGTCTTGAACGTCTTGCTTGCGTTATGCAGGGTGTTGACAATATGTTTGAGGTTGACACCATTAAAAATATTATTAACAAGGTTTCTATAATTTCCGGTAAAAAGTACGGCGAGGATAAAATAACCGATATTTCTATTCGCGCTATAACCGACCACGCCCGCGCCGCTACCTTTATGATAAGCGACGGCATTAACCCCTCAAACGAGGGCAGGGGTTACGTTTTGCGCCGTATTATTCGCCGTGCAGTGCGCCACGGTAAACTTATTGGCATAAATAAGCCGTTCTTTATGGAACTAATTGACACGGTAATAAACGAAAATAAATCGGGTTACCCCGAACTTGTTGAAAAGTACGAAAGAATCAGCAAGGTTGTAGTAAACGAAGAAGCTGCCTTTAATAAAACAATTGACCAGGGCTTAAATATGCTTGAAAACCTTACCAAAGGCGGTAAAACTCTTTCGGGTGCCGATGCATTTAAACTTTACGATACCTACGGTTTTCCTCTTGATTTAACAAAAGATATTTTGGCTGAAAAGGGAATGACTGTTGATGAAGAGGGCTTTAAAACCCTTATGAACGAACAGCGCGAAAAGGCGCGTAATGCCCGTAAAGCCAGCGACGGCGAAAGTTGGAAAAGCGACGGCATTACCTTTGAAAATGTTACCCCAACAGTTTTTGTTGGTTACAAAAAAAGCAAAACAAAGGCAAAAGTGCTTTCAATTGTTGTTGACGGTGAACAGGTTAATAGTGCGCTTGCAGGCGAAAATGCCGTAATTGTGCTTGATACCACACCGTTTTATGCCGAAAGCGGCGGTCAAATTGGTGATACAGGTGTTATTTATGGCTCTGGATTTAAGGCAAATGTTGTTGACACCAAAAAAACAGCCGACGGAATTTATACCCACTTTGTTAAAATTGATGATGGCGAAGTTTCGGTTGGCAATATCGTAAATGCCGAAATAAATATTTTACGAAACTCGGCAATTCGCCGTAATCATACTGCGGCTCACCTTTTACAAGCCGCTTTGCGTAAAGTGCTTGGTAACCACGTTGAGCAGGCGGGCAGTATGGTAAGCGATAAAGTTGTTCGTTTTGACTTTACACATTTTTCCGCTTTAACTTCCGAAGAATTAAAACAGGTAGAAGATATTGTAAACGAAAATATTCTTTTGGCAATAAAGGTTGAAAACCGCGAAATGCCAATTGAGGAAGCCAAAAAACTTGGCGCAATGGCGCTTTTTGGCGAAAAATACGGCAATGTGGTGCGCGTTGTTAAGGCTGGTAATAAATCGGTTGAACTTTGCGGCGGTACACACGTAAACAACACCGCAAAAATTGGCTTGTTTAAAATTATGAGCGAAGCAAGTGTTTCTTCGGGCGTTAGAAGAATTGAAGCCGTAACAGGCGCAAATGTTTTAGATGTGCTTAACAATTATAAATCGCTTTTAGAAGAAACCGCCAAAAACTTGAAACTAAACAGTTTTTTTGAAGTTGCACAAAAGGCAAACCAAATTGGCGAAGAATTAAAAGAAGCCAATAAAGAAGTTGAATCTTTAAAAGCGCAACTTGCAGGGAATAAGCTAAACGATTTATTAAACAGCGCAACCCAAATAAAGGGCTTAAAGGTTCTTTGCTCGGTTATTAAAGATGCCGATGCTTCTTCGCTTCGTTTAATGTGCGATAAAATTAAGGCAGAAAATGCAAATGCAGTTTGTCTTTTGGCAAGTGTTAGCGGTGAAAAACTTACATTTTGCGCTTCTTGCGGAAAAGACGCCGTTAAAATGGGCGCAAACGCAGGCATCATTGTTCGCGAAGCAGCAAAAATTGCAGGCGGTAACGGCGGCGGCAGGCCCGATTCTGCAATGGCAGGCGGTAAAGATATAACAAAAGCCGAAGAAGCCGTTAAAACCGCACAAAAAATTATTGCAGAAATGTTAGGTGAATAAAATGAATGATTGCTTGTTTTGTAAAATTATAAAGGGCGAAATTCCGTCTAAAAAAGTTTATGAAAACGAATATGTTTATGCTTTTTTAGACATTGACCCTCAGGCACCGTTTCACGCAATAATTGTTCCCAAAGAACATATAAAAAGCGCCAATGAAATAAATGCCGAAAACAGTTTTTTAATTGCAAAGGTTTTTGAAGCAGTTGCTGAAATTGCTAAAAACGAAAATTTAGAAAACGGTTTTAGGGTTGTAAACAACTGTGGAAAAGACGGCGGTCAAACCGTTGGTCATATACACTTTCATTTACTTGCAAGAAGAAATCTTGCTTGGCCTCCGGGCTGATTTAAAAAGGGGGATAATACTATGCCTGAATATTACAAAATGAAAATTGCGGGTTTAGAACGCGATTTAGAAAAATTTGCAGTAAACGATAACCTTGATATTGCCGCTTTTATTTGCTTTGGCGATGTTGAGGTTACTGTAAAGGGCTGTGAAGAACTTTTAAAAAAGGTTCCCGAATTCGATGTTATTTTAACTCCCGAAGCAAAAAGTATTCCTATTGCTTATGAACTTGCAAGGCAGTCAAATAAACCTTACGTGGTTGCAAGAAAAGGCGTTAAGGTTTATATGCGCAATTCTTTGGAAGTTTGCGTTCGCTCAATTACAACTAATAAAGAACAACGTCTTTATTTGGGTGAAACCGAAGTTAATAAATTAAAAGGCAAAAAAGTTTTGATTGTAGATGATGTTATAAGCACAGGCGAATCTTTAACTGCCGTTAGAAAACTTGTGGAAAAAGCGGGCGGTATTGAAGCGGCTGCTTGCGCATTTTTGGCAGAGGGCGACGCGGCCGACCGCGACGACATTATCTTCCTTGAAAAACTTCCGTTATTCTTTAAATAAAAATATTAGCCGTTCTTAACCGGACGGCTTTTTGTTATGAAAAAAGTAATTCTTCTTACCGCATTTTTAACCCTTTTGCTGTCTTTTTTAACACAGTTTTTGCCTTTTTGGGCTTACATTTTACTGTTCTTTGCGTTTACTTCCGTTTCGGCTGTTTTACTGCTTTCAAAAAACAAAAAACTGTTTAACTGTTTCTTTGCATTTTTGCTAATTGCCTTGTTTTGCTTAAAAACCGTTAGTTGCTTTTCGGCAATAGAACGGGCAAAAACGGCAGACGGTAAACATATTAACTTTGAAGCGGTTGTTGTAGAAAGCAGCGTGCGTTACGAATTTGATGATTATAAATACGCAATTTTAAAAATTGTGTCCGATAACGAAGTGTTTAAAAAGGGTGAAAAGGTTGGTTATAACTATTACACAAATACTCTTTTAAAAACAGGGCAAAAAATAAGCGGTGAATTTAAGGTATTATCACTGCACGACAGCACATCCAAACACGGTTTTTATTCCGAAGGAATTTATTGTTTTGTAAGCCCGGTTTCAGACGCTACCGTTACACAAGGCAATAATTTTCATTATAACTTGCTTTGTAAAATACAAGATTTTGTTAATACAAACTTACTCAATAATACCAAAAACAGCGCTGTTTTAATATCAATGATATACGGTGAAAAGGGGTACATAAGCCCTGAATTTAACCAAGCCGTAAAAATGTGTGGGGTTTCGCACGTTTTGGTGGTTTCGGGACTTCACTTTTCGCTTATTTTTTTGATTGTTTCTTTTTTGTGTTCTTTAATTGGTTTAAAGGGTGTTAAAAAAGATATTGCACTGCTTTTAATGGCGGTGTTTTATATGGGCGTTTGCGGTTTTAGTGTTTCGGTTATAAGGGTTTCGCTTGTGTTCTTTGTTGCCTTTGTAAGCCGTCGTTTAAAGCGAATACATAAAAGTATTGACAGTTTAATAATCACCCTTTTTATTGTGTTGTTAATAAATCCTTTTTCAATTTTCAGTATTTCCTTTCAACTTTCGTTTGAAGCGACTTTCGGACTTTTGGTGCTTTTCCCCGAAATTAAAAAGCACATAGATATACGGTTTAAAAACCATAAAATTATTAACGGTTTGCTTAGTACTGCGGCAGCGTCTTTAAGCGCGTTTATATTCACTTTGCCCACCGTAATCCATTACTTTTCTTATATTGCTACCTATACGGTTGTGGTAAACCTTTTAATTGGTTTTGCAATTCCCGTTATGCTTGGCGGAAGTGTTATTGCACTGCTTCTTTGTGCGTTGGGTTCTTTGGTATTATCGGGTGTTGCGTTTTTTGTAAGCGACTTTTTTGCCGAATATTTTAGAGGTGTGGTTTTGTTCTTTTCAAAACTGCCGTTTTGCGTTGTAAATATTAAAAACAAAGAATTGTTTATTGTTCTTTTGCTTGTGTCTTACCTTGTGGTTTATGAATTATATACTTGTAAAATAAGGCGCAGTTTGGTAAAATATTTTAAAAAGGAGGAAAGAAAATAATGGCTTTTTTTAATGAAAACGCAGTTGTTTCGGATATAAACGATAATAATTTAAAATACTGTTATCTTTTCTTTGGGGAAGATGCCTTTTTAAAACGCCATTATGTTAAAAAACTTTCCAATTCGGTTGCAAGCGAAGATGATTTCTTTAACTACCATAAATTTGAGGGCGACTGCAATTTGCAAGAGGTATACGAAGCCGTAAGCCAATACCCAATGATGAATGATAAAAAGTGCGTAATTTTAAAAGATTACCCCTTTGAAAAGTGCGATAAAGAAGATTTTGCGCGCCTTTTAACACTTTGCACCGAAAATATTGATACAACCTTGCTTATTGTTTGGTTTGATTACACCGAATTTGACAGTAAAAAAAGCGAACGCTTTAAAAAACTAACCACCGCAATACAAAAAAAGAATTCTGCTGTTGTGCAGTTTTATTATAAAACCACTGCAGAACTTGTTAAAATTTTAATTGACGGCGCAAAAAAACGCGGTTGCACCTTGGGCAGAAACGAAGCAAATCTTTTAATTGAAACAGCAGGAAGCGACATTGAAACCCTGCAAAATGAACTAACCAAAGTTTGTGCATACTGTCAGGGCGAAATTACCGCAAACGCCGTAAAGGAAGTTTGCATAAAAACTGTTGAACAATCGGTTTATAATCTTTCTTCACATATTTTCACAGGCGAGGTTGGCAATGCACTAAAGGTTTTAGATGAACTTTATTTTATGAATGTAAAACCAATGAATATTTTTTATACCGTTGCTGATGTTTACGTTCATTTATCACGAGCATTTGCGCTTAATAAAAACGGTGTTTCTTATAATACCGCGGTGCAAGATTTTGAATATAAAAACAAAGCGTTTTTGTTAGAACGAGCAGTAAAACAGGTAAGAAAATTAACCTTTAAGCAAATTTCACTTTCTCTTTCTGAACTAATAGAAGCCGACCGCAAAATTAAAAGTTACAACAGTGATTCAAGAAGAATTTTAGAAGAACTTTTTGTTCGCCTTTCTTATATTGCTGTAAAAGGTGAAATCGTTGATAAAACTTAAAGAAGCAGTTATTGTTGAGGGCAAGTACGATAAAATTAAACTTGCCAATTTTTTAGATACCTTAATAATACCCACAAACGGCTTTTCGCTTTTTAAAGATAATGAGTTAAAAGAACTTATTTCTCTTTTGGCAAAAGAAAACGGCATAATTATTATGACCGACAGCGATAACGCGGGGAATATAATCCGTTCCCACATTAAAAACTTTGTAAAAGAGGGAAGCATTAAGCAGGTTTATTTGCCCCAAATAAAAGGCAAAGAAAAGCGGAAACAAAAACCATCAAGCGAGGGCTTTTTGGGTGTTGAGGGTTTAAGCGAAGAAATAATTATTGAAGCACTTAATAAAAGCGGCATACATAGAACTAACCAAAATGCACCCAAAATGCAAAAAAGTGAATTTTACTTTTTGGGTTTAAGCGGTAAAGCAAACAGCAGAGAATTTCGTAAAAAAGTGCTTACCCAAATGTGTTTGCCTAATAACCTTACGGCAAACAGTTTGTTGGAATATATAAATTTAAGCGGAAGAGCAGAAGAACTTAAAAGGGTGTGTGAAGAATGCCTGCAAGACAAGGCCAAAAAATAAAAATTGTAGCGCTTTTAGATATTTTAAAAAACGAATCAGATGAAGAACATCCAATAAGCGCCGAATATATTTGCACACGGCTTTCATCAATGGGTATTTCGGCTGAACGCAAATCGGTTTACGGCGATATTGCCGCACTTATTGACTACGGGTACGATATTATTCATACCCGCACCCCGTCGGCAGGGTACTACCTTGCCTCGCGCGAGTTTGAACTGCCCGAAGTTTATTTGTTAACCGATGCAGCCCAAGCAGCAAGTTTTATTACCGTTAAAAAAACAAGGGAACTTGTTAAAAAACTTGGCTCACTTTTAAGCAATTCGCAGGTTAAAAAACGCGAAAAGGGTATGTATATAGATAACGGACATAAGTGTGATAACGAAGAAATTTATTATAATATTGATACGCTTTCCCGCGCTATTGACGGGCGAAAAAAGGTTGAACTTGATTACAGGGTAAGGGTAATTTCAAAGGACCGAAAAATCGGATATGAAGAAAAGCATTATAAACTTTCACCCTATGCTTTGGTTTGGCAAAACGACCACTATTATTTGGTGGCAAACTACGAAAAGTACAATAACTTAATGCACATTCGCGTTGATAGAATGAAAAAGGTAACGGTAACAAACGAAGATTTCCGTCATTTTAGCGAAGTCAGCAGTTATACTGACGTGTTTGATATTGCCGACTATACCAAAAAAAGTTTTCAAATGTACGCAGGTGAAGAATGTGAAGTAAAATTCACCTGCGCAGAAAAAATACTTGAACAGGTAATTGACCGCTTTTCTGACAAAATATTTATAAGTAACGTGGAAAACGGCAAATTCAGTTTTACAACAAAGGTAATTCTAAGCGACGGCCTTGTAAATTGGATAATGCAGTTCGGCAAAGATATTAAGGTAGAAAGACCTGACACTTTAAAAGAAATGCTAATTAAAAAAGCTGAATCAGTTATTGAAAATAACAAATAAAAAATCGCCCTTGCTAAAAACAGCAGGGGCGATTAATTTATTACTTGCCAAAATCGACCGAAAGAGAATAGTGAAAAGTGAAGAGTGAAGAGGTAAAAAGTAAAATCGACAAACCTCTGTTGAGATTTGTCGATTTTGGCGGAGAGAGGGGGATTCGAACCCCCGAACGGGTATTAGCCGTTACACGATTTCCAGTCGTGCGCCTTAGACCAGCTCAGCCATCTCTCCATTCAAGTCACTTGTTGCGACTGAAATATTA
>JAZOOT010000056.1:0-3635 GCA_045655165.1 Acutalibacteraceae bacterium
ATATACAGTCGTTGCGGACTGATGAGATACAACGATAGCAACGCTATCGTAGATGATATACCATTGCTTTCGCAATGAATAAAAAAAGACAGTCAATTGACTGTCTTTTTTGGCGCGCTGAAGAAGATTCGAACTCCCGACCTTCTGGTCCGTAGCCAGACGCTCTATCCAGCTGAGCTATCAGCGCAAAATTAGGTTGCTATGGTATAATATCACACATATTGCTAAAAATCAAGCAAAATTTTAAATCTTCTTGAAATTCCTTTGTTTTGGTTATATAATATAGGTATATTTGTCGAAAGGTTGATTTTAATGAAAAAAATTGTTTGTTTGCTTTTGTGCTTTGTTTTACTTTTTTCTCTTGGCGGTTGTAAAACCAAAGACCCCGACAACACAGAGTCGACCCCTGTTATTGTTGAGCCACCAAAAAAACCCGTAAACCCCTTAACAGGTGTTAGAAATATGGAAGAGGGCGAACAGTATTATAGGCCTATTGCTATTGTTGTAAATAACATTAAGGTTGCTCAAACTGTTCAAACGGGTGTTGCCAAGGCAGACATTGTATATGAAACCGAAGCCGAAGGCGGTATTACCCGTCTTGTTGCGGTTTACCAAAACACCGATAAAATTACCCGCGTTGGTCCCATTCGTTCGGCAAGGTGCGCGTTTATTGACATTGCCCACGGCCACGGCGCAGTATTTATTCACCACGGACAAGAACCGTATTATGCGGTTGACCAATTAAAAGCAATTGACAGTTATGTTGTTGCCGAAAACAATATTGGTGTTCGTGTTCCAAACGGTCTTGCTTGGGAACACCGCTTGTTTGCCAATACCGAAACCCTGCGCCAAAAACTTAACGACCAAGGCATTAAAACCGTTCTTGATACCGCAAAGAACTGGCAAAACTGGGCCGATGAAGAAGAACAGCTTACCCTTGCGGGCGGCGAAGCGCTTTCGGTTACCGTTCCTTTTTCTAATTCTTACACAACCGTTATGCGTTACGACCCCTCTACCAAAAAGTACACCAAATATTATAAAGACAAATTGGTTACCGATGCCGTAACGGGCGAAACCTTAACATTTAAAAATGTTTTTGTGCTTACAACAGGCATTTCTCCGCTTTATTCGGCATATGTTAAAATTGATATGAACCAGGGTGACGGTTATTATTTTGTTAACGGCACTTATGTTCCTATTAAATGGTACAAAGGCGGTACATACGGCGCGTTCTCGTTTACAAATATTGACGGAACACCCCTTACCGTTAATGCAGGCACTTCTTACGTTTGCATTGCCGATAAAAACTCTTCGCAACCCATTATTGAATTCCCGCCCGAACCCGAACCGGAAGTTAGCGACCCTAACGCTTCGGTTGTAGTCGGTTAATTAAAAAAGGAGCCAAATGGCTCCTTTTTTGTTGCTTTTTGTCGAAAGGTATGGTATAGTCAAAGGCAAAGGCGGTGAAAAAATGGCAGAAAACCAAGCGTTTGTTTACATTGTTGTAAGCCAAACGGGAACTGTTTTTTCAAGAATTATAAAGGCAATTTCAAAAAAAGAATATAACCACGCCTCAATAAGTTTTTGTGAAGATATTAGTTTAATGTATTCTTTTGGACGGCTAAACGCGTACAATCCGTTTATTGGCGGGTTTGTTAAAGAATCTGCCAGTTTTGGCACCTTTAAGCGCTTTAAAAACACCAAAATTTTGCTTTTGCAAATACCTGTAAAAAAAGAACAGTTTTTAAATATGCAAAACACGGTAGAAAAAATGTTTACAAACCGAAAAAATTATACATATAATTATCTCGGCGTGTTTTTGGGCGCAGTTAATAAGGTACATAAAAAGAAAAACAGTTTTTACTGTTCGGAATTTGTTAAGTGCATTTTAGAAAAAGGAAGCGTAAACGGCGCAGAAAAACTGCAGGAAATAATTCACCCAATGAATTTTTTAGGGATAAACGACGGAAAAATAATTTATTCGGGAAAACTTAAAGATTACGCAAAAAAACGCACGGCTTAGGCGTAGTGTTTTAAAGGACACTACGCATCGATATAAATTCCTTGCGGCAACACGAACGGGGATTTATATCATATCGCGTTTACCGTTAGGTAAACATATCGAATTTTACAAAGTAAAATATATCGAATTGCGAAGCAATATATCGCAGAACAAAATTCTCAAAAACTTAAAACACTTAACCCTGCTCACAACTAATAGCTGCCTAACCGCAACTCCTGTTAGGCGGTGCGTTTTTGTTGACTTTATAAAAAAACAGTGCTAAAATAAAATTAGTTAAAGCAGTATATAAAGAAAGGAATTTTGTGCTATGAAAATCACCAAAAAAATTATATCGTTTCTTCTTTGTTTATCGCTTGTTTTAAGCGTGTCGGTTGCCACAGTTTCGGCAATTGACGAAACAACCGTTACATATTATATTGGCAACACGGCTGTTAAAACCGTTAGCGAGTTTGTTACGGCACAGCATAAACCTCTTTATTATGCGCCTGATTTAAGACCCGATTTAGTTCCCGTAAACTGTTATTTTACCGGCTGGTACTTAAACCCTGACTGCACAGGCAGTCCAATTTCGCCCGACGGCGTTTATTTTTCGGCCGAGGGCTTAAAACTTTATGCCGGTTTTAAACAATACGAAAGCAGTTTTACCCCCCACTATAGCACCGAGGGTTTTGAAAAATTTGACATGAACAGAATACAGGTGTTTTACCCGCGTATGATGGGTGATACCTTTGTGCCCAATATTCAAAACACACGCTATAGCACTACTACCACCACTACCGATACAGAGGGCGATAACGTTTGGCGTTTGCTTGTTTCGGGCGCTTCGCCTTACTTCTTTTACGATGAAAACGCCGTTGCTTACCAAGTAAAACCCGGCGTTTCTTATAAAGTTTCTTTCCAGTATAAATACGAATTCCCCACAACCAACACAACCGAAGTGTTTTTTGAAGTTGGTATTGGCTCGAAGATATCTAACTTTACAAGTGATGGCAAAATGGACGGCGATGCCAACAGTTATAAATATAAGGAAAGAGTTGAAAAAATTATTCCTTCAAGTCTTGGCCCTACCGCAAAAACCAACTGGGAAACCGTTGAACTTGTGCTTCCGGCTCTTACCGAAGCCGATTTAGAAACACATTACCCCATTTTGGGCTTTAGAACAACTCATTGCAGTAATGAAGGCCTTATTGACATTAAAAATTTAAAGGTTGAAGAAGTTAAACCTGTTTCGGTTGTTTACCATTATTTAGATAAAGATGGCAACGAAACAACATTTACTGAAACCGAAGGTGTTACTGCCGGTGAAGCATTCGCAATTAAGTTTGTTGCGCCGGGCACAAGTGATAAATACTTTGTTGGTTGGTATGAGGATGAGCAGTTTACAGGTGAACCTATTACTACAATTCCTGTTATTGATAATGTTAATAATATTTATGCGCGCTACAAAGATTACCCAACAAATGTTAATGTGAACTTTTTGGCAAGCCATGGTAACAACCATTATCCTTCGGCTTATTTGCCAACATTGAAAACCGATAAGTCTTTATATGCTGCAAGGGCAAAAATGGTTACATATTCCATTAACGGCGTTACCGCAAACGAAGATGCTGCC
>JAZOOT010000057.1:0-32012 GCA_045655165.1 Acutalibacteraceae bacterium
AAAGCCCGACAACAGTCGGGCTTTTTTGTTGCCAAAATCCAATAAATGTGTTAATATAATATTAGAAAACAAGAAAGGTAATCAAGGACCAACTGTAATACACAGAACCGTCCCCTGATTGTTTAATTGTTTTAAAATACTTTTAAGAGGCGAATTTAATGGGGAATTATATTAAAAAATTGTATTGCTCGTTTCTACAAGCAAAAGTAGATAAAATAAATAAAGTAAAAAACCGCAAAACCAACACAAAAATGAATTTAATTAAGGCATATTTTATTATTGCCGTTATTTGCGCCCACACCGGTGGCGGCGGAATTGTTTTCCCAATGGACAATTGGGTTTCTCCTATTTTTATCTTTATGCCTATATTTGTCTTTGTTTCGGGGTTCTTTTACAATGCAAAATCAGATAATACCAACTGTTTTGCTTTCATAAAAAGCAAGATTTCAACCCTTGTTTTACCGTATTTTTTGTGGAATTTTATTTATGGCATTATCAATACGGTTGCAAGAAAATATGATATTATAGATTACGGCGATAATTTGAGCTGGCATTCGCTTTTCGTAAGACCATGGGTGGATGGGCATCAATTTCATTTTAATATACCAGCATGGTTTTTACTGACATTGTTTATTGATGTTATGGTTATTTTCGCTCTTCGCAAGTCGCTAAATAAATTACATATATTAAATGACTTTGCACTTCTTGCTTTCACATTTGTCATTTCGGTCAGTTCAATTATCTTTGCTCAAAAAGGTTATAATTACGGTTTTTACCTTGTTTTGACTAAAGCAGGATTTATGTTGCCGTATTTTCAGTTGGGTTATGTTTACAAAAAACACGAAAAGGTATTTAACGCCAACAACGGCAGACTTATAATTATTTTAGCCGTTGTTTTGTCGGTTTGTCTGTTCCTTAACGGCGAAAACGGGTTAGAGGCGTTGGTTGTTTTTGCAAGATTTACAGGAAATCCTTTGCTTATAACCGCTATAACAACCATATCTATTCTATTAGTTGCTTGTATTTTTGAAATGTTTGCCCCTGTTTTTGAAAACAATAAATTAGTTTATGCTATTGGCAATAATACCTTTGCAATTATGATGCATCACGGCTTCATAGTATTCATAATTAATTTTGGGCTATTTATTTTAAATAAATTCATTAATATTTCCTCATTTAATATTGAAAATTTTAAAAACACCTTGTGGTATGCTTTCCCAGGAGAAGTTTCAAAAATACGAATTATCTATTTACTTTTAGGTGTTGCAGTTCCTGTGCTATCTAAATTTATATACGATAAATTTATTATGTATCTTCATGCAAAAATCAAGTATTAGGGGGATGCGATAGACGGTTCTCCCGTCACCTTGTCTAAACCACAACAGGCGAAACCAAACGGTATAATTAAAACCAAAGCCCGACAACAGTCGGGCTTTTTTGTTGCCAAAATCCCCTAAATGTGTTAATATAATATTAGAAAACAAGAAAGGTAATCAAGGGCCAACGGTAACACAATAGAACCGTCCCCTTGTGTTAGAACCGTCCCCTTGTGTTAATGTTCCCATCAATAAAATGGTTTTAGAGTTTTTTATAATGGGATTGTATAAGTAGAGAAAGAGGGATTAGATTGACAAAGCGAACAAAAGCTCTAAAATATCTTAATGTTTTAGTAGATACAACTCTATGTTACGGAATAAAATCACCTAATTTAGATTTGTTTGATTTCGGATTTGGGGAACTTAAAGAGTTTCAGGATTCTAGAGGGAAAATTCGGAAAACATCTAGTTATGTTTTACACGCTATGTGTCCATTCAAGTTGATGTTACAAGATGGGACAAAAAGGATAAAATTGTTTGATGCTGAGGTGTCCTGCGAAAAATTTAATGAATTTTACAAAGGTTGGCAAGATTTTTCTGTGAAAAAAGTAGGGCTTAGCGATAAAAACGATTTGTATTTAGACTTTGGGGATTTTTGGCTTGTTTTTATAACAGCAGAAAATAACATAGAGTCATGGAGGTTTTTTGAGACCAATAATCTCAATTCTCATTTGGTTGTCGCGAGTTCTTGGATAGTTCTCCCCGATGAACAATCACAATCAGGGGACGCACAATCAGGGGACAATCAGGGGACGGTTCTATGTCTTGACAATCAAGTTGATATTTGACAATCAAGACAATCAGGGGACGGTTCTTTTGTGTTCTGGGCAGGTGCTTTATGAAAATGAAATTTAAAATGAAAATCAAAGCGATACTTTCATTTGTTGCTATTCAGATATTGTTTTTTGTAGGTTTCCTACATGTTTTATATATTACACAACAGGTATCAGATGTAAATACATATAAAATTTTATCAAGTGTTGAAAGTGCTACAATTGAGAGTAGGTTCTTAAGCAAGGTTGATGAAAGAAGGATAATTATATATATAAATGGCGACCCGTACCTTATTGATTTAGAAGGTAAATACAGTAAAAAACAAACTTATGAATTATATAATCAACTAACTGAAAATAATGGAAGTATTAAATTTACAGTTTGGTCACGCTATCCTAAATATGCATTTGATAGATATGTAAATGAGATTGTTGATATTCGGGATAAGTCGGAAATATATTATAATTATTTGGATTTCAATAAAAAACAGCGTTCTTTGAGAATAATGGGGATTATTCCCTTGATATGTGCATGGTTGTGTTGTTCGCTCTTTTATGGGTTTCAGTTGTGGTTTGAAGTAATTAGAAATCGAAAAGTAAAAAGACGAAAAAGGACAATCAGGGGACGGACAATCAGATAGGTAGGAACACAAGGGGAAGGTTCTTTAGAACACAAGGGGGCGGACTCTCATCTCCTTGCCTAAACCACCACCGGCGAAACCAAACGGTATAATTAAAACCAAAGCCCGACAACAGTCGGGCTTTTTTGTTTGCTGAAAACTGTAAAAATTTGTTTAATATGCATAAATTATGCGGTAAAAGTTTTATTGTGTTAAACTATTTTTGCTAATAATTACTTGAAAAAGGTGTAAAAATTTGGTATTATAAAGTTAGCACATTATGTAATAGTGTGCTTAGGGGTAAAATATAATATAATTCGGAGTTGATGAATTGTGAAAAAAACAGAATGTGTTGCAATGCTTTTGGCTGGCGGACAGGGAAGCCGACTTGGTGTGCTTACCCAAAAAATTGCAAAACCTGCCGTACCTTACGGCGGAAAGTACCGTATTATAGATTTTCCTCTTTCTAACTGCATAAATTCGGGCATTGATACTGTTGGTGTTTTAACACAGTACCAACCGCTTGAATTAAACGATTATATTGGAAGCGGTAAGCCGTGGGATTTAGACCGCCGTGACGGTGGCGTTCACATTTTACCGCCATACCAAAAAAGCAAGGGCGGTGACTGGTACAAAGGCACAGCAAATGCCATTTACCAAAACCTTGGTTTTATAGAACGCTATAATCCCGAATATGTTGTTATACTTTCGGGCGACCATATTTATAAAATGGATTATTCTAAAATGGTTAAAATCCATAAAAAAAGCGGAAGTGCCTGCACCATTGCCGTTATGGAAGTGCCAATGGAAGAAGCATCGCGTTTTGGTATAATGAACGCCCGTGAAGACGGCGAAATTTATGAATTTCAAGAAAAACCCGAACACCCAAAAAGCAATTTGGCTTCAATGGGTATTTATGTTTTTTCTTACGATAAACTTAAAGAATATTTAACTATTGATGAAAAAAACAAAGAATCAAGCAACGACTTTGGTAAAGATGTTATACCGCTAATGCTTAATTCGGGCGAAAAAATGATGGCATACAGGTTCGACGGCTATTGGAAAGATGTTGGAACGGTTGAGTCTTTATGGGATGCTAACTTGGATTTATTAAACCCCAAAGAAGATTTAACGCTTGACAGCAAAGACTGGAAAATTTACACGCGTTCTAATTCTTACCCGCCGCAGTATATTGCGTCAACTGCACAGGTTGAAAATTCGCTTGTTTGCGACGGTTGCGAAGTGGGCGGAAAGGTTGATTATTCAATTCTTTTTGAAAACGTAACGGTTGAAGAGGGCGCAACGGTGGAATATTCACTTGTTATGCCCGGAAGTGTAATTAAAAAGGGCGCCCATGTGCAATATGCAATTATTGCCGAAAATGTTACGGTTAATAAAGGCGCTACCGTTGGTGAAAACCCACAAGAAGTAAAAGACATTTTAAAATGGGGTATCCCCGTTGTTGCCGAAGGTGTAAAAATTGGCAAAAACGCCTTTGTTAGCGCAAAACAAATGGTTAGCAAAAATGTTAAGGAGGGCGAAAGAATATGAGAACAAACAACATTTTAGGCATTCTTTTTGCCAACGTTCACGATGACCTTGTACCTGAACTTACTTGCCTTCGCTCAATGGCTTCACTGCCAATAGCAGGGCGTTACCGTATGGTAGACTTTTCACTTTCTAACCTTGTTAATGCAGGTATCAGCCAGGTTGGTATTATAACGAAACAAAATTACCAGTCGCTAATGGACCATGTTGGCGGCGGTAAATCGTGGGATTTAGACCGCAAAAGCGGTGGACTTTTCATTCTTCCGCCTTTTTCTACAATTGATTCAAAGGGCGAAGTTTACAAGGGGCATCTTGACGCGCTTCAGGGTATAATGGGCTACTTACAGCGCGCAAAACAAGATTACGTTGTGCTTTGCGACTGCGACGTTGTAAGCAATGTTGATATTATGGATATGTATAGAAAGCACGTAGACAGCGGTGCTGATTTTACAGTGGCTTACAAACGCGGAAAACTTCCCAAAAACCACGAAGATATTATGACTTTTACGTTTGATGAAAATAATTTTGTAAAAGAAATTTCTTTGCCCCAAAAAAGCGAAAACGCAAACTACAGTTTGGATATAACCATAACCAAACGCGAATTTTTAATTGAAATTTTAAACAAAGTTCCAAGCAGTTATACAAGCATTAGCCGTCATTTACTTGCGCGCCACACTAACGAGTTTAAAATTTACGGTTACGAAGAAACCGGCTTTGCCGAAGTGGTTGACAGCACCAAAAAGTATTTTGAATTAAATATGAAAATGCTTAATTCAAAAAACAAAAACAGTTTGTTTAACCCCGCTCGTCCCGTTTACACAAAAACACACGACGGTATGCCAACCCGCTACGGTATAAATTCAAACGCCAAAAATTCACTTATTGCCGATGGTTGTGTAATTGAAGGCAATGTTGAAAACTGTGTAATTTTCCGTAATGTAAATGTGGAAGAGGGAGCAACCGTTAAAGACAGTATACTTATGCAGGGCGCAACCGTAAAACAGGGGGCAAATGTTTCCCGCGTAATTATGGATAAACAGTCAACCGTTGAAAACGGTGTAAATTTTGCGGCAAAAGAAAACGAAATTTTGTTTGTGGCAAAACGCGAAAAGGTGGAAAAATAATGAAAGTATTATATGCAACAAGCGAAGCGTATCCTTTTGCGCAGTCGGGCGGTCTTGCCGACGTGACTTATGCGCTTCCTAAGGCGCTTCGCCGCCGTTTAATTGGCTGCAGGGTAATTTTGCCTTTGTACGACACAATTAAAGAAGAATTTAAAGAAAAAATGACATTTATTACAAACATAACCGTTCCTGTTGCTTGGCGCAGGCAGTACTGCGGTGTGTTTGAAGCAAAACTTGACGGAGTAATTTATTATTTTATTGATAACCAATATTATTTTAAACGTCCGTCGCTTTACGGTTTTTACGACGATGCCGAGCGTTATGCATTCTTTTCACGCGCGGTTATTGAAATTTTACCGCACATTGATTTTAAGCCCGATGTTATTCATTGTAACGATTGGCAAACTTCGCTTATTCCGGTTTACTTAAACGCATATTACCGCGAAAACGAATTTTACAGGGACATAAAAACGGTAATTACCATTCATAACATTGCATACCAGGGCAAATATGGTTACGAACTTTTGCAAGATGTTGTGGGAATTGATGAAAAGTATACCGGTGTTGTTGATTACGACGGCTGTGTAAATTTTTTAAAGGGCGGTTTGCAAGAAGCCGACCGCATTACAACCGTTTCGCCAACCTATGCAAACGAAATTTTAGACCCATATTATGCGCACGGTTTAGACAGAATTTTAAATGAATTAAAAGGTAAACTTTCGGGTATTGTAAACGGTATTGATGTTGATGTTTATAACCCCGAAACTGACCCGCTTATTTATAAAAATTACACCGAAGAAACGCTAAGTGATAAAGCGTTTAACAAGGCGGAACTTCAAAAGGAAATGGGTCTTGAAGTAAACCAAAATGTTGCGCTTGTGGGTATGGTTTCACGAATGGTAAAACACAAGGGTTTTGATTTGGTTAAGCACGTTTTTGAAGAAATGCTTGCCGAAAACGTTCAGTTTGTAATTCTTGGTTCGGGCGACTGGGAATTTGAAACATTTTTTTACCAAATGGCCGAAAAATACAAGGGCAGGGTGGCAGTAAAACTTGGCTTTGTACCCGAACTTGCACATAAAATTTATGCAGGCGCCGATATATTTTTAATGCCCAGCCAAAGCGAACCTTGCGGTTTGGCGCAAATGGTTGCCCTTAAATACGGCACAATTCCCATTGTTCGCGAAACAGGCGGTCTTGCCGATACAATTAAAGACAGTCATAATAACGACGGTAACGGCTTTACCTTTACAAACTATAACGCACACGATATGAAGTTCACCCTTTCGCGCGCGGTTAAGGGTTTCAGTAACAAAGAGGGCTGGGGAATTCTAACCCGCCGTGCAATGCAGAGTGACAACAGTTGGGGCGCTTCGGCAGGTAAGTATATACGCCTTTATAGAGATATTCTTGGCAAATAAGGAGATATAGTAGTATGGTTGAAATTATAAAAGCCATATTTTTGGGCATTATTGAGGGTATTACCGAATGGTTGCCCATTAGCAGTACAGGCCATTTAATTTTGGTTGAAAAGGTGCTTGGTTTTGCAAAAGATGACCTTGCTTTCCGCGAAATGTTCGAGGTTGTTATTCAGCTTGGCGCAGTTTTGGCGGTCGTTGTTTTGTATTTTGATAAACTTTGGCCTTTTAATTCAAAACGAGAAATGGGTTTTGTAAATAAAAACAGTTTATCAATTTGGGGCAAGGTTTTGGTTGGCGCAGTTCCCGCAGGTATTATTGGCCTTTTGTTCGATGATAAAATTAACGAACTGTTCTATAGCGAAAAGGTTAATGCTTTTGTAATTGCGGCAACGCTTATAATTTACGGTATTGCTTTTATTGTTATTGAAGCACTTAAAAAGAATGCAACACCAAAAATTAAAACAATGAAAGATTTAAGTTATAAAACCGCATTTTTAATTGGTGTTTGCCAAATTCTTGCAATGATACCGGGCACTTCGCGTTCGGGCGTTACAATTTTGGGCGCGGTGCTTTTGGGTACTTCGCGCACCGTTGCGGCAGAATACAGTTTCTTTATGGCAGTACCCGTTATGGCGGGCGCAAGCGGTTTAAAAATTGTTAAATACATATTAGAAATTAGTGGAAGCGGAACGGGATATTCAAACTACGCAATGCAGTTGGTTGTGCTTATAACAGGTATGGTAACCGCCTTTATTGTGTCGGTTTTGGCAATAAAATTCTTTATTGGTTATATAAAGAAAAAAGATTTCAGCGCGTTTGGTTATTACAGAATTGCGCTTGGTATTTTGGTAATAATCTTCTTTGCATTTATATTCAAATAAAAAATAAAAGCTGTTCGTTTTCGAACAGCTTTTTATTTTATTCTTTGTTAGCCCTTGTAAGCCAAATGTAGGCAATGTCAAGCGCTTCGTAAAAACCAACCTTTTCGCTTGATTTTGTTACGCGGCTTTTTTCATCAAGCCCTGTATCGCTTAACATAAGTTCAATTTTAATTTTTTCAGCCACGTCGTTTTGGCTTGTTAAAACGGTAAGGCGGGTAATGTATTTTTCAGCCATATCGCCAAAGTAAATTACGTTGCCTTTTCTTACCAACGGCTTTTCTTTGTAAGTTAGTAAATTATCCACTTTATTTCCTCTTTCAAAAAATTATTCTTGGGGAAGTTCACCGTATAAGTTAAAACGGAACAAAATTGTTTCGTCTTCGGGGTTTGTGCACTTTATAACGGCTTCAGAAACCTTTGCGCCTTCTAAAATTGTGGCAAGGCCAACAATTTGGCAAAGTTTAGATTTAAGGTTTAAAATGTCGCCGTCTTCCGTTTCCAAAAAAACGTCGCCTTTGCAACTGTCAAGCGCCTTAATAAATTTATTAAAATCAAGGTCGTGAAGTTTAATTTTTCCGCTCATAGTGGGTACCTCCAATGCGAAATTTCTTATAAAATTATACAATAAGTGATTTCATAAGTCAAGAATAAGTATGAAAGTGTACGAAGTTGGTTTTTATGTCTTGACAAGGCAAAAAAATTCAAATAAAATATATTTTGTAGTAATATGTAAAAATATATAATAAGGAGAAAAAAATGGATAATCCAAAAGTAACAATGGACACAATTGTAACTCTTGCAAAAAGCAGGGGATTTGTATATGCAGGCAGTGAAATTTACGGCGGTCTTGCAAACTCGTGGGATTACGGCCCACTTGGTGTTGAACTTAAAAACAATGTTAAAAAAGCGTGGTGGAAAAAATTCGTTCAAGAATCGCCCTATAACGTTGGTCTTGACGCCGCAATTTTAATGAACCCCGAAACTTGGGTGGCATCGGGCCATCTTGGCGGTTTTTCCGACCCGTTAATGGATTGCCGTCAGTGTAAAAGCCGTCACCGCGCCGATAAACTTATTGAAGATTATGTTGCCGAAAACGGCCTTACCGATAACCCTGCCGCTATGAGCGATAGCGAAATGAGCGAATACATTAAAGAAAAGGGCATCGCCTGTCCCTCTTGCGGTTCGCACGATTTTACCGATATTAGAAAGTTTAACTTAATGTTTAAAACTTTCCAAGGTGTAACCGAAGATTCGTCTTCAACACTTTATTTGCGCCCCGAAACTGCGCAGGGTATTTTTGTAAACTTTAAAAATATTTGCCGCACTTCGCGCAAAAAAATTCCTTTTGGTGTTGCGCAAATCGGTAAATCTTTCCGTAACGAAATTACACCGGGTAACTTCACCTTTAGAACAAGGGAATTTGAACAAATGGAACTTGAATTCTTTTGCGAACCCGGTACCGATTTAGAATGGTTTGAATATTGGCGTGGTTTCTGCCGTGATTGGCTTTTAAACCTTGGTATGAAAAAAGAATCACTTCGTCTTCGCGACCACGATAAAGATGAACTTTGCTTCTATTCAAAAGCAACAACCGACTTTGAATTTCTTTTCCCGTTTGGCTGGGGCGAACTTTGGGGCGTTGCTGACAGAACCGATTACGATTTAACCCAACACACAAACCACAGCGGCGAAACAATGGATTATTTCGACCAAGAAAAAAATCAGCGTTATACTCCTTATGTAATTGAGCCGTCTTTGGGTGCCGACCGCGTTACTTTGGCTTTTTTGTGCAACGCTTATGACGAAGAAGTTAAAGAAAACGGTGAAAAACGTACAGTTCTTCGCTTCCACCCGGCACTTGCGCCCTTTAAATGCGCAGTTTTGCCTCTTTCTAAAAAGTTAAGCGATAAAGCGCGTGAAGTTTACGGTATGCTTGCTAAACACTTTATGACCGATTACGACGATGCAGGCAGTATTGGTAAACGCTATGCGCGCGAAGACGAGATTGGTACGCCTTTCTGCGTTGTTTACGATTTTGAAAGCGAAAATGATGGCTGTGTTACAGTTCGTGACCGTGATACAATGGAATCGGTTAGAATGCCCATTGGTGAAGTTAAAGATTATATTGCATCTAAGATAGAGTTTTAAGGAGAAAAATTAGATGAATACTGGGGACATTATCTTAAGCATTTTAACAATGTGCGGCGGTTTGGCGTTCTTCCTTTACGGTATGAACATTATGTCTGCAAGTCTTGAAAAAATGGCGGGCGGCAAACTTGAATCCGCACTTAAAAAGGCAACGTCACAACCGTTTATTGGCTTTATTCTTGGCATTGGTATTACTGTTGCAATGCAGTCCTCTAGCGCAATGACGGTAATGCTTGTCGGTCTTGTAAACTCAGGTATTATGAACTTTACAAGCACCATTGCCCCCATACTTGGTTCTAATGTTGGTACAACCTTTACCGCTTGGATTTTAAGTTTAATGGGTATTGAAGGCGATACTTTTAGCCCCATACTTTTATTAAGCCCTGAATACTTGTCCCCTTTAATGGGCTTTATTGGTATTATTCTTCGAATGTTTGGTAAAAAAAGCAAACAAAAGGATACAGGTGCAATTCTTTTGGGTTTTGCCGTTTTAATGTACGGTATGGAATTTATGGGCAACAGCGTTGATGCCATAAAGAACATGGAAGGTTTTGACCGCTTTATAGGCCTTTTTGAAAACCCAATAGTTGCGCTTTTAATTTCGGTTGTGTTCACCGGCATAATTCAGTCAAGCGCCGCAACAATTGGTATTGTTCAAAACCTGTCACTAATTGTGGTGGCTGCAACAGGCATGGGCGCAATTTCTTACAAAATGGCAATTCCGCTTGTTTTGGGTGCCAATATAGGTACCTGTGTAACGGCTTTAATTTCGGCTATTGGTACAACCAAAAATGCCCAAAGGGTTGTTGTTGTGCATTTTTACGTAAACACCGTGGGCAGTATTGTTTGTATGCTTTTAATGGGACTTTTAATGCCCATTCCTGCAGTTAGGGATTTTCTTGACACACCAACAAATCCTTTCACCGTTTCGTTAATACATACCTTTTTTAACCTTATAAACGGCGTGCTAATGGCACTTACAACAAAACTAATGTTAAAAATTATTTACTTTGTTGTGCCCGATAAAAAGGGTGAAGCCGAAAAGCATGTTTTCTTGGACGAACGTTTGTTAAACACACCGCAAATGGCTATTGAAGAATGCCGCAGTTTAACAAACAATATGGCAAATATTGCAAAGAAGGCAATTAACAAATCTATTTTGTTGTTAAACAAATTTGATGACGAGGGCTACCAAGAGGTTGCCGAACTTGAAAACCTTACCGACCGTTACGAAGATAAACTTGGTTCGTTCTTGGTTAAACTTTCAAGCAACGAATTAAGTGAAAAAGATAGTAAGGTTGTTGGCCGTTTGCTTCACACCATTGGCGACCTTGAACGAATTAGCGACCATGCCGAAAATATTGCCGAAGTTGCAAAAGAAATTAACGAAAAAGAAATTAATTTTTCTTCTTATGCAAACGATGAAATTAAGGTTATAACAAGTGCTATTAAGGAAATAGTAGATATAACAACCGAATCTTTCTTCACCGATAATATTACCTTGGCACAGCATGTTGAACCGCTTGAACAGGTTATTGACGGCCTTAAAAAGACAATGCAGGAAAAACACGTTCAGCGTATGCAGGCGGGTAAATGTACCGTTGAACTCGGCTTTGTTTTCTCTGACCTTATTACAAACTATGAAAGGGTATCTGACCACTGCTCTAATATTGCTATTTATACAGCAACAAGCCAGCGTGAAAAAACAAATGCCCACAAATATTCAAAAATTATTAAAAATTTGGAAAGTTCAAATTACCAAAAAGATTTTGAATTTTACAGTAAAAAATATGCGATTTAAAATTTCGGGGGAATTAAATGTTAGAGCTTGTTAATGTTTGCTTTAAAGCAGAACAAGACGGAAAAGAAAAGGTTATTTTAGATAACGTTAATTTAAAAATTAAAAACGGTTTTACCGCCATAACCGGCCCAAACGGCGGCGGTAAAAGCACACTTGCGAAAATTATTGCGGGCATAATTACGCCCACAAGCGGTAAAATTTTGCTAAACGGAAAAGACATTACTAACCTTTCAATAACAGAACGCGCTAAAGAAGGGGTTGCCTTTGCATTTCAGCAACCGGTACGCTTTAAGGGCATAACCGTAAAAGACCTTATTGGTTTTGCAAAGGGTGAAAATGTTTCGGTTGGCGAAGCGTGTAAATACCTTTCTGAAGTTGGGCTTTGCGCAAAGGAATACGTAAACCGCGAAGTAAACGCAAGTCTTTCGGGCGGTGAACTTAAACGAATTGAAATTGCCACAGTGCTTGCGCGCCAGTGCGGTGTTACAATTTTTGACGAGCCCGAAGCGGGAATTGACCTTTGGAGTTTTTCAAGTCTTATAAAGGTTTTTGAAAAACTTAACAAAAAATTAAGCGGTTCGGTTGTAATAATTTCCCACCAAGAGCGTATTTTATCTATTGCAGACAACGTTGTTGTAATTAAAGACGGTAATGTTTTAAAAAGCGGTGCGGCAAAAGAAATTTTGCCAACACTTTTAAATGCCGGCGGTCTTTGCAGCGTTTTAGAAGAAAAAATATAGGGGGACGGCATTTTGGATAGCATTAAAAAAGAACTTTTAAAACAAGTTGCCGACCTTCACGAGGTACCGCAAGGCGCTTTTAATATTCGCGAAAACGGCGAATCAAGCAGTAGAAATACCACAAAAAATATTGATATAGTAACAAAAACCGATAAACCGGGAATTGACATTATAATTAAACCCTTTACAAAAAATGAAAGTGTGCATATTCCTGTTATTATTTCACAAAGTGGAATAAAGGAAACAGTTTATAACGATTTTTACATTGGCGAAGGTGCCGATGTTGTTATTGTTGCAGGTTGCGGTATACACAACGGCGGCGAAAGTGATTCCGACCACAGCGGTATTCACAGTTTTCATATTGGTAAAGACGCCAAGGTGAAATATGTTGAAAAACACTATGGTTCGGGTGACGGCAACGGCAAAAGGGTAATGAACCCCGAAACCGTTATCCAGATTGCCGAAAACGGCAGTTTAGAAATGGAAACTGTGCAAATTAAGGGCATAGATTCCACAGTTCGTAAAAGCACTGCAACACTGCAAAATAACGCTTCGCTTATAATTAAAGAAAAAATAATGACCCATGGCACACAAAATGCCGAAACATATTTTACCGTTAATTTGCTTGGCGAAAATTCAAGGGCAAATGTGGTTTCGCGTTCGGTTGCAAAGGATAATTCAACACAGGTGTTTGTTTCTAAAATTATTGGCGAAAACGCTTGCTACAGCCACACCGAATGTGATGCAATTATTATGGATAACGCTAAGGTTAGCGCTGTGCCTGAAGTTGTGGCAAACCATATAGATGCTTCGCTTGTGCACGAAGCCGCAATTGGCAAAATTGCAGGCGAACAGCTTACCAAACTAATGACATTAGGTTTAAGCGAAGAACAGGCAGAACAGGAAATTATTAACGGTTTCTTAAAATAAAAAAGGAAGAAAATAAAATGGTTATATTAACTAAACGATGGCGTCGCTTTTCTTGATTTTATACATTAAAAAGAAAAGGTGATATAAATGAACAAATATAAAGATTTTGATAATTATTTAAAGGAAAACCCCACGGCCGACGGTTATTTTGGCGAATACGGCGGTGCTTTTTTAGACGATGAGCTTTTGCCTGCTTTTAAGGAAATAAGCGAATCTTACGAAGCAATTTGCCATTCGGCGCAGTTTATTAACGAACTTCGCAGAATAAGAAAAGAATTCCAGGGCAGACCCACACCGGTTTACCACTGCGAACGCCTTTCTAAACTTTTCGGCAACTGCCAAATTTACTTAAAACGCGAAGATTTAAACCATACAGGCGCACATAAATTAAATCACTGCATGGGCGAGGGCTTGCTTGCTAAATATATGGGCAAAAAGAAAATTATTGCCGAAACAGGCGCAGGCCAACACGGTGTTGCTTTGGCAACTGCCGCTGCATATTTTGGTTTAGAGTGCGATATTTATATGGGCGAAGTTGATATTGCAAAACAGCACCCAAATGTAATAAGAATGAAAATGCTTGGCGCAAATGTTGTTCCCGTTACCCACGGTCTTAAAACCTTAAAGGAAGCGGTTGACGCGGCGTTCGACGCTTATAAAAAGGAATACAAAGATGCAATTTACTGCATTGGTTCAACTTTGGGCCCTCATCCATTCCCAAAGGTAGTAAGGGATTTTCAGTCGGTTATTGGTATTGAAGCAAGAGAACAGTTTTTAGAAATGACAGGCATTATGCCCGATGCCGTTTGCGCTTGTGTTGGCGGTGGTTCTAATTCGCTTGGTATGTTTACTCCTTTCCTCTCTGACCCTGTTGAAATTTACGGTGTTGAACCGCTTGGCAGGGGCGCAGGTGTTGGCGACCACGCCGCAACAATGAAATACGGTACAAAAGGCCGTCTTCACGGTTTTGAAAGTTATTTGCTTCAAGACGATAAGGGCGAACCGCTTCCCGTTTATTCAATTGCAAGCGGTCTTGATTACCCCGGTGTTGGCCCCGAACACGCATATCTGCGTGATTTAGGCAGGGTTAAATACGAAACCGTTAGCGATGAAGAAGCAATGGAAGCATTCTTCCTCTTAAGCCGTTTTGAAGGCATTATTCCCGCTGTTGAAAGTTCTCACGCAGTTGCTTATGCAATTCGTTACGCAAAAGAACATAAAAGCGGTTCAATTCTTGCTTGTCTTTCGGGCAGGGGAGATAAAGATATTGACTTTGTTTACGAACAGTACGGCTGCGGTGAAAAATTCAATTTAGAAAAGTACACAAAATAATAAAAAAGGGTGTTGTGAAATAGCAACACCCTTTTTATATGTTTTTCTTGAAAAATGGTATTTTTTATGATATAATATATAAAATTATATATTTGGAGGATAAAAAATGAGAAAAATTATTGCATTATTATTAACTCTTGCTCTTGTATTTTCTTTCACCGCTTGCGGCGGCGGAGCAATGACAATGGGCACAGGCGGTACCGCAGGTACCTATTATGCATACGGCGGTGTTTTGGGCGGCCACATTAAAGATGCAACAGGAATTAATGTAAATGTTGTTTCAAGTGACGGCTCTAAAGCAAACATTATTGGTATTGACCAAGGCAACTACCAGCTTGGTACTGTTCAATCCGACGTTATGGCTTATGCTTGGGCAGGTACCCGTTCTTTTGAAGCCGAAGGCAAAATTGATTCTTTCCGTGTAATCGGCGGTCTTTATGCCGAAGCTGTTCAGCTTGTTACAATGGACCCCGAAATTAAATCGGTTGCAGATTTAAAGGGCAAAACTGTTTCTATTGGCGCTCCCGGTTCTGGCGTTTACTTTAATGCTGTTGATATTCTTGCTGCTGCAGGTCTTACCGAAGAAGATATTGACGCAAGAAAACAATCCTTTGGCGATTCTGCCGAAAACTTAAAAGACGGCAAAATTGACGCTGCATTTATTGTTGCAGGCGCCCCCACACCCGCAATCCAGGAACTTTGCACAGCAGCAAGCGCTTACCTTGTTCCCATTGACGGCGATATTGCAAAGAAACTTATGGAAAGTTCTTCTTACTACACTTCTTACAAAATTCCTGCAAACACCTATAAAGGTCAAACAGAGGAAGTTACCACAGTTACAGTTAAGGCAACCCTTATTGTAAGTGCAAGTGCAAGTGAAGATGATGTATATAAAATTACAAAGGCAATTTTTGAAAATCCCTCTGCAATTTCTCATGCAAAAGCTGCCGAACTTTCTCTTGAAAACGCAACCGAAGGTATGACAGCTCCTTTCCACGCAGGCGCAGCAAAATATTTTGCAGAAAAGAACATTACGGTTGAAACAAAATAATTTAATGTTTTAACTACGGTCGGCTGCAGGTTACTGAGGCCGACCTTTATTTTATTAGTATGCGAGGTTTTTTATGGCTTTATTTAAGAAAAAAACCAATACTATAAACGAAACCGAACCAATGAGCGTTAGCGATGTAATGAAAAAATACGACCGCGAATCTAACACCCGTCTTTGGGAAGGCGTTCCCAAAACGGTTGTTACCTGTATTCTTGCAGTATTTTCGCTTTTTTGTATTTATGTTACTTTCTTTGCTGCTTGGTTAGATGAAATTCGTTTAACTTCCTTTATGGCGTTTATCCTTTTTATTGGTTTTTTGGTGTTTCCCGCCAAAAAGGGTGTTCAAAAAGTAAATTACATACCGTGGTACGATGTTATTATAATGGCACTTGGAACGGGCTCGTTTTTGTATTTTTGTTTCCGTGCCAACGAAATCATTTCGCGTTTTAAAATTACCGATATTGAAGTAATAATTGGTATTGTTGGAATTTTGTGCCTTGCCGAACTTTGCCGAAGAAGTGTTGGTTTGCCAATTTTGTTTGTGGCGGGTGCGCTTCTTGTTTATGCGCTTGCTTTTGGTTCTACCAACCCCGATATTTTTGCGCGCGTTACCGAAACTGTGCGTGTGTTGTTTTATTCAAAAGAGGGTATTCTTTCAACACCTATTAACGTTTGCTCAAAATATATTGTAATTTTCATTATTTTCGGCGCATTTTTAGAGCGCACTGGTATTGCCGATTTCTTTATTCAAATTGCAAACGCTTTGGTTGGTCGCTTTTCGGGTGGTCCTGCCAAGGTTGCGGTTGTTGCTTCTGCGCTTGAGGGTATGGTTTCGGGTTCGTCGGTTGCCAACACGGTTGGTTCGGGTGCCGTTACAATTCCCTTAATGAAACGCACGGGTTATAAGCCCGAATTTGCCGCTGCTGCCGAAGCATCGGCTTCAACAGGCGGTCAAATTATGCCGCCAATTATGGGCGCTGCCGCATTCTTAATGGCAGAAACCGTTGGTGTGCCTTATTCAAATATTGTTGTTAGGGCAATTTTACCTGCTGTGCTTTATTTTGCCGGCGTATTTATAACCGTTCATTTAGAAGCAAAAAAAGAGGGGCTAAAGGGAATCCCCAAAGAAGAACTTCCCAAAATGAAACCTCTTTTAAAGCAAACCTATTTGCTTCTTCCTTTAATTTTGCTTATTTACCTTGTTGCAACCAGCAAAAAATCTATTGCTTACGCTGCGGCTATTGCTATTGTTGTGGCAATTGTGGTTAGTATGTTTAACAAAGAACACCGCATGACACCAAAACGTTTGCTTGAAGCCCTTGCGGCAGGCGGACAAGGCATGATTACCGTTGCCGCTGCTTGCGGTGTTGCAGGTATTATTGCGGGTGTTATTGGTGTAACAGGACTTGCATATATGCTGTTTAACGGTATTGTTACCATTGCGGGCAACCAGATAATTATTGCTTTGGTTTTAACAATGATTTGCTGTATTATACTTGGTATGGGTGTACCCACCACTGCAAACTATTGTATTATGGCGGCAACCTGCGCGCCAATTTTGGTTAAAATGGGTGTACCTATGATTGCGGCGCACTTCTTTGTTTTCTATTTTGGTATTGTTGCCGATTTAACACCGCCTGTTGCCCTTGCGGCTTATGCGGGCGCAGCAATTGCCCAAGCAAACCCAATGAAAACGGCACTCACTTCAACAAAACTTGCAATAGGTGCCTTTATTGTGCCTTATGTATTTGCGTTAAACCCCGCAATGTTGTTTATTGATACAACTGTTTTTGAAGTTATTACAATTTGCGTAACTTCGCTTGTGGGTATATTCGGCGTTTCGGCGGCACTTGAAGGGTACTTGCTTACCAATATGAAATGGTACGAACGAATAATGAGCGCCGTTGGCGGACTGCTGCTAATTTACCCCGGCCTCATGACCGATACAGTTGGCCTTGCGCTTGTTGGAACAGTTGTTATTCTTCAGCTGTTTGATAAAAGAAAAACTAAAAAATTAGCATAATAAAAAGCACTCTAACGAGTGCTTTTTTATTTTTTTGCTATTAGCGTTTCGCCGTCTAAATCGGTTATTTTAACGGTAATAAGTTGGTTTTCAAGAGTAGTATTGCTTTTTAATTTAACACGGCAGTAATTTTTTGTATAGCCGTAAGCATATATACCATCAAACGTTTCAAACAAAACCGACAGCGTTTTGCCAATTTGTGTTTGCAAAAATTGTTTTTCGCAGTCTTCGGCCGCCGTAATCATTTTTTTGCTTCTTTCGGCTTTAACAGCATTTGTTATTTGGTTATCGTAACTGTAAGCAGGGGTGCCTTTTCGGCGCGAATATGCAAAAACGTGCGCCTTTGCAAAACCAATGTCATATAAAAATTCAACACTTTTGTTAAAATCTTCTTCGGTTTCACCCGCAAAACCCACCATAATATCGGTGGTAATTGAAGGGTTATCAAAAACACTTCTAATTCGGTTTACTAAATCGCGGTAAAAGGCGGTGTCGTAGTGTCGGTTCATTCGCTTTAATGTGGCGTCACAACCTGATTGGAGCGATAAATGAAACTGCGGACAAAACTTTTCGCTTTTATTAAACCTTAAAAGCATATCATTAGTTATGTGGTCGGGTTCAATTGAACCAAGGCGCACACGCTTTATACCGTCAATTTCACAAACCGTTTCTACCGCATCGGCAAGGTTATAGTTTGTTCCTTTGCCATAAGCCGAAAGGTTAATACCAACAAGCACAATTTCTAAAAAACCTTGGTCAGCAAGGGCAGTTGCCTCACTTTTAATTTCTTCTAAACTTTTGCTTCTAACAAAACCGCGCGCTTTTGGAATAATGCAATATGTGCAAAACCTTTCGCAACCGTCTTGTATTTTTAAAAATGCGCGTGTGTGTTCGCAAAAATCGGTAACGGTGGGGGTAGAAAAACACTCGTCTTTTGTGTGGGGTTTAATTTTAACAATGCGCTTGCCGTTTTGCTTAAATTCCTTAATTAGTTTGGGCAAATCATTTATGCAGTTGTTACCCACAACAATATCGGCTTCAAGCAGTTCTTCGCCAAGTTCCTTAAACGCCTGTGGCATACAGCCGGTTAAAACAATAACGGCATTTTGGCATTTCTTTTTAAAACGGCGCACCGCCTGTTTTGTTTTGCGGTCGCTTTCGGCGGTTACTGTGCAAGAATTAACCACTAAAATATTGGTGTTTTCACTTGGTTCGCAAAGGGTGTAGCCCTCGTTTTTAAAAACTTCAAATATTGCTTGGCTTTCGTATTGGTTTACCTTGCAACCAAGCGTGTAAAAAGATATATACAAGAACCCACCTCCTTATAATTTAAATATATTATATTGTAAAAACCACAGTTTTTCAACCAATATTGACATTTTGCTAAAAAAAGGTTAAAATACTAAAAACAAGGGGGAACCGTTATGACTGCAAAAATATTGTTAGATAATATGGAAAAGGTCAAAAATTTCGTTTCCTTAGCACTTACAAAAGATTATGATGTTGACCTTATAAGCGGCAAATATGTTGTAAACGGCAAATCTATAATGGGTGTTTTTAGTTTAGATTTAACCAAACCCCTTATGGTGAACGCCAACACAACCGATAATAATTTTGCCGAAGAAATTAAAGAATATTTAATAGAACAAAAATAAGACGCTGTTGGCGTCTTATTTTTTTATATAAATTTTTTGTTTTCTAAATGAAGTCGGTTATCGGCAATATTATCTTCAACGCTTCGGTGGGTTACAAGCAACACCGTTTTATCGGGCAGTGCTTTAAGATTTTTAAGCAATGCCTTTTCGGTTTTAGAATCAAGCGAACAGGTTGCTTCGTCTAAAAGTAAAATAGGGGTGTTGCACAAAAGGGCGCGTGCAATGGCAATTCTTTGTGCCTGGCCTTCTGAAATGCCCAAACCGTGTTCGCCAATTTTGGTGTTAAGCCCGTTTGGCAAACTGTTTACCCATTCATCTAACACGGCGGTTTTTATTGCAAAATCAAGTTGTTCTTTTGTAGCATTATCGTTACAAAAAGTAAGGTTTTCTAAAATACTGCCCGAAAGCACCATATTGCCTTGTGGAACATAAGAAAACAGTGCGCGGGTAGATGCGTTAATATCATACTTTCTGTCTAAGGTAAGCGAACCGCTTTCTGCATCTAAATAACCAAGCAAAAGGTTAAACAGCGTGGTTTTACCTTTGCCCGATTCACCCGTTATAACGGTTATTGTACCGCGCTTTATGTGAAAATTGCAGTTTTTAAGAATAGTGTTTTCGCCGTAGGTAAAGGTAAGGTTTTCTGCCGTAATGCCTGTGAAAACTTGTGCGGCGGCTTCTTTCATTTCATCATCAAGGGGTAAAAGTTCATCGCCTAAATCAAAAAGTTCCAAAATTCTTTCGGCAGAAGCCATCATAGAACTGTACTGCACAAAAAGCCCTGAAATGTTTTGCATTGGCGCGCGCAGTTGCGAAACAATTTGCAAAAATGCAATAAGCGAACCGTAAGTTACAAGTTCTTTGCTTATACCAACCGCACCCCAAATTAAAACCAAAAAATAACCTGCGGTAAAAAAGGTATACATAGAAGAACTTGTTAAAACAGCCAAAATATTTCTTTTAAGTTTTAAAGAAAGGTTATGTAAAAGTATTTTGTTTAGTTTGCTTTTTGCAGGCGCGGTAGTTGCAAAAGATTTTACAACCGGCATATTAACAAGCATTTCTTGAAAATATGCTTTAATTTCGCCGCCTGATGCTAAAAATGCCTTGTGCAGTTTTTTATAGCGGCCGCTTATAAGCCGTGCCGCAGCAGGAAGACAAATGCCCACCGTAATAAGACCTAAAGCAAAACGCCAGTCAAGTGTTAATAACGCAACAGACCCTGCAATAAGTTTTGAAAGCGTTGCAAAAACAGCAGGTAAAAGGCCGTTTGCACCGTTTACCGTAATGTCGCAATCAGAAACAAAACGGTTTAAAAGTTCGCCCGAATGGAATGTATTTAATTCACTTTGTTTCTTTTTATATAATGTATCAAATATACGCCGCCTTAAATAAACTGCCATTTTGCCCGATGTTAAAACCGAAAGGTGGCTTCCCACCGCGTTTAACACAAGTTGCAAAACAACGGTTATCAAAATAAAAACAACGCAAAGGTAAAAATTACCGTTTACCGCTTTTGTGGCAATATCAACAAGCCGTTTTGAAAGAAGCGCCAAAACAATAAAAAGGACGCTTACAAACGAGGTTAAAAAGCAGTTTAAAATAATAAGCAGTTTTTGACCTTTTAGACAGTCAAGTATAAGCGAAAGGGCGCGTTTATTACTTTTATTCAAGAATATCATGCTCCTTAAGTACATTTATAAATACTTTAACATCGCGTTCGGCATTTTCAGGCGCAACATCGTAATTTTCGCAAAGTTGTGAGGTAAGCGCTTCTTCAGTGGTTTCTTCTTTTAAAAGTTCCCACAAAAACGCGGCAGTTTCGTTAAGGGTAATGGCGGCGTTAAAATTAACAACGCTGTTGCCAACAGGCACAACAACATTTTGGCCCGCAACCTTTTTAAGCAAAAAACTGTCTTTAATTTTCATTTTTTGTCCTCCAAAAATTTAATCATGTTTATTATACCCAAAAATTTTAACTATTGCAAGTGTAACAAAATTTATATATAATAATATAAAATAAACTTGGAGGCAAAAGAATGGACGTTTACTTTGAACATATAACCGAAATAAGAAAAACCCCGCGAGACATTTTGTTTTTAATTGTTTTATGGCTTTTGGTTGCGGGCTTTTGCGTGGCTGCATTTTTGTTTATTGGGGTGCTTAACCCGCTTTTTATACTGCTTTGCGTTGCCGCAGTTTACGGCGGTATTTATTTAACCAAAAAACTTAATGTTGAATTTGAATATATTTTTACAAACGGCGAAATTGACGTTGATATGATAACCGCTAAAAGTGACAGAAAGCGTATGACAACCTTTAACGCAAAAGATATTGTCAGGGTTGAAAAATATAACAGGGAAAACCCATTGTCAAAGCGTGAAAATATTGAAAAGGCAAATGTTTACTGCAATAAAGACGATAACGACCTTTACACACTTTTAATTAAACGCCGTAACGAAAAATTTTGCGTAACAATTCAAATACCAAACGAATTTAAAGAAAAAATGTTACCTTTTATGGATAAAACAATTATGAGAGATGCTTTTAAATAAAATGAACTATTGTTTTTATGCTGATACAATTAAAGAAATTGAAGAAAAATTTTACAAAACAGCCGACTCATCTGATATTTTAATGGAACGAGCCGGCTTTGCTCTTTATGAAGAAATAAAAAGCGTGGCTAAAAAGGACAGTAAAATAACCGTTTTAACAGGCAGCGGTAATAACGGCGGCGACGGTTTTGTTGCAGCGCGGTTGTTAAACGAAAACGGCTATTTTGTGGCAGTTTGCCAAATTTTTGCCCCAAAAACCGAACTTTGCAAACAAAAAAGCAATGATTATAAAGGCAAGGTTTTGCCTTTTAGCAAAGAATTGCTTTTTGGCTCTGATATTTTGGTTGACTGTGTTTTTGGTACGGGCTTTAAAGGCGATATAAGCAATGAAATTAAAGAAATTTTTAAGTGTTATAACAATTCAAGTGCCTTTAAAATTTCAGCCGATATTCCAAGCGGTCTTTTGTGTGATAGCGGTGAATTAAACATTGGCGCGGTATCAAGTGATATTACACTTACTTTTATTGGATATAAATATTGCCAACTGTTTTTTCCTTCTGCCGAAAACTGCGGTAAAGTAAAACTTTGCAAACTTGGTTTATGCGAAGATTTTTTGGGCAAATACCAAAATTTTGGCAGTGTAATTAGCGGTGCAAAAATTAAAGAACGCAAAAGAAATTCCCACAAAGGCACTTTTGGTACCGCCACCCTAATTTGCGGAAGCGAGGGTATGGCGGGCGCTGCAGTACTAAGTGCCGAAGCGTGTTTGCGAAGCGGGGTGGGGCTTGCGCGTGTTGTGTGCCATAATTCAATTTACCCCGTTTTAACCAAATGTTTGCCCGAAGCACTTTTCTTGCCTTTGCCCCAAAAGGCAAACGAACTGAAAAGCGCAATAGAAAACAGCCAAAGCGTGTTAATTGGTTGCGGTTTATCTACTTCGACAGATGCAAAAGAACTGCTTAAAACCTGCTTAAATTTTGCAAATAAAACCCTTATTATTGATGCCGACGGCATAAATTTACTGGCTGACAGCATAGAATTAGTTAAAGGCAGTAAAGCAGAAATAATTTTAACTCCTCACCCAAAGGAAATGGCGCGGTTATGCGGCGTAACGGTAAAGGAAATAGAAGAAAACCGTTTGCATTTTGCCAAAACTTTTGCAAAAGAGCAGGGTGTTACGGTGGTGCTTAAAGGCGCGGTAACTTTGGTGGCAACACCTAACGGCAGTGTGTATTTTAACACTTTGGGCAACAGCGGTATGGCAACCGGCGGAAGCGGTGACGTGCTTTCGGGTATTTTGGTATCGCTTTGCGCGCAAGGGTATAGTTTGGAAGACGCTGTAAAAAACGCCGTTGTTCTACACGCAAAAGCGGGGGATATAGCCAAAGAAAAACTGTGTGAGGAATCGCTTTTGGCAAGTGATATTATTAAAAATCTTGCCGCTGCTTTTAATTTTTATAAGAAGCAGTGATATTATGAAGAAAATTATATGCGTTTTTGTGTGTTTGTTTTTGCTATGCGGCTGCACGGGTAAAACTGTGGGCGTAAAGGTTGTAACAAAAGGTATTACCGCAAAAGCGAATATATATTATTACGGCAAGGAATACGAATGTAATATAAATGCAAATCAAAACGGCGAAGTTAGTTTTTTAATTACAAAACCAAAAAACCTTAAAGATTTTACAATAACCTTTAAAGGCGATGAAGTTTTTGCTAAATATAAGGGCTTAAACTATTCGCCGTCGCTTTCTGCCATTGATTACGGCGGGGCTTTAAAGGAAATTTACGGTGTTATAAGTTATTTGCAAAACAATGATTATACCGTTATGAAAAAAAGCGAAGGTTATTTTGTAAAAGGGAAAACAGGTGAAAACAACTTTTGCTTATATGTAACCGAAGCGGGGCTTCCGCTTAATATTGTTTATGAAAAAGACAGCTTTTACGTTGTTTTCAGCGAGGTTTCGTTGTAAAGTATGCCCTTTTTTAAAAAAAGGGCTTTTTTATTTATATTTTATATAAATAATTTAAAAAATATTGTTTACAATAGGGCAAAAAAGTGGTAAAATAAATTGCGTAAGTGTGTTTGTTTTATTTTTAACAATCTACGGACAAAAATTTTTTGAAAGGGGATTTATTCCTATGGCCAGAAAGTTTAAAACTATGGACGGTAATAACGCTGCCGCTTATGTGTCTTATGCGTTTACAGAGGTAGCAGGTATCTACCCAATTACTCCGTCCAGCCCAATGGCAGACTACACAGACCAGTGGTCAGCACAGGGCGTTAAAAACATTTTCGGCACAACAGTAAACGTTGTCGAAATGCAGTCAGAAGCAGGTGCTTCGGGTACCGTTCACGGTTCTTTAGCAGCAGGTGCTTTAACCACAACCTACACCGCATCTCAGGGTCTTCTTTTAATGATTCCTAACATGTATAAAATTGCCGGTGAATTATTGCCTTGCGTATTCCATGTGTCGGCTCGTTGCGTTGCCTCTCATGCTCTTAACATCTTCGGCGACCATTCCGACGTTTACGCTTGCCGTCAAACCGGTTTTGCAATGCTTGCAGAAACCAATACCCAAGAAGTTATGGATTTAGGTGCAGTTGCCCACCTTGCTTCTATTGAAAGCAGAGTTCCGTTCTTAAACTTCTTCGACGGTTTCCGTACTTCTCACGAAATTCAAAAGGTACAAGCATGGGATTATGCTGACCTTAAAGAAATGTGCAATATGGATGCAGTTGATGCATTCCGCAAACGCGCACTTAACCCCGAACGCCCCGTAATGCGCGGTTCTCACGAAAACGGCGATATTTTCTTCCAGCACAGAGAAGCTTGTAACAAGTATTACGATGCAGTTCCTGCCATTGTTGAAAAATATATGGACAAGGTTAACGCAAAAATCGGTACCGATTACAAACTCTTTAACTACTACGGCGCACCCGATGCTGACCGCGTAATTATTGCAATGGGCTCTATTTGCGACGTTGCAGAAGAAGTTATTGACTATATGTTAGCAGCAGGCGAAAAGGTTGGTCTTGTTAAAGTTCGCCTTTACCGTCCTTTCGCAAGCGAAAAACTTGCAGAAGCAATTCCTGCTACTGTTAAGAAAATTGCTGTGTTAGACCGTACAAAAGAACCCGGTTCTATTGGTGAACCGTTGTTTATGGATGTTGTTGCTGCTTTGGCTGCAACAGGCAGAAAAATAGATACAGTTGTTGGCGGCCGTTACGGTCTTGGTTCTAAAGATACACCTCCTTCAAGCATTTTTGCAGTATACGATGAACTTAAGAAAGATGCTCCTAAAGCTCAGTTCACCATTGGTATTACCGATGACGTAACCAACCTTTCCTTAGAAGAAAAACCCGCACCCAACACCGCAGCAGAAGGCACTATTGAATGTAAATTCTGGGGTCTTGGCGGTGACGGTACCGTTGGTGCTAATAAAGACTCTATTAAAATTATTGGTGACCACACCGATAAATATGTTCAGGCATACTTCCAGTACGACTCTAAGAAAACCGGCGGTATTACAATTTCTCACCTCCGTTTTGGCGATAAACCCATTAAGAGCCCGTACTACATTAACAAGGCAGACTTCGTTGCTTGCCATAACCCCTCTTATGTAATTAAGGGTTATAAAATGGTTAACGACGTTAAACCCGGCGGTGTATTCTTAATTAACTGCCAGTGGACACCCGAAGAATTAAGCCAGCATATGCCTGCCGAAGCAAAACGTTATATTGCTAATAATAACGTTCAGCTTTACACTGTTAACGCTATTGACCTTGCTGCCGAAATCGGCCTTGGCAAACGTACCAACACTGTTTTACAGTCGGCATTCTTTGCACTCTCAGGCGTTCTTCCCCAAGAAGAAGCTATCGGCTATATGAAAGAAAAAGCCCAGAAGTTCATGAAGAAGGGTAAAGAAATTGTTGAAATGAACGAAAAGGCAATTGATGCAGGTGCAACTGCTTTCGTTAAGATTGACGTTCCTGCTGATTGGGCTAATGCTGAAGATACTTGTGAAAATGCTGCAACCGAAGGCGCATCTAAACTTGAAAAAATGGTTGAAGGCATTATGAAACCTGTTGCTTTAATGAATGGCGACAGTTTGCCGGTTTCTGCATTTATGGACCACGCCGACGGTACATTTGAACAGGGTGCTTCCGCATTTGAAAAACGCGGTGTTGCCGTTATGGTTCCTGTTTGGAATCAAGACACCTGTGTAAAATGTAATAAGTGCGCATTTGTTTGTCCTCATGCAACAATTCGTCCTTTTGCTATGACCGAAGAAGAAGTTGCTAATGCTCCTGCTAATATGCGTGTTAGCGAAAAACCGGTTATTAAAACCGACTACAAATACACAATGGCTGTATCTCCTCTTGACTGTATGGGTTGCGGTGTTTGCGTTGGCGTATGTCCCACAAATTCTCTTACAATGGTATCCCGTGAAAGCCAAGAAGACCAACAGGCAGTATTTGATTACTGTGTTGCTAATGTTACCGAAAAAGAAGGCGTTGCAAACGATGCAAACG
Organism: Acutalibacteraceae bacterium; assembly: GCA_045655165.1. Lineage (GTDB taxonomy): Bacteria > Bacillota > Clostridia > Oscillospirales > Acutalibacteraceae > SIG607. The sequence continues at coordinate 26,513 of JAZOOT010000057.1, forward strand.
TAATTTCTTCTCAGTACAAGAAACCGTTGCTTGAATTCTCGGGCTCTTGCGCAGGTTGTGCAGAAACTGCATACGCTCGCTTGGTAACTCAACTCTTTGGCGATAGAATGTATATCTCTAACGCTACAGGTTGTTCTTCAATTTGGGGCGGTCCTGCTGCAACATCGCCTTACACCGTTAATAATAAGGGTCAGGGTCCTGCTTGGGCTAACTCGCTCTTTGAAGATAACGCTGAACACGGCCTTGGTATGTACTTGGGTCAAAAAGCAATCCGTGACCGTCTTATTGCTGAAGTTAAAGAAATTGCTGTATCTGATAAAGCTGCTGCCGAAGTTAAAGCTGCTGCTGAAGAATACCTTGCAACAGTTAACGACGGTAAAGCAAATGCCGAAAAAGCAAACGCTTTGGTTGAAGCAATTAAAGCAAACGGTCCTTGCTGTGAACTTTGCGAAGACGTATTGGCTAATGCTGAATTCCTTGCTAAGAAATCCGTTTGGATTTTCGGTGGCGACGGTTGGGCATACGATATTGGCTTCGGCGGTCTTGACCACGTATTGGCTTCGGGCAACGACGTAAACGTAATGGTATTCGATACCGAAGTTTACTCTAACACCGGCGGTCAGGCATCTAAGGCATCTCAAATTGGCCAGGTTGCTCAGTTTGCTGCTGCAGGTAAAGCAATCGCTAAGAAGAGTCTTGCTGAAATTGCAATGTCTTACGGCTACATTTACGTTGCTCAGGTTGCTATGGGCGCTGACCAAAATCAAACCCTTAAAGCAATTAAAGAAGCAGAAGCATACAATGGTCCTTCACTTGTTATCTGCTACTCGCCTTGCGAAATGCATTCAATTAAGGGCGGTATGGTAAATTGCCAGAAAGAAATGAAGAAGGCAGTTGACTGCGGTTACTGGAATATGTTCCGCTTCAACCCTGCTCTTAAAGCAGAAGGCAAAAACCCCTTCACTCTTGACAGCAAACCTGCTACCGGCGATTATAAAGACTTCCTCTTGGGCGAAGCTCGTTACTCCGCTCTTACACGTTCCTTCCCCGAACGCGCAGAAGAACTCTTTGCACAAGCCGAAGAAAGAGCAAAAGCTTCAAGAGCACATCTTGAAAAACTTGTTGAACTTTACGGCAAATAATAAAAGAACAAAAACCACCGAGAGGAATCTCGGTGGTTTTTTTATTTTATTCAATTTGCCAATCAATTGGCTTAAGCCCGTTTTTAATAAGTAGTTCGTTGGTTTTTGAAAAGTGCCTGCAACCCAAAAAACCGCGGTAAGCCGAAAGCGGGCTTGGGTGGGGGCAACAAAGTTTTATGTGTATTGGGTTGGTTATAATTTGTGCCTTTTGCCTTGCGGGTGAGCCCCAAAGCAAAAACACAACAGGGGTTTCCTTTTTGTCAAGTTCGCTTATAACGCGGTCGGTAAACTGTTCCCAACCCATACCCTTGTGGGAATTTGCTTCGCCACGCCGTACCGTTAAAACAGCATTAAGCATTAACACACCCTGTTCTGCCCATTTTAAAAGCTCTCCGTGGTTTGGTATTTTAAAGCCAATATCTTCGTGAAGTTCTTTGTAAATGTTTACGAGCGATGGCGGTGGCTGAACACCCTTTAAAACCGAAAAGCAAAGCCCGTGGGCTTGGTTTGGTTCGTGGTAGGGGTCTTGCCCTAAAATAACCACCTTTGTATCTTTAAACGAACAAGTTTTAAGGGCAGTAAAAATATTTTCCATATTAGGATAAATAGTTTTTGTGCGGTATTCTTCTTTTAAAAACTGCCTTAACTGTTTATAGTACGGCATGTTAAATTCATCACTTAAAATACCGTCCCAGTCATTACCTAAATTCACCATAACATTTTTAGTTGTCCTTTAAGTATTCATCAATTGCTTTTGCGGCGGTTTTGCCTGCACCCATTGCCGAAATAACGGTAGCGGCGCCTGTTACTGCGTCACCGCCCGCATAAACACCAACTTTGCTTGTGGCGCCTGTGTCTTCGTTTACAATAATACCGCCGCGGCGGTTTACTTCTAAGCCATCTGTTGTTGATTTTATAAGTGGATTGGGTGAAGTACCAATAGAAATAATAACTGTGTCAACAGGGAGTTCAAATTCACTGTTTGGTATTTCTACTGGTCGGCGTCTGCCGTTTTCATCTTCCGCCCCAAGTTCCATTTTAATACAGCGAATACCTGTAACAAAACCGTTTTTCATATCACGCGGGTTGTCTTTGTTGTTATACCCCAAAATTTCTACGGGGTTCTTAAGCAAAAGAAATTCAATGCCTTCTTCTTTCGCGTGTTCAACCTCTTCTTTACGGGCAGGTAATTCTTCCATAGACCTGCGGTAAACAATGTAAACCTTTTCGGCACCAAGGCGCAAAGCGGTACGCGCCGCGTCCATTGCAACATTGCCGCCGCCAACAACCGCCACCTTGCCGCCTTTCATAACAGGTGTAGCCGAGTTTTCTTTGTATGCCTTCATAAGGTTGCTTCGGGTTAAAAATTCGTTTGCCGAATAAACGCCGTTTAATTCTTCACCGGGTATACCCATAAAGTTTGGGAGCCCTGCGCCCGAGCCAATAAATACGGCTTGGTAACCCTCATCAAACAACTCATCAACAGTTATGGTTTTGCCAATAACAACATTTGTTTGAATATCTACGCCAAGTGCTTTAAGGTTTTCAACCTCTTTTTTTACAATTTCTTTGGGCAAACGAAATTCGGGTATGCCGTAAACCAAAACCCCGCCTGCGGTGTGAAACGCTTCAAAAACAGTAACCGAATAACCGTTTCGCGCTAAATCGCCCGCGCAGGTAAGCCCTGCAGGGCCGCTGCCAATAACGGCAACCTTTTTGCCGTTGCTGTCATACTTTTGCGGTGTATTGTTACTGTGTGCATTGTGCCAGTCAGCCACAAAGCGTTCCAAACGGCCAATACCAACCGGCTCGCCCTTAATACCGCGCACACACTTTGCTTCGCACTGTGTTTCTTGTGGGCAAACTCTGCCACAAACGGCAGGTAGCGAAGAAGATTTTGCGATAACTTGGTACGCGCCCTCAAAATCACATTCCTTAATTTTAGAAATAAACTCGGGGATATGTATATTAACAGGGCAACCGCTAACGCAAGGCATATTTTTGCAGTCAAGACAGCGAAGCGCTTCGTTTAGTGCAGTTTCTTCGCTGTAACCAAGCGCAACTTCACTAAAGTTAGTTGCCCTAACTTTTGGCTCTTGCGTGGGCATTTCATTCTTTTTTAAATTCATATTGGGTTTTTGCATTTTATTTTACCTCTTGTTTTGCCAATAAGTTGCAGGTGGCATCATATGCTTTTCTTTCGTGTTCTTTGTACATAGCACCGCGCTTCATTGCTTCGTCAAAATCAACCTGATAACCGTTAAAATCGGGTCCGTCAACACAAGCAAATTTTGTAACGCGTTTGCCGTCAATGTTTAAAGATAATCGGCAGCCGCCGCACATACCTGTTCCGTCAATCATAATTGGGTTCATTGAAACAGTACAGGGAATACCTGTGGGTTTTACGGTAAGTGTTAGAAACTTCATCATAATAAGCGGACCAATGGTTATAACTTCATCAAAAGTTTCGCCGGCTTCAAACATTTCATTAAGCGGCACACAAACGTTACCTTGCCTGCCGTAAGAACCGTCGTCGGTCATAACAACTAACTTTTCACTGGCGTCTTTAAATTCATTTTCCAAAATAACAAGGTCTTTGTTTCTAAAACCAATTACCGAAGTAACGCTTGCACCTTGTTCTTTAAGCGCCTGTGCCAAAGGAAGCGCAATAGCGCAACCAACACCGCCGCCAACAATGCACACCTTTTTAAGTCCGTCAAGGCGCGAAGGCGTGCCTAAAGGCCCAACAAAGTCAGAAATACAGTCGTTTTCGTTTAAGGTATTTAAAAGTGTGGTAGTTGCGCCCACAACCTGAAAAATTATGGTAATGGTACCGTTTTCGCGGTCGTATCCTGCAACGGTAAGGGGAATACGCTCGCCCTCGTCGTTAACGCGCAAAATTATAAACTGCCCCGGCAGTGCCTTTTTGGCAACAAGCGGAGCGTAAATTTCCATTTTTGTAACGGTAGGATTTAAAATTTCCTTTTTAACAATTCTATACATTATAAATGCCCCTTGTAAAAAATCATAACACAATTATATTACAAAACATTTTGCTTGTAAATATCTTTATTTCTTCATTTCTAAATATGGTAAAACATTAAAACCGCATTTTTTATAAAGCGCCACCGCGCGTTCATTTTCCTCTTCGGCTTCCAAACGAAAAATGCAGTTTTGGTAGTTACTTAATATAAAATCCAAAAGCATTTTACCAAGCCCCATACCGCGGAACTTTTCTTTAATATAAATGTCTTCAATCCAAATACAAGGTTTGCCGAATTCGGTTGAAAAACTTCTTGCAACCATTGTATAACCCTGTATTTCGCTATCTTCTATAACAAACCCCTCTAAGTAAGGGCTGTTTCCTACACAAGCGTCAAAATCAGCACAAAAAATTTCGCTTGAACCGTTTGTGTGCACCGCAGGAGAAGAGTAAAAAACTTTCATCATAGCGGTAATTTCGGCTTTGTCGCCATTTGTCATTTTTCTTATTTTACTGCTCATACTTACTTGTTTTCTTCAGCTTTTTTCGCCGCAATTGCTTCTTCAATTTCCGGTTTTAATTTTAATTCTTCTTTTTCAGGGTTTTGGTAAAGCCGAACCCAGTCAATACGGTATTCAATGGGCATTTCATCTTCATCGGTAAGAGCAGCGCCATCGGGCTGGAATTTACTTGCAGGCGAAAAAATTTCATTGTTCATAATAACATAATGAAAATCATGAAAACCTGAAGTTCCGTCAATAATTTCGTGGCCAAAGTTTCCACTTACAGGGTCAATGGCAACTGTTGCATATTTTGTGCCGTCAACGTAAAAATTAAGTTCATTGGGGTCCCACTCAAGACCGTAAATATGGTATTCGTTATTAAGATTTTCAAAGTTTTCAAAGGTATAAGAACCACATTCTACTGAACAATGGGTATTATAACCCCATTTATGTAATGCGGAATAAAGAGTGTTTTTGTGCGAAAATACTTCAAAAATATCAATTTCACTCATCCAAGGTGTAGTTTGAAAAACAGTGCAAGATTGCTCCCAAAAAGACGGCCAAGCACCGTGACGGAATGGAACTTTTGCTCTCATTTCAAGGTAACCGTATTTGTAGTTCATTGTGCCCCAGGTGGTAAAACCTTGTGAAAGAGAATAATTTAAACCCTCTTTATCACTTCGGTGAACCTGCATAAGAACATTATCTTTATCAATGCGAATATGTTTTTCACTATTATCATATTCGCGGTCAATACCACCCATAGTACGCCTAAAGCACCATTTATCAGGGTCAATTGTTCCTTTGTCAAATTCATCGTGCCAAACAAGAACACGACCTTTTTTATAATACTCAATACCGTATTTTTCCGC
>JAZOOT010000058.1:0-37383 GCA_045655165.1 Acutalibacteraceae bacterium
AAGCAAGTTTTGTTGCCATAACCGAGTTACAGCCATGGGCAATATTAGCAAAAGGACCGCCGTGAACAAAAGCAGGGGTACCTTCAAGACTTTGCACCAAGTTGGGCTTAATAGCGTCTTTAAGCAGTGCGGTCATTGCGCCAACTGCCTTTAAATCTCCCGCGGTAACCGGTTTATTATCGTAGGTGTAAGCAACAATAATTCTGCTTAAACGTTCCTTTAAATCGGTAATAGAATTTGCAAGGCAGAAAACCGCCATAATTTCACTTGCAACGGTAATATCAAAACCGTCTTCACGCGGAACTCCGTTTACCCTGCCGCCCAGACCGTTTACAACAAAACGAAGCTGACGGTCGTTCATATCAACACAGCGTTTCCAGGTAATTTTCTTAACGTCAATACCCAACGCGTTGCCCTGTTGAATGTGGTTATCAAGCATTGCAGCAAGTAAGTTATTTGCAGCGCCAATTGCGTGGAAGTCGCCTGTAAAATGAAGGTTAATGTCTTCCATTGGCACAACTTGTGCATAACCGCCGCCTGCCGCGCCGCCCTTAACACCGAAAACGGGACCTAAAGAGGGTTCACGCAAAGCCATAACAACGTTTTTGCCAATTTTCTTTAAACCGTCGGCAAGGCCAATGGTGGTGGTAGTTTTACCCTCGCCCGCGGGGGTGGGGGTAATTGCGGTAACAAGCACAAGTTTGCCGTTTTCTTTATTTTCATTTAACAAACTTAAATCAACTTTTGCCTTGTATTTGCCGTACTGTTCAATATAATCTTCACCTATACCTGCCTTCTTGGCAATTTCGGTTATAGGTTGCATTTTACATTCCTGAGCAATTTCAATATCGGTTTTGTATCCCATAACTGCCCCTCCTATTATCTTTCAGGTTTAGCAGTATGAAGCATTACGTCGTGAGCGCCGCCCTCAACAATACTTGCCTGCGAAACCAAAGTTAATTTTGCTTTTTGCTGAAGTTCGGGAATTGTTAGCGCACCGCAGTTGCACATTGTAGAACGCACCTTAGCAAGTGTTTGCTGAACGTTATCGGAAAGTTTGCCTGCATAGGGAACGTAAGAATCAACACCCTCTTCAAAAGAAAGTTTTCCTGCGCCGCCTAAATCATAACGTTGCCAGTTTCTTGCGCGGTTAGAGCCCTCGCCCCAATACTCTTTCATTAAAGTACCGCCAATATTAACCTTTTGTGTGGGGCTTTCGTCAAACCTTGCAAAATAACGGCCAAGCATAATAAAGTCGGCACCCATTGCCAAAGCCAAGGTTACATGGTGGTCGTGAACAATACCACCGTCAGAACAAACAGGGATATACATACCTGTTTCCTTATAATATTCATCTCTTGCTTTGCAAACTTCAATCAAAGCGGTTGCTTGTCCGCGGCCAATACCCTTTGTTTCACGGGTAATACAAATTGAGCCTCCGCCAATACCAACCTTAATAAAATCGGCACCTGCTTCTGCCAAGAATCTAAAGCCCTCGCGGTCAACAACGTTGCCTGCGCCAACCTTTACGGTATCACCGTATTTTTTCCTTATCCAAGCAATTGTACGGCTTTGCCATTCAGAAAATCCCTCAGATGAGTCAATACAAAGCACGTCAGCACCGGCATTTACCAAAGCAGGAACGCGAACTTCGTAGTCGCGGGTGTTAATACCTGCGCCAACAACATAACGCTTTTTGCTATCTAAAAGTTCGTTAGGGTTTTGTTTGTGTGAATCGTAGTCCTTACGGAAAACAAAACTGCAAAGACGTCCGTCTTTATCTACAATTGGTAAAGAATTAAGTTTATTATCCCAAATAATATCGTTTGCTTCTTTAAGGGTTGTGCCCTCCGGTGCGGTAATAAGTTTTTCCCTTGGGGTCATAAAATCGCTTACCTTTGTGGTTGTGTCCATACGGCTAACACGGTAATCTCTGCCTGTTACAATGCCCAAAAGCACGCCGTTTGCAGTGCCGTCATCGGTAACGGCAACTGTGGAATGACCTGTTTTTTCCTTTAAAGCCAAAATATCAAAAAGCGTTGCATCGGGGCGAATGTTTGAACTGCTAACAACAAAACCTGCCTTATGTTTTTTAACAGCGGCAACCATTGCTGCTTCGTCTTCAACCGACTGTGAGCCGTAAATAAAGGACACACCTCCCTCTTTTGCCAACGCAATAGCAAGTTTTTCACCCGATACTGACTGCATAATAGCCGATACCAAGGGTGTTTTTAAAGTAATTGCGGGTGTTTCACCCTTTTTATAACGAACAAGGGGCATTTCTAAACTAACTGCCGAGGGGATACATTCGCTTGAGGAATAACCCGGTACTAAAAGGTATTCGTTAAAGGTGTGTGAGGGTTCACTAAAATAATATGCCATTTTATATCAACCTTTCTTGAAATAATCAACTGCCGAAGCAAACATTTTAATATCATATTCACCGGGAACATTTTTGTAAAGTCCATTACCAATTCTTTCGCTGTGGCCCATTTTACCAAATACTCTGCCATCGGGTGAAGTAATACCTTCAATAGCGTCAATTGAGTTATTGGGGTTAAAGCGAATATCAGAGGTAACGTTGCCCGCTAAATCAACATACTGTGTGGCAATTTGGCCGTTTTCAGCAAGTTGTTTAACAACTTCGTCACTTGCCAAGAACCTGCCTTCGCCGTGAGATATGGCAACATTTACAATATCGCCAACATTCATACCTTTAAGCCACGGAGATTTATTAGAAGCAATACGTGTTCTAACAATGCGCGATTGATGTCTGCCAATGGTGTTAAAGGTAAGTGTGGGACTGTTTTCATCGGTATCAGTAATTTTACCGTAAGGTACAAGGCCAAGTTTTATAAGCGCTTGGAAGCCGTTACAAATACCGCACATTAAACCGTCGCGGTTATTAAGAAGTTCGTGAACTTCTGCCTTAATTTCTTCGTTTCTAAAGAATGCAGTAATAAATTTACCGCTTCCGTCGGGCTCATCACCGCCCGAAAAACCGCCCGGTAAAAATACCATTTGAGCGCCTTTAAGTTTTTCAGCAAATTCACTTACGCTTCTTGCAATATCGCCGGCAGTTAGGTTTCTTATAACAAAAATTTCGGGGTCTGCACCTGCATCGCGCATTGCTTTTGCGCTGTCAAATTCACAGTTGGTGCCGGGGAAAGCAGGAATTAAAACTTTGGGGCGCGCAACCTTAATTTGGGGCGCATAAATTTCTTTGCTTTCATAAGAATATGTTTTAACTTCTTTTTCACCTTGTTCTATGTTGCAAGAATATACGGGTTCTAATTTATTTTCATAAACTTTTAAAAGTTCATTAAGTGCAACTTCTTCTTTGCCGTATGTGAATTTACCGTCAGCGGTAACCTCGCCCAAGTAAAGAGCATCTTCAATTTCTTCAGTAGTTTCAACAACAAAGGAAGCATAATTATAATCAAACAGTTTATTAAGGTCTACTTCGCTATTTACCTTTACACCAAGGCCGTTACCAAAGGCCATTTTCATTAACGCTTCGCCAACACCGCCTAAACCGGCAGTATAGCAAGAAACTGCTTTTTTGCTTCTTAAAAGGTTTGTAACTTTGGTGAAAAGTTCAAATAAAGCATTAGTTTCGGGCAAAGAATTTTCATCATATTTGCAAGAAAGCAAATAAAGTTTATTGCCCGCCGATTTAAGTTCATTTGAAACAACATCACTTGTTTTGCCTGTGGTTACTGCAAAAGAAACGAGTGTAGGCGGAACATCTAAATCCTCAAAGGTACCGCTCATTGAGTCTTTACCGCCAATAGAGCCGATACCAAGTTGCATTTGGGCTTTAAATGCGCCAAGCAATGCGGCAATTGGCATTCCCCAACGGTTTTCATCTTTACCGGGATGGGGGAAATATTCTTGGAATGTTAAATAAACGTCTTTAAATTCGGCGCCGCTTGCAATAAGTTTGCAAACCGATTCAACAACCGCCAAATATGCGCCGTGGTAGGGGCTTTTTTCGGTTACAAACGGGTTATAACCCCAAGCCATAAACGAACAGTCGTTAGTGTGTTTCTTTTCAACCGAAATTTTTTGCACCATTGCCTGTGCGGGAGTAAGTTGGTTTTTACCGCCAAAAGGCATAAGCACTGTGCCTGCGCCAATGGTGGAGTCAAAGCGTTCGCTTAAACCGCGTTTAGAACAAACGTTAAGGTCGCCTGCCAAGGAAATCATATTTTCAATAAAGGTTTCTTTAACATCGCGTTTGGCAATTTCGCCTTTTTTCGCCTTAATATTTATGTGTTTTTCAGCACCGTTAGAATTTAAGAATTCACGGCTGATATCAACAATTTTTTCTCCGTTCCAATTCATTACAAGGCGGGGTTCTTTTGTAATTTCGGCAACAACGGTTGCGTTTAAGTTTTCTTTGCCTGCAAGTTCAATAAAACGGTCAACATCTTTTGCTTCAACAACAACCGCCATTCTTTCTTGCGATTCGCTTATGGCAAGTTCTGTTCCGTCAAGTCCGTCGTATTTTTTGGGTACTGCGTTAAGGTTAATTGTAAGACCGTCGGCAAGTTCGCCAATAGCAACCGAAACACCGCCTGCACCAAAGTCGTTACAACGCTTAATCATACGGCAAGCATCGTAATTTCTGAAAAGTCGCTGAAGTTTTCTTTCCTCGGGTGCGTTACCCTTTTGCACTTCGGCACCGCAAAGTTCAACCGACTGTGCTGTGTGCGATTTTGAAGAGCCGGTTGCACCGCCAATACCGTCACGCCCTGTTGCACCGCCCAAAAGAATTACAACGTCGCCAGCTTCGGGAACTTCACGGCGTACGTTTTTAGCCGGAGCAGCGGCAATAACTGCGCCAATTTCCATTCGTTTTGCGGCATAACCGTCGTGGTAAATTTCATCTACAATGCCGGTTGCAAGGCCAATTTGGTTACCGTATGAAGAATAACCTGCAGCCGCAGTTGTAACAATTTTTCTTTGCGGAAGTTTGCCGGGTATTGTATCACTTAAGGGTTTTAACGGGTCGGCTGCGCCTGTAACACGCATTGCGCCGTAAACGTAAGACCTGCCCGAAAGCGGGTCGCGAATAGCACCGCCAATACAGGTTGCGGCACCGCCAAACGGTTCAATTTCGGTGGGGTGGTTGTGTGTTTCGTTTTTAAATAACAACAGCCAATCTTCTTTTTCACCGTCAACTTCAATGTTTATTTTAACGGTACAAGCATTAATTTCTTCTGATTCGTCTAACTTATCTAATTTTCCGTTTTCCTTTAAATATTTAACCGCCACAGTGGCAATATCCATAAGGCAAACGGGTTTTGTTCTGCCAAGTTCTTTTCTTACAGCAATATATTCATCGTACGCCTCTTTTAAAAGCGCATCTTCAAATTCAACGTTATCAATAATTGTTAAGAATGTTGTATGACGGCAATGGTCAGACCAATAGGTGTCTATCATACGAATTTCGGTGATAGTTGGGTCGCGGTGTTCACTTTTAAAATACTGCTGACAAAAAGCAATATCGTCGGCGTCCATTGCCAAGCCATACTGTTTAACAAAATCTTCAAGGCCTTTTCTGTCAAGTGCGGTAAAGCCGTCAAGTGTTGCAACAGTTGTGGGCAGGGTGTAATCGGTTTTAAGGGTTTTTGGAAGTTCTAAACTTGCCTCGCGCGATTCAACGGGGTTAATAACATATTTTTTAACCGCGTTTACTTCTTCTTCGCTTAATTCTCCGTATAGCACATAAACCTTTGCCGTTTTAATACTGGGGCGTTCGCCCTTTGAAATAATTTGAATACACTGTGCAGCCGAATCTGCGCGCTGGTCAAACTGTCCAGGCAAAAATTCGGTTGCAAAGATGGTGCCACCCTTTGCATCAAATTCAGCAGTAGCAATATCAAGCTGCGGTTCCGAAAAAACGGTGTTTATTGCATAATCAAACAAATCTTTTTCAATGTTTTCGGCATCGTATCTGTTTAATATGCGTAAATCTTTAAGGTTTTTAAGGTTTAAAAATTCCCTTACTTCGTTTAACAGTGACTTTGCTTCGTTAGCAAGTTCCTTTTTCTTTTCAACATATATTCTGTAAACCATTATTTGCCCTCCTTATACTGAAGTGCCCTTTTGCCAATATCGCTTCGGCAATAAGCGCCATCAAAACTAACCTTTTTGGTTTCTTCATACGCTTTGCTTATTGCTTCTTTTAAGGTGGGTGCTGTGGCTGTAACACCAAGCACACGCCCGCCAGAAGTAACAAGTTTACCGTCTTTAATGGCGGCACCTGCAACATAAACACAAGCATCTTTAGTTTCTATTTTAATTTCTTTGCCCTTTTCATACGCTTCGGGGTAACCATGTGATGCCAAAACAACACAAGCAGCCGAGCCGCCCGAAAATTTAACATCTTCTTTGGTTAGGGTGCCATCGGCAGTTTTTTGCATAACTGTTAGCAAATCGCTTTCCATAAGCGGCAGTACAACCTGTGTTTCGGGGTCACCGAAACGGCAGTTATATTCAATAACCTTTGGGCCGTCTTTAGTTAACATTAAACCAAAGTATAAGCAACCCTTAAAGGTTCTGCCCTCTGCTTTCATTGCATTTATTGTGGGAATGAAAATCTTTTCCATACACACTTTAGCCACATCTTCTGTGTAATAAGGGTTTGGTGCAATTGTACCCATACCGCCTGTGTTAAGGCCTGTATCGTTATCGCCAATACGCTTGTGGTCCATGCTTGAAACCATTGGTACAACAATATTGCCGTCGGTAAAGCTTAACACCGAAACTTCGGGGCCTTCTAAAAATTCTTCAATAACAACGGTTGTACCGCTTTTACCGAATTTGCCGTTTTCCATCATATCTTTAATTGCTTCTTTGGCTTCTTCACGGGTAAGGGCTATTATAACGCCTTTGCCAAGCGCCAAGCCGTCGGCTTTAATAACAACGGGAATTTTGCAATTTTCAACATAAGAAAGCGCCTTTTGACAGTCATTAAAAATTTCGTATTCGGCGGTAGGTATACCGTATTTTTTCATTAAATTTTTTGAAAACGCTTTACTGCCCTCAATTATTGCTGCCGCTTTGTTGGGACCAAAACTTTTAATGCCAACTTCCAAAAGGCAGTCAACCAAACCGCCTGCAAGCGGGTCGTCGGGGGCAACCACAGCAAAATCTATATTGTTTTCGGTTGCAAATTCACAAATTTTGTCAAATTCCATTACGCCAATGTTTACACATTCAGCGTCAGCGGCTATACCGCCGTTACCGGGCAAAGCGTAAATTTTTTGGACGGTTTTATTTTCTTTTATTTTCTTAATAATGGCGTGTTCTCTTCCGCCACTGCCTATAACTAAAACTTTCATAAAAACTCCTAATTAGTGGTGGAATAATCTCATTGCGGTAAATGCCATAACCATATTGTATTTATCGGCCGTTGCAATAACCAAATCGTCACGCACACTGCCGCCCGGCTGTGCAATATAACTTACACCGCTCTTTTTAGCGCGTTCAATGTTATCATCAAAGGGGAAGAATGCGTCACTGCCCAAAGTTACGCCGCTAATTTTAGAAAGATATTCTTTCTTTTCTTCGGCGGTAAAGGGTTCGGGACGGTGGGTAAAGTATTTTTGCCAGTTGCCGTCGTCAAGTACATCGCCATATTCATCGGCAGATAAGTAAATATCAATAATGTTATTTTTATCAGGTCTGCCAACTGTGGGTAAGAACGGAAGATTTATAACCTTTTCGTGTTGGCGAAGCATAAACAAATCTGCCTTTTGACCTGCAAGGCGGGTACAGTGAATACGGCTTTGCTGACCTGCGCCAACGCCGATTGCCTGGCCGTCGTAAGCATAGCAAACCGAGTTAGACTGTGTGTATTTAAGTGTAATTAAAGCAATAATCATATCAGTAATTGCACTTTCGGGTAACTCTTTGTTTTGTGTAACAATGTTACTTAGCAATTCTTTGTTAATTTTAAAGTTGTTTCTGCCCTGTTCAAAGGTAATACCAAAAACATCTTTGGTTTCTTTTTCGGCAGGAATATAATCGGCATCAATTTTAATAATGTTGTAGTTGCCTTTGCGTTTAGCCGATAAAATTTGGAGTGCTTTTTCGCTATATGACGGAGCAATAATACCGTCAGACACTTCACGCGCAATAATTCTTGCGCAGGTTTCATCGCATTCATCAGAAAGGGCAATAAAATCGCCAAAAGAACTCATACGGTCGGTACCTCTGGCCCTTGCGTAAGCGCAAGCAATTGGGGAATTGTCAAGTCCCTCTATGTCGTCAACAAAACACGCTTTTTTAAGTGTTTCGTTAAGCGGTTTACCAACTGCGGCAGAAGTGGGGCTAACGTGTTTAAAGGAAGCAGCGGCTACCATACCTGTTGCTTCTTTAATTTCTTTTACAAGTTGCCAACTGTTAAAGGCGTCTAAAAAGTTTATGTAACCCGGTTTGCCGCAAAGAATGGTAATGGGCAAATCGCTTCCGTCTTTCATATAAATTTTAGATGGCTTTTGGTTGGGGTTACAGCCGTATTTAAGTTCAAACTCTTTCATTTTCTTGCTCCTTATTTGTTTTTGTTAATTAAGCGGTTTTCTTCTTTTCCTGTTTCTAAATCAATATAACGAACGTACAAAGAAATTTTATTGTCAGCATCTAAATTTTCCCAAAGTTCGTTTGTAAATACGTCAATATCATCATAAGTGTTAATTCTTTCGGGTTCGCCCTGGAATGTGGGAATTGGGTTGCCGTCGCAAACATAGGTGTGAATAAAGTGGCCCAAACCGTTAAGCGGTGCATAAGAAAATGTGTAACGGCTACAAGCAGAACCGACCGCATCGGCAGATTTAAGTATGCTCATTTCGTAAGAGAAATCACCACCGTCAAATTCAAGCATTGCGCTTATTCTTGGGGTAAGGTTGGGCGCATCGGGCTCAAATTCCCTTGTTTCCAAGGAATTTTTAAAGGAAACACCGTTTTTAAGGCCGTCTACTACTGTATCGGTTTGGTCGCCGTTTGTAACAACAAGTTTGTTTTCAAAACTGCGAATAGCGGCGTAAATAATAAGCGACGGGTCACTAACTTTAGTTACATCAAACGGTTCGGTAAAAACTTCGCCGTTTTTAACGGTGAAAACGCGGTTACGGCTGTTTGCGCTTCTGCCCATAATAAAATAAGCGGCAACAGCATTTTTACCGTTTGGGGTTTTGCCTACAACAATGCCCCTGCCAACATAAGAATTACCATAAACGGCGTCTTTAATGTTTTTTGCTTTGTAAATATCCATTTTTTATTATTCCTTTACTTGTTTTTAATAATTTGTTTGCAAACTTTTTCACACGCCAAGGGAAGTATTTTCCATTCTGCTTGGCTCATAACCCTTTTTTGCAAACTTTCGGGGGTGTCTTTCTTTAAAACCTTAACGGCTTTTTGCAAAATTATTTCGCCGCCATCGGGTATTTCGTTTACAAAATGCACAGTTGCGCCTGTAACCTTTACACCCTTTTTAAGTGCTTCTTCGTGCACCTTTAAGCCGTAATAACCCTTTCCGCAAAAAGACGGAATAAGCGATGGGTGAACGTTTATAATTCTGTTTGCAAAGGTTTTAGTAAACTTTTCGCTTAAAATACTCATAAAACCCGCAAGAACAATAATATCAATTTGTTCTGCTTTAATGGTTTCAATAAGTTTGTCTTCAAACGCGTCTTTATAATCTTTTTTAAGCACAACTGCGGTTTTAATGCCCGCTTCTTTTGCGCGTGTTAGGGCATAAGCGTCTTCCTTGTTTGAAATTACCAAGGCAATTTTACCGCTATTAAGAACACTTCCCTGTGCCTTAATAAGCGCGCCAAGGTTTGTTCCGCCGCCCGAAACCAACACAGCAATTTTTGCCATTTTTTGCATTGCAATCACCCGTTAGTTAAGAATAATTTTTTCTTCGCCTTTTTCAATTACGCCAATTAAATAAGCGTCTTCGCCGTTTGCCTTTAAAATTTCAAGCGCTTTATCAGCATCGGCAGCAGGTACAACAACGCTCATGCCAACGCCCATATTAAAGGTGTTAAACATATCGCGTTCGGTAATACCGCCACGCTCGGCAAGAAGTTTAAATATGGGTAAAACCTTAACCTTGCTTTTATCAATATTAGCGCAAAGGCCGTCGGGAATACTTCTGGGAATGTTTTCGTAAAAACCGCCGCCTGTAATGTGTGAAATTCCGTGAATTTCAACTTCTTTCATTAAAGCAAGAATAGATTTAACATAAATTTTGGTGGGGGTAAGCAATGTTTCGCCAATGCTTTTACCGCCAAGTTCAGCCACAGGCGTTTTAATGTCTTCGTTTTCAACATCAAAAACTTTTCTTACCAAAGAAAATCCGTTAGAGTGAACACCGCTTGAAGCAAGAGCAATAACAACGTCGCCATCTTCCATTTTGTTGTTGTCAATAATTTTATCTTTATCAACAATACCTGTGCAATATCCTGCTAAATCATATTCATCTTCGGGGTAAAAACCGGGCATTTCGGCAGTTTCGCCGCCAATAAGCGCCGCGCCCGACTGAACACAACCTTCTGCTACACCCTTAACAATATCGGCAATTCTTTCAGGAATGTTTTTACCGCAAGCAATATAATCAAGAAAGAAAAGCGGCTGTGCGCCTGCACAAATTACATCGTTTACGCACATTGCAACACAGTCAATACCAACTGTGTCGTGCTTGTCCATTAAAAATGCCATTTTAAGTTTTGTACCAACGCCGTCGGTACCGCTAACCAAAACGGGATTTTTTATTTCGGTTAAATCAAGTTCAAAAAGGCCGCCGAAACCGCCAAGGCCCGAACAAACACCTTTTGTATTTGTTCTTTTAATATGTTCTTTCATAAGCTCAACGGCTTTGTAACCCGCAGTAATATCAACACCCGCTGCAGCGTATGCTTCTGATTTTGAATTGTTATGCATAATTATATCTCCCTAAATTATTCTTTTCCGTTCCAACAGTATGTACAAAGTTTGCATTTATCAACGCCAATTGCTTTTATAATACCGTCAAGTGTTTGGAATTCTAAAGACCCCAAGTGTAAACTTTCGGCCATTGCTTTTCGCATTGCTTTACCGCGTTCTGTGGTTGGGTCACTGTATTCTTCAATATGCTTAAAGCCCTCTTCGCCCTCAAGTTCCATAATGGTTTTTCTTGCAATAAGGTCCATTTCACTATTGCTTCTTGAAAAGTTTAAGAACTTGCAATTATACATAATTGGCGGACAAGCCGAGCGCATATGAACCGATTTTGCTTTGTTTTCATAAAGAAAATCAATGGTTTCTTTAATTTGTGTTCCCCTAACAATTGAATCGTCAACAAACAAAAGTTTTTTATCTTCAATTAGTTCGTGAACGGGAATCATTTTCATTTTAGCCACGCGGCTGCGTTCCTTTTGGCTTGAGGGTGTAAAACTTTTTGACCAAGTAGGAGTATATTTAATAAACGGCCTTGCAAAACGGCAACCGCTGTTGTTGGCATATCCAATTGCGTGCGGTGTGCCCGAATCGGGAACGCCTGCAACGTAATCAACTTCGGGAAGTTTGCCAAGTTTCTTATCGTTTTCGGCCAATATCTCACCATTGCGGTTACGCATTGCTTCAACATTTACACCAAGGTATTCAGATGTTGGGTAGCCGTAATAACTCCACAAAAACGAGCATATTCGCATTTCTTTAAGCGGTTTTTTAAGGCAGGCAATTTTATCGCGTGAGATTTCAACCACTTCACCGGGACCAAGTTCAGTTTCGTCTTCGTAACCAAGTTTTTTATAAGAAAACGATTCAAAGGCAACACAGTGCCCGTTTTCGTTTTTACCAATAAGCACAGGAAGCCGTCCAAACTTATCACGCGCGGCAATTAAGTTGCCGTCACCCTTTAAAATTAAAATTGCCGCCGTACCGTCAATGCAGTCCTGTGCAAAACGTATGCCCTCGCCAAAACTTTCTTTTTGGTTAATAAGCGCCGCAACCAATTCTGCGGTATTAATTCTTCCGCCTGTCATAGCGTCAAAATGTCCGCCAAAGGTAGAAAGGTATTTATTTATCAGTTCTTCCGCATTGTTTATTACGCCAACAATGGTAATTGCGTATGTTCCAAGGTTAGAACGAATAAGTAACGGCTGTGCGTCGGTATCGCTAATGCAACCAATTGCCGAAGTGCCGCGCATTTCATCAAAAATATCGGCAAACTTTGTGCGGAACGGCGAACTTTCAATATTGTGAATGCTTCTTTGAAGCCCTATTTCTTTATCGTAAACGGCAATACCGCCGCGCTTTGTGCCCAAGTGCGAATGATAGTCTGTGCCGTAGAATACATCGGAAATTGCGTCATATTTACTGACAGTTCCGAAAAAACCACCCATTTTGTATGCTCCTTATTAAAAGTCTTTGCGGGAGCCAAAAAACTTGGCTCCCGTAGATTAACGGTTATAAAATTTATGCAAAGAAAAGTTTGGAAAGTTCCATTGGTTCAATGTATTTTCCGTCTTTGTAAACGCGCATATTGCCCGAAGAAATTTCGTCTATAAGCATAACATTGCCGTCTTCGTCATAGCCGAACTCAAACTTAATGTCATAAAGTTCAAGGCCTTTTGCTTTAAGGTCGTCGGCAACAATTTTGGTAATTTTTTGGGTCATATCCTTAACATCGTCATATTGTTTTTCGGTCATAACGCCAAGGCAAACAAGACCGTCCTTGGTAACAAGAGGGTCACCCTTTGCATCGTCTTTAAAGGTTGTTTCAACGTAAGCGGGTAAATCGGCACCTTCTTCAATATAAGCACCGTAGCGGCGCAAGAAACTGCCAACCGCTTTGTAACGGCAAATAACTTCAAGACCTTTGCCGAATACTTTACCCGGAAGAACTTCCATTGTGGTATCTTCAAGGTTTGCGCTAACAAACTGGGTTTTAATGCCTGCGGCATTAACCTTTTCAAAAAAGTAAACCGACATACGAAGGTTAACATCGCCAACGCCTTCAATTGTAAGACCAACAGAGTTTTCACCTGGGTCAAATTTGCCGTCTTTGCCTGTGCAGTCGTCTTTGAATTTAAGCAAATAGTTGCCGTTTTCAAGTGCGAATACGTCTTTTGTTTTACCTGTGTAAACTTTTTTCATTTTTTTACTCTCCTTATATTAAAGCTTTGAAGCAATATTAGCGTCTTTTTCTAAAACGGCAGCGCCGTCTTTTTCGCGTTTTTCCTGTAATTTTTCAGCAAGGGCTTTATCTTCAACAGCCAAAATTTGCGCCGCCAAAAGCGCAGCATTTGCACCGCCGTTTACCGCAACGGTAGCAACCGGCATACCTGTGGGCATCATAACGGTTGAAAGCAAAGCGTCAAGCCCGTCAAAACAACTTGATTTGCAAGGAATACCAATAACAGGAAGCGTTGTGTTTGCCGCAACCGCACCTGCCAAATGTGCCGCCATACCTGCCGCCGCAATAATTACGCCAAAACCGTTTTCGCGGGCGTTTTGTGAAAATTCCGCCGCTTGTTTAGGTGTTCTGTGCGCAGAATAAATGTGAACTTCATAAGGAATATTAAGTTCCTTTAAAACGGCAACCGCTTTTTCAATTATGGGAAGGTCGCTGTCGCTTCCCATTATAATACCAACTTTTTTCATATAACCCTCCAAATAACACAAAAGGACACACTAAAACCCGAAACGAATTTAGTGTGCCCAGACGGTCGGCTAACATATAAATTCTTACTCCCCTGTGGTGACCCACATTTCCGTCAGTTATAAGAACCGTTAGAGCAGCTTTTAATTCATCTGCTTTACGATAAATATTTTAACATATTTTTGCCTTTCAGTCAAGAAATTTACTGCAAAAATTCAACATTTTTCTTAACAAATTTATGATATTAAAATTAAAGTATTTTGTTCAGTTTGCCACCCACTTGACACAAAAGAAAAATAAAGATATAATATGTTAGCAAAACCAAACACGCGGGTATGGCGGAACTGGCAGACGCGCTAGATTCAGGTTCTAGTCGGGGCAACTCGGTGCAGGTTCGATTCCTGTTACCCGCACCAAAAACAAGGCAGTCAAAAGACTGCCTTGTTTTTATCCAAACCGCAGGGTTGGTATGTAATTGCCGTCAGGCGTATGTAATCAGTTTGCAAAGCAAACTGTATGTCATCAAAGCGTTAGCTTTGTATGTTTTTTCTTCGGCTTGATTACATTCGCAACTAAAGTTGCAATTACATACCGCAACAAGTTGCGGATTACATACAATGCTCCGCATTGATTTATTGTGCAAAAAAGCACTGCGTTTGCAGTGCTTTTTTTATTCTTGTGGAAAGATTACGGTTTCGGGTTTTTTGCCGCGGCTCATAAGTTCGCGCACGGCGTCTTTGGGTTTTGTGCCATTATTTACAATATCATTAACTGCCTGGGTAATTGGCAATTCTACGCCGTATTTTTCTTTAAGTTTCATAGCGGCGGGAATGGCGTTAAGCCCTCCTACTACCATACCAACCTTTTTAATTGCTTCGTTTACCGGCACGCCTTTGCCAATTAACAAGCCGCAACGGTTATTGCGGCTGTGAACACTGGTGGCGGTAACAATAAGGTCGCCAATACCGGCAAGTCCGCCAAATGTGTGCTCATCACAACCCATAGCACCGCCAAGACGTGCAATTTCTGCCATACCGCGCGTAATTAAAGCAGTTTTGGTGTTATAGACGTGTCCAAGGTCCAAACCAATACCCGAAGCCAAGGCAATTATGTTTTTTTCATTGCGCCGCAAAGTTCAACGCCAAGCACATCGGTATTAGTGTATACACTCATACAAATGTCCCAAAAAACGTATATTTTCTATATATTCCTTATTAAAAAAGCACCTTGTTAAAGGTGCTTTTGGTTAAATTACTCCGTTTAATTCCTTTGCAATTACGTTATCGGCTGCGCGGCGGATTTCGCCAAGTGTTTTACCATCAATAATCATTTTATACATATCTAAAATCATATTGGTAAGTTTATCGTCTGCGCCCAATTTACAGTGTTCGCAAAGCACTTGTTTTGCACATTCAACCGTTTGTTCACAGCCGTCAACTTCGGCCAGATAACGGCGTAAACCTGCTGCGGCGCCAATAGCAATATATGCAGGGGTCATACCCAAATCTATTGCCAATTTAGATGAACCGATAAGGCGGTCATCGGGTGACAGTTTTCTTGCAGGGTCACCGCCAACACGCTGGCAAGTGTCTTTAAGCGCAGCGTTGGTAAAACGATTAAGTAAATCGGTTATATGTAACAAAATTTCTTCTAACTTAACACCGTATTTTTTAGAAAGTGCCCTTGCACTTTCTTCCATTGCTCCGCGAACAATAAGGTAAACTTCATCTTTATCAATTGACTGATAAATGTAATCAATACCTAAAATATTGCCAAGGTAAGCGCAGGTCGCGTGGCCCATATTGTGAACATAAAGTTTTCTTTTTAAGTAAAAATCAAAGGGTGAAAACGGCACCATATTTTTAATAGCGGGGATGGTGCCCTTAAATGCGTCTTTATCAACAGGCAAAAAACCATAACTTTCAACGCAAACGCGAAGCGGGTCGCCATCTTTCATATCTTCGGTTTGAACAGGCACCATTCTGCCAATAGATGCTTCAACCAAGCCAATATTTTCATCAAACCAAGCTTGTTCTTCTTCATTTAAATGCTCTTTAATCATTTTTTCAAGCACTTTATTTGCGTCCATAAGGTTTTCACAAATAATAATATTAAAGGGCGGAAGATTTCGTTCTTTACGAAGTTTTAAACCGGCTACAATGTTTGGAATTATGAATTTTAAAACATTTACGCCAACTGCAGTTGCCATAATTTCAACACCCGCAATTGCTTCGGCAACAGCGTTTGCATCTTTACCGTCAACCGCGTTTACATTTAAAACATCAACATCGGTGTGTCCGCTGTTAGAAATTATGCGAACGGGATATTTACCGTTTTTGTTTAAAGTTTCAACAACAGTATCAACAACGTCAACAAAGGTTACATTGTATCCCGACTGTGAAAGAAGCATACCTATAAAACCGCGGCCAATATTACCGCCGCCGTACATTAAAGCTTTCATAAAATTATCCCCTTTTTAAAACTATTCAAGCGGTTTGGCATTAGCAAGTAAATATTTTTCTGCTTCGCCATTCCAAAGGCCATTATTTTCTTTAACAATTCTATCAAGTTCTTTAAACATTTCGTTTGTTTCGCCAAGTTTTTCGAAGTCGGCAATAGCGGTTAAAGGCATACTAATTTGGTTATAAATAAGTTTTTTACCGCCCCTAATGTTAGGAAGATTAAGGGTTGTTTCAACAACGCAGTCAAGACCGCCAACGTGGGTAACCATTGCTGCGGGGTTTATTTTACCGCTGTTCATTAAAGCAATTGCTTCACGCATATCATCGGTGTTACCGCCGCTTGTACCAACAATGTGGGTGTAAGAATAGTGAACATTAAAGAAGTTGAGTTCCGCTTTAAACTGGCTGTCGGTAGGGCCGGCAAAGAAGTTAAGGCAACCGTCAAAGCCCAGAATAGCGTCGGCCTGTTCAACAACGGGGCGAACCGGTGCAAAACAAATAACATCGTCATATCCTGTGCCGCCCGTTAAATCGCGAAGGGTTTTAACGGCGTCGGGTGTTTTAGCGGTGTTTACATAATGAAGTTCAATGCCAAGTTCCTTTGCATGTTCAACAGTGTAAATGCTTTCAGCCCTTGCCAAACGCTCGTCATCAATATCGGTTACAACCAAAAGCGACGGTCTGCGGTCGCAGTGTAGCGCATAGTCAATAGCGCCAAGACCCATTGGGCCAACCGACGCCAAAAGCGCCATTTTACCGCCTTCTACAATACCCATATCGTGAACGTAGCAACCAGCTTTTGTGTGGTACATTGCGTGGAAAGTACCAATAATGCAACTCATTGGTTCGGCAAGTGAACCGTAAAAATAAACATCAGAATTATAAGGAAGCAAACAATCCATTTTAAGTGTTTCAATGGGAATGTTTGTATACTGTGTGTCGCCACCGCAATAGGAATAGGAATAGCCGGGAGCCAACTGTGAGCCCTTATAAAAGTGCGCGGGCTGAACGGTAACGCCGTCGCCAACCTTAAATTTATTTTTCCAATTTTCGCCAACTTCTACTACCCTGCCGCAAAATTCGTGTCCAACAATGGTGGGGTTTTCAGCAACATTATCAGGAACGCGCTTATGGTCTTCACCCTCAACAGAAGCTTTATAAGTGCTCATACAAAGCGAGTCAGATACAACCTCTACTCTAACACCGTCGGCGCCAATTTCGGGAAGTTCAATTTCTTCCAAACGAAGGTCGCCTTTGCCATGAATTCTTACCGCTTTAGTTTTCATAACTTTTCTCCTTTAAAACAAAGAATATTCAATAATAATATTATACCTTAAAAAAAAGCAAATGCAATACTTATATTTGCACAAAAAAGGATTTTGGTGTATAATTATTTTTAGATTTCCTGCGAGGTGCATTATGACCGAAAAATTATATGACAGTAACAGTTATTTAAAAGAATTTACCGCTACCGTTGTTTCTTGCAAAGAGTGTGACGGCGGTTTTTGCACAGTTTTAAACAAAACTGCTTTCTTCCCCGAAGAAGGCGGTCAATGTTGTGATACAGGAACACTGGGTGACGCCAATGTTTTAAAGGTTATTTTAGAAAAAGACGGCACAATAACACATATAACCGACCGTTTTATTAGCGGTGAGGTTGTGGGCAAAATTGATTTTACCAAGCGTTTTCGCAATATGCAAAACCACACAGGCGAACATATATTATCGGGTCTTTTTTATAAGCACTACGGGTTTTCTAATGTTGGTTTTCATTTGGGAAGCGAAGAAATTACAATGGATATTTCGGGCTTTTTAACGGCCGAGCAGTTGCAAAAAATTGAAGAAGAAGCCAACTCTATTGTATTTGAAAATGTACAGGTAACCGCTTTTTACCCCCAGCCCGAAGAACTAAAAAATATGTTTTACAGAAGCAAGGGTGAAATTGAGGGTGATGTTCGCATTGTAAAAATTGGCGAATACGATACCTGCGCTTGCTGTGCACCCCATGTAAACCAAACAGGCGAAGTCGGTTTAATTAAAATTGTAGATTTTTACAAAAACAAAAACTTTTTGCGTTTGCAAATAAAATGCGGTTTTGACGCACTTTACGATTATCAAGAAAAGCACCGTAATGCAAAAAGCATTTCGGGCGATTTAAAGGCACCGATTTGTGAAATTTCAGTTGCAGTAAAAGAACTTTTAAAGCAAAACAAAGAACTAAAGTTTGAACTGGGTAAACTTAAACGCGAAGCGGTTTTAGAAAAGGCCGAAAAAATTGGCTATACAAACGGTAACCTTTGCATTTTTGCAAACGGAACCGACAAGGACGATTTAAGAGTTCTTGCCAACATTTTAAAAGATAAATGCGGTGGGCTTTGCGCCGTTTTAAGCAAAAACAACGCAGGATTTAACGTTGTTATTGCAAGCAACACCGTTGACCTAAACAAAAACGCACCGAAAATATTCGGCGCGCTCCGTGGTATTGGTGGTGGAAGTAAAACTATGTATTTTGGCGAACTTGCCGCAAATGAAAGAGAAATAAATGAATTTATAAACAGTTTTATTGCACTGTAAAAATATCTTTAAATTCTTCACTTGAAGCCAAGGAAACATAATCATCGCGTGTTACAATTATATGGTCGCTTAAAACAACTTTTATAAGGTCTAACGCTTTTTTAACATTTCTTGTTACTTCAATATCGGATTGTGAAGGGAAAGGAACTCCACCAGGGTGGTTATGGCATATAACAACCTCGGTTGCTTTTGTTTTTAAAGCTATTTCAATAATTTTTCCAATGTTTACGCCAACCGAAGCAATATCGCCGTACCCCACAAATTCAAATGCCTTATGTCTGCCCATATTATTTAAACTTAAAACGGCAAACCTTTCGTCTTGAACCATAGAAAATTGCGTTTGAAAATAAGTTGCAATTTCATCGGTAGTGCAAAGATAGGTTTTAGTATCTTCTTTATGTTTATCAATAATACGCGAAAGCATTGTTATTAATTTAAAATGTTCAATAGTTCTATTAGATATAAACGAAAATTCCGAAAGTTCTTCTTCGGGTGCGGTTAAAACGCCCTCAATAGTATGAAATCTTTTTAACAACTTGTGTGCTATTTCATTGGTATCACGGCGCGGAATAGAAAAATATAAAAGAATTTCAAGTACTTCATGTTCTCTAAACGGTTCTATTCCATATTTATGAAATCTTTCTAACATATGCTTTCTATGTCCGTCGTGGTCACCCAATTTTTTCACCTCTTTCTTTGTTGGATTATACCATATTCCTTTTATAAAAACAAGAAAAATTAAAACAAAAAAGCCCGTCAAACGACGGGCTTTTAATTTTTAATTATTCAGCGTCTTTTTTAGCAAAGAAGTATGCCTGATAAAGACCTGTGAAGATATTGCCGAAAACAAGAACTGCAATAAGCAATACCGCAAGAACAAGAGCGAAAAGTGTACCCAAAACCGGAATTGCCGAGAACAAGCCAAGCACAAACGAAGCAACCCAAACACCGCCAACAAAGCACAAGTCAGCCAAGAACATTTGGCCTTTAATGCCGTTTGTCATTTGCATAGAAAGGCGCAATGCTTCGGTAGCGCCAACTTCGGGTTTTGTAATAAGTATGTATGGAACAAAACGGTAAGAATATGCTTTAACAATAGCAATAATTGGGCCTGCAATGGGAATAAGTGCCCAAATAAAAATCCAAAGATTCATCCAAGCCATACCGCCTGCAACCTTTAAGAAGTTTTTATTAAAACAAGCAAAAAGCTGTTCGGAATTAACTTCTTTACCGGAAAGTCCGTCTAAATAAACCTTTGACATACCGCAGGTAATAAGAAAACTTACCACAACGCCAAGAACAAAAATAGGAGCGGTAATAATTGAGCCCAAAAACATAATTACAGCGCTTAATAATGAAAGTCCCCACAAAACAAACGGTTTTTTCATTATTACCTCAATTGCCTTTTTATACGATTCTAAAAACATTTAAAATCCCCCTTTAAAAATATAGGTTTTTAACCTACTTTTATTCTACAATCTTCAATCTTTTATGTCAACTGCATTTTTACCTTTTTTAATAAAAAACGGCAAAACAAACAGTGCCGCAACCGCCGCGCCCAAAAATATATTTTGGTTTGGCACAAAAGAAGTTGTTCCATCAGAATTTGTTATAACTTCAGCGCTTTCAAGAATTTTTTTGCCAATTGCAGGGCCCACCACACCGGGTATTAAAACCTGTGAAAAAATTCTTATTCCCTGAAGCCGTCCCGCTTTACCAACAGGGGTGTTATCTCTTATTACCGCGCCAAAAACTGCCATTGAAGCAAGGTAACCGCTCATCATTAAAAGTGAGCCAATAAACACAGGCGCAGTGGTTTTTGTTAAATAAAGTACGGCATAGCCAACAAGCAAACATAAAACCGATAAAAGCCCTGAAAAAGTAAACCCGTGTTTATCGTAAACCTTACCCCAAAGCGCCGTAACAACCGCCGCAATAATTATTGCAGGTGCCATTATAAGCACGTAATTGCTCATTTTAAGCGATACTTCATAATAAATAATTAAGTACGGCATAAAAATTTGAATTGAAATATTAAATATAACAAAAGCAAGCAAAGAAAAATAAAGTTTTTTGTTTTCCTTTACGGTTTTTGGCTTAAAACCGTAAATAATGCTGCCAAGGTAAGAATCCTTAACAGGTTCAACCTTTGGTTCTTTAATAATAAAGAAACCAATTACACCAATAACGGTAACCAAAACACCTATTATTGTGAAAATTAAACTCCAACTTTCTGCCTTTTCTAAATCAAAAAACATAAAACCGCCAAAAACTACCAAAATGCTAACAAGCGGCATCATAGCATTTATGCCTTCGGCAGAACCGCGGTTTGTTGAATCGGTTGAATCGGTAAGCCACGCGTTAAAAGCCGCGTCGTTTGCCGTTGAGCCAAAAAAGGTCATAACGCAGTCAAGCACTATAGCAAGCGTTACGCCAACCGCCGAAGCCGAAACAGCCAATCCAAAGGTTTTGCTTATAATATCCTGCCTTAAAAATACAAAACTGAAAATGGAAACACCCCACAAAATGTAACCAAGGCAAATAAAAAGTTTTCGTTTGCCAATTTTATCGGAAAGCGCACCCATAAAAACGGTGGTTATTGTGGCGGTTACGGCGGAAGCCGCCACCATATTAGAAATATCGGCAGCAGTGGCATTAAACATTTTGTAAATGAAAACATTGAAATACATATTTTCAACAACCCAGGCAACCTGCCCCATTAAACTAAAAACGGTTATTGCCACCCAAAACCGCCCAGACAACTTAGTTTTCATAAAATCCCCCATAATCACAACCCCGCCAATTTGGCGGGGGATATTATTTATTATTTATGGTATTGCCACCGAAACTAATTTCCAAACTTTTTTATATGTTTTTGAATATAAATAAGATAATCCTATTGTAACTGCCAAACAAATTATAAAACTTATCGGCGCATTATACGCAATAAGCCCAATTTTATTTAAAATAATCATTGGTATTCGGTGCAAAAGATAAATTTCAAAAAGATGTGCACCACACCAATTCAGCGCCTTATTATGTAATGAAACTCGCATAGTAAAAATTACTATAAAAATTCCTGATAACATAAAACCAAGTAAAGCCGGAATTAAACCATTATTCCCAAATGCCTTTAATCCCACAGTTGATATTCCCACTATAATTATGGCTATTATCCATTTATAAAGTCTATTAGCCGTAAGTTTTTCTATCTTTTCTTTATATAAAGAAAAGAACATACCTAATGGATAGCACAAAACAGTGTCATACCAAAGTCTGCTTTTAAAGTTACGCATTGCAATGATATATAATACTGTAAACAGCGAAACTAACAGAACACTCACAAGTTGACTCTTGCTTTTCGTTATTATAAAACTTAAGTAGGTAAATATATAAAGACAAATAATTGCAAAAATAAACCAATCGTTTTCCCAACACAAAAAGGTTAGTAATATTTTTCTAATAGTAAAAACCTCGCCGGTTGCATATTTTACAGCCATAACAAAAACAGCTGCAATCGCAAACTGAATAAATACTTTTAAAACACGGTTCTTGGGAATTGTCCCAACATAGCCATTCCCTTTTTTCTTAATACTCTCCATAACGCCGTAGCCGGAATAAAAAAGGAAAGAAACAACCATAATCTGCCCAACAATAGCTACGATTTTAAAATATGTAGTATCAAGAAAACCGATGTATGATGCATATTGATTAAAATGCGAGAAAAAAACAAGCAGTATAAAAATGCCTTTTATTGAAGTGGTTTTTTCTTTTGAAGTATAATCATTAAAATACTCTTTATCTTTTAAATTAACCTTTATATTCCACAAAACCACAAAAAAATATATTGTAAATAATATGAACATTTTTACTCCTTAAATTCGCAACTTATTTAATGGGCTTTTTGTGCCTTTTACTTATGAATTTTTTAAATAAACTACCTACATATTCCTTTTCATATTTGTTCATTCCTATAAAATATATAATAGTTAAGTATAATATACAATAAATTGCTGCCTCAATTATAAACATAAACCAACTGTTTGCAGAAACAAAGCGATTTATTAGTGCACCAGGGACTAACGCAATAAGTACTGCAGGTAAAATTCCCTTGTATGTCTTCTTATAATAGGTTATCATATTTACACCTATTTTAAAATGATAATAAAGATTAAGTGCAAGTCCATAACCAAAAACCATGGAAAACGCAGTACCTATAACTGCACCTATTATTCCAAAACGAGGAACCAGTAAAAAAGTAATAAATATATTAATAGCAGTAGAAGCACCAAGAATTGCCGTCTTTCCATGCAACTTGTTTTTTGCTTTTAAAACACTTGTGATTGTGTTTTGAGAAAGGTCAATTGTTGAAGTTAAAAGCAATATACAAGCTAGAATATAAACTATATCATACCCTTCGCCAACCCAAACGCCAATAAAATCTTGTCCAAAAAGTACAAACCCGCTAAGAGCGAGAAGAAGTACCATAAGTTGCATTCGGCTTGGTCTTATAATGCTTTCGGTAATTTCATCATCGTTTGCCCCCGCAAAAACATTTCGGCTTATAGATGGCAAAAATATTGATGAAACAGACGTTGATAGGTTTCCATACATTGAATAAAGTTGAAGTGCTATAGAATAAATTGCTATACTAGCCGCATCAACAAAAGCACCTAAAATCATATTGTTTGCATTTGTATTAAATTGATTTATAATTGACTGAAACAAAATTGCTAATGTAAAAACCCCTGCTTCTTTAGCAATAGCTCCATCCCATTTATGAAGTTTTACTTTAAACTTAATTCCTAACTTTGTATAAAATGTATTCAGTATAAGGATTGAAAGGGATAGAGAAAAGTCTACCACTGCAATAACCATTGCGCTTTTTACAAAGTAAAGTCCTATAACCAAAAGAAGAACTCTTAAAAGCACTTGGGCTATATTTACGCCCTTAGAGTATGTAAACCTTTCATAAGCTGCAAAAAGTCCATGATATGCATGGTTAAAAAGGCGAACTGCCGTTGTGGAGCAAAGAATCATAAACATAATCTGCGCCATTTTCATATCTTCTGACTTTATAGACGCCTTATATATGTTAGGAATTGCTATACAAACCAAGGATGCAAAAATTATAACGACAACAGCTAATACACCATAAATTACGAGTCCCATTGCCATAAAGTTTTCTTTTTCTTTTTCTTTGCCCTCTGTTTTGTATTTAACTATATACCTTGTAATTGTTCCACCTATACCAAAGTCTAATACTGCAAGGTATGAGGCCGTTGAAAACAGCAATTTGTAAACGCCGTATCCGTAATCGCCAATTGAATGAAGAAGAAACGGAACCAGCATAATTCCAATTACTATATCAATTGCTATTAAGAGATAAGATAAAATAATACCTGTTAATTTTTTGCTCATACTTCTCCCTGTTTCTTAATCTATAAATATATTCGCACAGTGTGACGGTTTACGCTTCTCTTCGGGTGGTAACTCTGCCATATAATTATCCCCAAATCGGGAACGCAAAAAAGTATCATAATCTTTAACCGCGTAAAAGTTTTTATCCCTAAACGGCAACTCAATTAAATTTTCATATATTTCGGTTTTTAAAGGTTTAAACTTTCGGTTAGAATTACACACTTCATATCTAAACCCTGTGTTTTGCTTGTTATACAAAGTACACGCTTTATTTAGCATAAACACAAGGGTTTTCATGGGAAGCAACGAAATCAATTTATATATTGTTCTTTTAATAGGCGGTATATATCCTAAATTCACCTTTAATTTTATTTTTCTTGCTCCTGTTAATACTCCCACAAGCGAACAATGATTTTTTAGGTTTTTGTTTTTTACATTATCAATTGGGAAAATATCCATAAAAATGCCATGGTGCATGTTTTTAATATGGCTATAATCGTAATCGTAAATTTTAGCACCGTTAAAACACAGTTTCGCATAGTTAAGTGGGAATTCAGACACATTATTATATGACTGAATAAAGTATTGCTTATCAAGTTCGTTTGGTGTAACCTTTAAAAACTTCTCATAGTCACTACGGCACATTATTACATCAATATCATCGTCCCACGGAACAAAATTTTGGTATTTTACTGCGCCAAGCAAGGTGCCGCCTTCCATAGAATACTTAATATTATACTTTCGGCAAACCCTATCAAATTCGCAAAATATATTATATATTAAATCTTGTAATTCACCTAATTCAACTTTTCTCATTTTTACTCCCTTAATATACCTTTTTTAGCACTGTAAATTTTTCGGATAATTTTATAATTACATAAGAAATAAATATTGTTACAGCAAATACAGTTATAAAATTTAAAGCCGAATTTGTTGCAACAGGGGTATTTGCTAAAAATAAATCAATTATACTTATAGGAATTCTTTGGGTTAAAAACATAAGTATGCTATACTTGCGCATCATTACACATACGCGGTCACTAATATTAAAATTTGTAACAAGTAAAAATCTTGCCAAGAAATATGTAAACGGAACTAGACTTATTACTGTATCAACGCCTTTTGAATTCCAGTTAAAATATGCTATTAAGAATTCTTCTACCGCTAACAAAATCCCAAAAGCAAAAACAGGAATTATTGATTTAATTGAAGTTGATGTTGCAGTGATTTTTCCCTCATTTTCTGATACATATGCGCCAAGCGATACAAAAATCATACCGAAAAGCAATCCATTTTTTATTGTATCAAAAAAGCTATAATAAGCATCATAAATTGCTTTTATAAAAGGCACATTAGTTGCAAGTCCATAATAAGAACTGCCACCCAAGGTAAAAATATAAATAACACACGAAAGTATAAATATTTGTTTATAGTTTAATTTTTTGCGTAATAAGTATACAAACAGTGTTGCCGAGAACAAAGCGGGTAAATACCAAATGGTAGAATAACTGCCCTCAAAAAAGAAATCTTTAACATATTCTAATACACTATAAACAGAAAACCCTTTTCTTACCCATTTAATTACAACAAAAACGAAGTAAACAGCACTCCAAATAAAATACATTACTGCTATTCGTGAAAGATAATTTTTTATATATTCTTTCTTTTTTGCAAAATCAATTGAATCTAACTTTTTAAACGCAAGAAACCCACTTGTAAAAAAGAAAAATGGAACCGCTATAACACAAACAATATTTCTAAATCCAAATGATAATGCCTTGCTATAACTTGCAAATGGAGCTGTATGTATAATTATTATTAATATAGCTGAAATAAATTTTGCAACATCTAACGATTTGTATTGCTTCATAAGCCAAGCTTTCTCCTTATTTTTCTTATAAGCTTTACAGTTTTACTTGGGAATATAATTTTAAAAACTTCTTCATCATAATTTCGGTCACAAATTATGCATTCAGGATGTTTAAGCGGAAAATCCAAAGATTCGGTAGGCATAAAAAGCACCTTTCCCTTTTTCCACTTCTCCGCCTTATTATTTTCGGTATGTGTTGAACCAGCACCAACACCAATATTATAAATAAGATTGTTTTTAGGAACAACACAAAGAAAGGATTGAGAATACTTTAAAAAGCCAAATTGAACATCCCAATAGTTTACCTTTTTATTGGGGGTTTCTCGGTATGCTTTTCGCCAATCCCCAATTCTTCTTTTGGCAATTTTTTCACTAGGAAATTCTTTTAAAAGTAGATTCTCATAGTAACCATCCTTTATATTTTTAACAAAGAAATCATACTTTTCCCACACCCGACGCCATGTGCCCCAGCCAAGCGTTGCAGCAGCTTTTGTAAAACAATAACTGTTCCCGCCGCAATTCCACTTTTGCACATGATTAAAGCCACTAATAAATCCAATGCGCTCATCATCCTTATATTTTTCAAGAATTTCTTCCATAAACGGAAAAAGTGTATTGTCTGCCACACAGTCATCTTCTAAAATAAGTAACTTGTCGGTATGCCTAAACGCCCAAGAGATAGCATTGCTAGGGCCTTTCCCACAACCTTGATTTTCTTTGGAATAATTAGTGTAAACTTCACATTCCCAATCTATATCAGACACAATTTTTTTACATTCTTCTATCGCCTGCAAATCATTCGGTCGGTCAACTCTTGGCCCGTCACAAGCAAGAAATAGTTTTTTGGGTCTTGCTTTTTTTACCTTATCAAAGACTTCTTTTAAAGTATTTGGACGAGCAAAAAATATAAGTAATACTGCTAAATCAGACTTTGCTTTATGCATTTTCTTTCTCCGTTAAAATTTCGTTATAAATTTCTAAAAGTTGGTTATAATTCTTTTCTCTATCATGGCGTAGTTCGGCATCTTTTTTTACATTTCCAGAAAACTTAATGCAAAGTTCATCATTTTCAAACAGTTCCATTATGCGACTTGCAAGAACTGCATATTCGTTAAAATCGTAAAAGAAACCGCTTTCACCATCACGAAGTAAATCAGTCATCCCGCCACGGTAAGCACATATACCGGGTGTACCAATCATCATAGCTTCGCACATCGTAGCAGAAGCGCCTTCCATAGCGGACGGAACTACGCACACATGAGTTTTGGCCAATATCTTTGCAACATCCTCTGCGTTCTTCCTTCCAATAAAATTAACATTTTTCTCTATTCCTAATTTGTTTATGAGTCTTAGCACATATCGTTCATACGCGTTCGCTTTTTTATAATTAGAATTATTAGCAGGAACATTTAACATAACATCTGGATACTGTTTTTTTACAATAGCAAGAGCTCGCAATAATATATGTAATCCTTTTAATGTGTAAGGTGCAGCACCTGTATATATTGTGTGTTTTTCTACATTTTGTATGTCCCATTTATCTGCACAATAAAATTCACTTCTTAAATTATAGTTAAACCGATGATAAACTAGTTTTTCATTAATGGAAAGCATAACTGCTTTATCCCATTCAGTTCTACCTGTAACGTGATTAACGTTATTAAGCACAAAACTTTCACGCACAGCATTCTTTTCCATTAGTTTTTTTGCAAAAAAAGGTGTTTTAAACCCTAAAACTGCTTTAGGAGAAACTATCTTAATGCGTTCGCTTAACGGCAATCCGCCATAATATTCCGCGGAAATTCTATTTAATATACCCTGTATCGTTAATACAATAGGGATATTTAATTTGAGTTTCACTATTGCTGCAGCCATAGAATATTCGGTGCCATGAAGATGTATTATATCAGGTTTAAACTCTTCAATAACTTTTTTGCAGTCTTGAATTGTCTTTTTACTGTCAAACAAAAGGCGTTTGCCACCACCCGCAAAAATAAAATTGCGAATGCCACAGGCGGTTTTATCAATATCCTTATCAACTCTTGCATAAGTCATCGTGGCAAGCTCTATATTGGGGTCAGCAGATAGTTTGTTTGCATAATCCACAAGCCAACCGCCACTAAACGATGTTTTTAAGCCAATCTCTTTTGCAACATTAGGCAAAACCATATTTACAATCCACAATACCCTCATTTTAAAACCCCTCATTCCAAAACATCATAAAATCTGAAAACGCACCTTTATTAACACGATAAAAGAATAAGAGAACTGCAAGTAGGGTAAACGCGCCTTCAATTAATTTCTTATATCGTGGAGAAATATCTTGAAAAGCTGTAGGGAACAATATAACAAGAAAATAGCAAAAATAATAACTTATTCTTTCATAAATTTGAATTGATGTAAAACGGCAAAGATAGATAACAAGTCCCGAGATTGCCAAAACCAACGGCACAAAAACCTTTTTTTCTTTAATGTGCTTTGAAAAAAATAAAGTGCTAAATATAGCTAATAAATATATTACTATAACTACCAAGCCACCATCAGAAAAACTTTCTGCACCTGAATACGACTCTTCCGCAAGGTCATCATAAAACATAACGAACGAATCTGCATATACCAAGAATGCACCAACAGCACCCGTTAAAATCAGTATATTTTTCCAATTGAATTTCATGTTGCATATTGGGTATACAAACAGGAAAACCAATGAGCTTTTATGAATAAGAATGGCCATTAACACAACAATCAAAAAACGAATAAATTTCTTTTTCTTTGAAAATTCATAAGACCACAAACAAACAACCATTGCCATTGCTTGGCGCAGTCCGTTCATTGAGAACGTCATTAAACCAAGGCAAATAAAGGTAATCCAAGAAATAACAAAATCATTAGAGTTTTTAAAAATAAAGTTTGCAACAAAGGTAATCATTATTGCCGTTGAAATCAACAAAAACCATTGCGCACTGGGAACTATTTGAGCTAAAAGCCAAGTGTATAAATGGAACAAGCCCTCTGAAAACAGCCAAAAACCATCTAATGCTCCTTTGAAATCTAAATAACCAACAGGGTTAGTAAATGATTGAGCAGCATTAAAAGTTAAAAAATACATTTCCGTATCTCTTGAACCGGTATACTGCGTTCTTAAACCCAACACAAAAATTACGGCAATTGACACCAAAACGGTAAACAATTTATCATTATTCCTAAATTCTCTTTTAAGTTTATCGGTTTTTTTAGGGTCAACCAACACACCCATCAATAATACCCAAATAGGTAATGATAGCAAAAGCACCATAAAAACCTCTGTTTTCCTTTCTAGTTAATCACTTTCTAAGTTTGTGATATATGTTTTTTGCAAAACGCTTTATTTTTGACTCAGTTTTTAGTTTAAGACATCTTAAAGCGCTAATTTTAATGTTTTTTTCTTTAACATACTCATATATAACATTCAAGTTTCCTCGGTTGCATGAATATGAAAAATAATACAATTCCTTTAATAATTCATCTTTTTTGTTGTGTTTTTTTATTTCTTTAAGCAGCTCATCAACCGTATCATTTGCTTCTTTTGAATGAAGTTCTTTTTGAGTATTCGTAACCTGCATGCTATGTTGGCGATTGCATACTAAAATTTCATCATTTAAATAGAAATCAACGCCTGAAAGTGCAAATTTAAGCCACAAATTCCAGTCAAGCACAAAACGCATTGACTCATTAAAATAGCCACACTTTTCAAAAATACATTTAGGTATTAAAAGTCCGCAACCGTTAGGACAGTTTCCAAATAAAAAGTATCTAAAAGCATTACGAGCATTATAAAACCCTTTTGCCTTACGGCGTGGATGGGCTATTCTTTGCCCTTTTGCATCTATAAGAACACCAACATTACTTATTATAGTGTTTTTGGTGTCAAGGCTGTGTTCAGAATATGTATTTATCTGCTTTTCCACCTTTTCGGGAAAATACAAATCATCGTGCGAAAGCCACGATATGAATTCACCTTTTGCTTTTTTAATACCATAATTTAATGCCGATGCACAACCGCCGTTTTCTTTTTCATAATAAACTATTTTACCGGCGTATTTTTCACACACTTTCTTACCTGCACCTTCATCGGTAGAGCCATCATTTACTACAACTATTTCAATGTTAGTGTAGGTTTGTGCAAGTGCACTTTTTATTGCCTCTTCAACATAATTAGAGCCGTTATAAAGCGGAATTACAATGCTTACAAGCGGTTGATTTTTCATGATACACCTCTATTTTTTAGTTTAAGGACAACCCATGTCATTAAATATGTAGGCAATACCCAAGAACGTTTAATAAAGAAATAATATACTTTCCATTTTGCGCCAAGATATTTCAAATCAAATGCTTTATATGCCGATTTGAACTCATTTTTTTTAAGTATACTTTTAATTTCTTTATATTTAACACAAAACGGTGCGTTATTGCGAAGCGCATTAAAAGCCATTTCCATAGAACTATAAACTATACGGCTATTAAATGCCGAACTAAAAAATTCCCAACTATCAGTTTCTAAAATTTCAGTTTTAATTGTATTGAACAATTTTTGTTGGCGTGGAATATAATTTTTTCTATAATTTTTTGTAGCCGCAACTTCGTTAGTTTTTCTGTAATGATAAAACGGCTCATCTATAAACTGAAAGTGTTTTACATCTTTAAATACACAGAAATTAAATAGTCCGTCAACAAAAGCACCATATTCTTTTATATCAATGAATTTTACGCCGCTCTTTCTTAACAATTCAGTACGATACATGTTAAATCCGCACGATGCTAAAAAATTCATATTTTCAGGATTTGCCAATTCTTTATCTATTAGGCCTAAAACTTGCCGTCTTATTGTATGACACTCTTCACCGACATACACTTTTTCTTTTAAAAAAGTGTTTTTCTTAATTAGTTTTTTATCTTTAAATTCCCTTACATAATTAAATCTTATTACATCAGTTTTATTCTTGTCGGCATTCTTGATTAAGGTTTCTATAGCATCTTCATCAATCCAATCATCTGAATCAAGAAACATAATATATTCACCTTTGGCCTTTTCTATGCCAAGGTTTCTTACTGAAGCGGCACCACCATTTTCTTTATGTATAACAGTAATTCTATTATCCGTATTGGCAAGTTCATCGCAAAGCACTGGACTACCATCAGGTGAACCATCATCAATAAGCAATATTTCTATATTTTTAAATGTTTGATTGGTTATAGAATCAACACATTCTTTTAAATATTTTTTGGTGTTATATACAGGTATTACTACCGTAACTTTAGTTTGATTCATTCATAATCTCCTGATATATTTTTTCCAAACAATTCATAGACGCTTGAGTGGTAAATTTTTTTGAAACTTCCTTGTTATATTCACCCATTTTGTTTTTTAGTTCTTTATTATAAACTATTTCTTTTATTCCATTGGCAAAACCTTTATAATCGTTTGGATTATATTTAAATCCCGTCTTACCGTTTTCCGAATAGTCGTTTATACCGTGCCTATTCGATGTAACTATAGGCAACCCCGCAGCCATTGCTTCTATTGAAGCAAGTCCCAGTCCTTCCCTTAAAGACGGAAATGCATAAACATCGGCAGAAGGCAAAAGTGCAGGAATATCTCGCCTATACCCCAAAAAATGAACATTATTTTGAAGACCTAAATTATTTGCAAGTGCTATAAGTTCCTCCTTTAAAGGTCCGTTACCAGCAATAAAGTAATGCAAATTTTCATCATTTAAGTATTTAAGAGCATGAAAAACAACTTGGTGATTTTTGTTTTTATTAAGTTCACCAACGGAAATTATAGTTTTTGCTGTTTTGGGTAAGCCGAATTGTTCTTTAATATCACTCACTTTATCAATATTAGTAAAACGAGTTAAATCAATTCCCACACCAGGTATGTATTTTACTGACTTTGCACTAAACTTTTCTTTTGCTAACACAAAATCCATTTTGTTAATTGTTATTAAAATGTCGGTATATCTTGAAAACCATTTTTCAACTGGGTACCATAAAACCCAATTCTTTTTAGGTCCGCCCTTAAAGAAATGAAAACCATGGGCTTCATAAATAACCTTCAGTTTACCTTTTTTACGTTTTCTATTTGCGGCCAATCTTGCAAGTATACCACCAACTGGTGTATTACAATGAATTATGCTATAATTACCATTCTCAATAACTTTTGAAAGCATTTTATATGCCTTTATGTTTTTAAGACTAAACGGTGAACGAGAAAAAGGAATATTGAATTTTTTGCCTTTTATATCAAGAGTTAAATTGGGCTTTTCAACCAAATTGTTTCTTGCAGCCACATCTAATTCAATTTCATTTTCTAATGCCCAAAAAATAAGCGGTTTGTGG
This sequence comes from Acutalibacteraceae bacterium, assembly GCA_045655165.1. Lineage (GTDB taxonomy): Bacteria > Bacillota > Clostridia > Oscillospirales > Acutalibacteraceae > SIG607. Next base: position 32,363 of record JAZOOT010000058.1, read on the forward strand.
AATTGGGCTATGTGACTTTGAACAGTGGCAATCAACAATATTTTTTCCATAACTTTCACCTTTCAAATTATTATTGGGCATACTTAACCCAACATAACATACACTACTTATTTTACAACATAACCAAAACAAAGTCAATAATATAGATGCATTTGGCGCAATGTTACAAAATGTGCTAAAGTTCGACACAAAATAAAACCGCCGAATTTTCGGCGGTTTTATTATTTTATTAAAGCTTAAACAAATATAATTGGCCTGCTGCTGCCCAAAGGTTTACTGTGTAACGCTCTTGGCCATTACTTTCGGTGTTGTTTTCGCGCCTTGGGTCAAGGTTATGGTTATCTTTATTGGGGTAAGTGCCGTAAACGCTAATACTTTTACCAAAGCCCTTAATTTCACACTAGTCGCATTTTTTACGGTTAAATGTAATGTTAAAGTTGTTGCTATTATCTGTCATTGAATTATTTACCACAGCAACATATTTATCGTCATTTTTGTGGGTGTAAAAACTTACAATCATATCGGTACCTTTAAGCGATTTAATGTATAAAATTATATCGCTGCACCCTCTTTAAAAAGCATATAACCACCATAAGATTTACCAATGTAGTAGTAAGCGTCAAGTTTTAAATCTTTAAAGGTATCGGCAGTAGAAGTAAGAAAACAACTGTGAAATTGCTTATAGTTATCAAAATATTTCGGTTTTTCGCCAAACACATTAATGGGTGCGGCATAGGTTCCAGCAGGTTCACATAGGAACGCCTAAATGCGTAAAAGATTTAAGAACGGCAATAATTCAGATGCTTCTTCTTTTTGAATTTTAATGGCAGTAAGTACGTCGTCCGTATGTTTTTTAAGCGGTTCATCGCCAATAAACAGGCATGCCATAATAGAAAATGTGTTTAACATAAAAACACTTCGTTTACGGCATTTTTTACTGTCTTTAATATACTTAACATATATAAGTAAAGCAGAAAATTGAAAAAGCCCTTCGTTTTTCCAAGGGATTTTATTCTTTATTCTTATACCTAAACATTGCAATAACAATAGAACACATGGTAAGTATATCGCCAAGAGCCGAACCGTAAGCGCGGCTTAATAAATTATAAACAAACCAAAATGGCGAGCCCAAAAGCGATATACGGCGAATAATTTTTTCATTTGTCATCCAAAAAGCGCTGGTATGAAGCAATACGCCTGCAAGCGAAAATAAGTCAAGAAAACTTTTGTTAATTAACGCTATTGTTACACCCACCGCAACAATTACCAAATTTATTAAAATTAAAACCAATTTTGTATGTTTTTTAATAAACCGGTTAGTGTTCCTGTTTACTGCGGCAAACGATGAAACAACGCCCATAATATCAAGCGCCGCACCTGCAAAAGCACCCAATAAAATATATTGCAATATGTATAAACACCTTGAAACAGCGTTTAAAATTATTATGTTTTTACCTTTCTTTTGTTGGTAACTTAAAAGAAAAGTTACCACGGCAAATAAACCAATTATTTGCGGAATAAGTTCTTTCATTTTTGCACCCCGGAATTCTCATAACTTTTATAATTTTACTATAAATTTCATCTTTTGTAAAGACTGTTACGCTTAATTTTGGCCCAAATGTAAAAAAAATCAGCAACGTTTTACCTATATTATAAAATAATATACATAACATAAATTAAAGGAAGGTGCAAAAAGTGGAACAGTTCGCATCAACTATTAAAGATTTTCTTTATGCAACAGCGGAATTTTTCGCCTATTTTTTGGAATTTATCGGGATTGCTATTATTATAATCGGCTCGTTTCGGGCACTAATTCGGCTTATACAAAGTTTAATTAAAAGAATTGGGTTTCATGTAGTTATTGAACTGGGCAGAGCGCTTTCTTTGGCACTTGAATTTAAAATGGGCGCCGAAATTATTAAAACGGTTATAATTCATAATTTAGAAGAACTTGCAATACTTGGCTTTGTAGTTTTACTTCGCGCAATACTGCTTTTTATTATTCATTGGGAAATTCATTTGGAAGAAAAGTCAAATAAAAATACAAAATAAAACCCCACCGTAACTACGGTGGGGTTTATTTCAATTTTTCTTGTTTGGGTAAAAATAATTTACAATAACCAAATTATTTTTTGTTTTTTTCTTTTGCGCGCTTGTCGTTAATAATTTGCATTTCTTTTGCAGTAACCAGTTCGCAACCGTTTTCTTTAGCCCAATCAACACAGCCCTTTAACACAAGCGGCAAAAACACTCTTGGAACATTTAAAATCATTTCAAGTGCATCATCGGTGAATTTCACCTTATCGTCTGCTCGGTCGGCGGCATAACGAACAGAATCTAAACTTTGTTTGCGCATAGGCAACAGTTCTGCGCGCATTTTGCATTTGCGGTGGAACCAAAAATTCTTGCTGTCTCTATAGCCGTAATCTACAGGCAAATTTGGAAAATCTTTGGCGCGAACACCGTTAATAATGGCGTTGGCATACTTTTTCTTCATAAGAATTTTATCTATTTTCAAAATAAAATGGGCGCCGAATTTACTTGTAATACCGTTAAAATCGTGGTACGGCGGCTCGTATCCGGTTGTAATGCCGGCTTGGTCGTTTTCGGCACCGTCAAGTTCACGCATCCATGTACATTCAATCACTTCTATTGCATCGGTCAACACCAAAGGTCTATCCCCATCCGCCTGGCCTTGTTCTAATTTGAATTTGCAATTCGGCATTTTATCTTCCGGTTTATCGCCCGGCCAAGAAAGTTTAACACACTCGGCAAAAGTTTTGGACTTATCATTTACAAAGTTAATTGCACACTTGCCGTTACGCAAAATATTTTGTGCAGTGTTAGAACTGTTACGGCAAGCCAACAACATGGCGTAATAATCCTTTCCTGCAACATAATAAGGTTGCACCAAAGAATAAGGGCCCAAGTTTGTGCTGCCGTCTTCACACAATGTGCTTATAACAACTGTGGGCATTGGAAAAAACAGCGATGTTTGATAAAAATTGTCAACAATACGAAGATTTTCAAAACTGCTCATAGCAAAGCTCCTTTAATGTTTTTACACTTAAATTATACCATAACCTATTTTGAACCGCAACAAAAACCCCACCGAAAATTCGGTGGGGATAAATTGTTTATTTGGATAGATTATTTCATATCCTTAATAGCAGCCTGGGCGGCGGCGAGGCGGGCGATGGGCACGCGGAAGGGTGAGCAGGATACATAGTTGAGGCCGATTTTGTGGCAGAACTCAACAGATACCGGGTCACCGCCGTGTTCACCGCAGATACCGCAGTGAATTTCGGGGCGTACTTTTTTACCCTTTTCAACAGCCATTTCCATAAGTTTACCAACACCGTTTTGGTCAAGTTTTGCAAACGGGTCGTTTTCATAAATCTTGCTATCGTAATATGCTGTAAGGAATTTACCAGCGTCGTCACGGCTGAAGCCGAATGTCATTTGGGTTAAATCGTTTGTACCGAAGCAGAAGAATTCAGCTTCTTTAGCGATTTCATCGGCAGTGATACAAGCGCGGGGGATTTCCATCATTGTACCAACTTCGTATTTAAGGTCTACACCTGCAGCAGCAATTTCTGCATCGGCAGTAGCAACAACGATGTCCTTAACGAATTTCATTTCTTTAACTTCGCCGGTAAGAGGAATCATAATTTCGGGAACTATGTTCCAATCATTATGTGCTTTCTTAACATTGATAGCAGCGCGGATAACAGCAGAAGTTTGCATTTTTGCAATTTCGGGATAGGTAACTGCAAGACGGCAGCCACGGTGACCCATCATGGGGTTGAATTCGTGCAAAGAAGTAATGATATTTTTAATATCTTCAACAGTTTTGCCCTGAGCATCTGCCAAAGCTTTAATGTCGGCTTCTTCGGTAGGAACGAATTCGTGAAGCGGTGGGTCTAAGAAACGAATGGTAACCGGGTTACCTTCAAGTGCTTCATAAAGTTTTTCAAAGTCGCCCTGCTGGTAAGGAAGAATTTTGGCAAGTGCTGCTTCGCGTTCTTCAGCAGTATCGGAGCAAATCATTTCACGGAATGCTGCAATTCTGTCTGCTTCGAAGAACATATGCTCGGTACGGCAAAGACCAATACCTTCAGCACCAAGTTCTCTTGCCTTTTTAGCATCGGCAGGAGTATCGGCATTGGTGCGAACTTTTAATGTTCTAAATTCATCAGCCCAAGCCATAATTCTGCCGAATTCGCCTGCGATTTCAGCGTCAACTGTGGGGATGATACCATCGTAAATGTTACCGGTAGAACCGTCAATAGAGATATAGTCGCCCTCAACATAGGTTTTGCCAGCGAGAGTAAATTTCTTGTTTTCTTCGTCCATAATAATGTCGCCGCAACCGGATACACAGCAAGTACCCATACCGCGAGCAACAACGGCAGCGTGGCTGGTCATACCGCCACGAACGGTAAGAATACCTTGAGAAGCTTTCATACCGGTAATGTCTTCGGGAGAAGTTTCAAGACGAACAAGAACAACCTTTTCACCGCGAGCGTGCCAGTTTTCAGCGTCTTCAGCGGTGAATACAACTTTACCGCAAGCAGCACCGGGAGAAGCACCAAGACCTTTGCCGGCAGGTGTAGCTGCTTTTAATGCTTTAGCATCAAACTGCGGATGGAGAAGTGTATCAAGGTTACGGGGGTCAATCATAGCAACTGCTTGTTTCTTATCAATCATACCCTCGTCAACTAAATCGCAAGCGATTTTAAGAGCTGCTTTTGCAGTTCTTTTACCGTTACGTGTTTGGAGCATAAAGAGTTTACCGTGTTCAACAGTGAATTCCATATCCTGCATATCTCTGTAGTGATCCTCGAGGATAGCGCAAACTTCGTTGAAGTGCTTGAATGCCTCGGGGAATTTGTCTGCCATCTCTGCGATGGGCATGGGAGTACGAACACCTGCAACAACGTCCTCGCCCTGTGCGTTCACAAGGAACTCACCCATGAGCTTCTAAGTCGGAGGCCAAGCGGTCTTAGGAAGACAATACA
>JAZOOT010000059.1:0-43402 GCA_045655165.1 Acutalibacteraceae bacterium
GAATAAGGCAATTAAAGAGAGTAACACTTGGAAACCCGATATTCACTATGTAAGTCATACAAACGCATTTGACAAGTCGGATCGTAGCCATGTCGTTCTGTGAGCCAAGGAGTTGAACTGGTGTATTGTCTTCCTAAGACCGCTTGGCCTCCGACTTGAATAAGGCAATTAAAGAGAGTAACACTTGGAAACCCGATATTCACTATGTAAGTCATACAAACGCATTTGACAGCAAAGTAAAAGGGTATAGACCGATGATATATCCGCACAACAACGCTGATGGTGAAAAACTTGCGGAAATAATTATTAAATATCGTAAGGAAATTTATAATGAACCGATTTCCTTAATTCGCACAAGTGAATGGGCAGAATTAAGAGAGACCAATGCACTTGCATATTATGAAGAACATATTTTTCACGATAATTACGAAGACGCTAAATGGTTCCACCATAATCTTCGCGCTATTGCAAGACAAACTTGCAAAGCATTTTGTGAGTACTTTGGTGTGACTTACGTTGAACCTTATGAAGATAAACCACAGGTTACATACAAGGTTCGTAAATCTTGGGAAGACGCAAAGAGCCAAGTCGGTGCTTATAAGATATTGCAGAATGCTATAGCCAAGGCACAAGAAACTAAATGCAATGTATATGATAGTAACGGCGAAACGGTTTGGGTTTATATAACCAATGAAATCGAACCGTCTAAAGAAGATAACGTTTCACCAGAGGAGGATATTACAAATGAAGAAAATACTTCCATAAACCAAGATGCAAATATCATTATTGAATTTATAAAGTTTATTGTAAAACTAATTAAATCCATTTGGACCAAGGAAGAATGAATTGGCATTTATAAAACATGTCGGTAAATATTTGATTCAAAATATGATAAAATTCGTTAAAAACTAACAGCCGATTTCGTTAAACTTCGCGTAGAAAATAAAATATAATATTAGGAACTGTAATATACCAAAGAAGAGTGAAGCTAATATGAAAATTTGGAAAAAATTGTTGAAAAGTGTATTTAATTGTGATAATATAATTACGCAGGAGTATACGGAAAGGGAAATTGGTATGTATCAAAGTCAAGTAGGATATCAAGAAGCTATTAAGGAAAATGAGCAAAATATCAAAGTTTCTAATTTATATGGATTGAATCCAGATGATTTATTGGCCATTACAAATCAAACGGACAAATACCCTGTTAATTTAAAATTAATCTTACAACACTTTAATATCTCTGCATTACCATTAGATTTAGATATGATTAAAAAAGATTTAAGTGATGATTATAAAGACATAGAAATATTAGGCGCTTTGGTTAGTAACGGCTCTGATTCCGCCATCTTTTATAACAAAAAAACCTTAAAAGAGGGACATCGGTATAGATTTACTATTGCCCATGAACTTGCTCATGCATGTTTAAATGGTCAGGCAAATCATATCGAATTTAGAATTAAAGGCATTCCTGATGACAAAAATGAAATTACCGCAAATACATTCGCTGGAGCATTATTAATTCCGGAAAACACATTGAAGATAGTTTTATCTAAATTGATATTGCCAACTGTTAAAAATCTCTCTGAAATATTTGAGGTTTCCGAAAATGTAATGAGAGCACGACTTAGCCATTTAAATATTGAATCAAAAATTTTTGGTTTTAATATTTAATATTAATTGAGGTATAATCAATGTCTGACGATTCACAAAAATATTCTAAAGCATTTGAAGAAATATTCAATCAATTATCTAAGTCAATTCCTAATAATATTAAAGTTAATATTCCTGACATTAAAGAAATATCTGATAAAAAAGTTGAAGAATTTAACGATGAATTAAAAAATCAGGTTATAAAGTCATTTGTAAAAGGCGAGAACCAACGACTTTCTCTACAAAAACCTATTTCAAATTGGATTTTCATCATATTTAGCGTTCAGCTTGTTGTTTTTAATTTTATAATTTTTTACTTAATTCTTAGATATTTGCCGAATTCAAACGCGGAAACGTTGAAACTTTTATTAGGGTTTTTAAAATATTATATTGGCGCAGTTGTGGTGGAAATCATAGGATTTATCTCAATTGTTCTTAAAAGCACATTCTCATTTAACACTAATAAAATTGTTGAAAATATTTTCAAAAAATAAATAAAAGGCAGCTTATTGCAAGCTGTCTTTCTTATTATCGCCTATACTTACAACCATAGCAAAAATCCTAAAATAAAAAGGCCTCGTTACTTAATAAACGGTAACGAGGTTTTTGTGTTGGATTTCGTGTGAATTTTCGTGAGCATTTCGTGAGCAATTTGATATATTTTTTAAAGATATATATATCAAAAATTAAGCATATGAAATTGGCTCAAAACCGCATAAATAAAGGGAAAACCGCTATTTAAACGATTTTCCCATTTGGTTGCGGGGACAGGACTTGAACCTGCGACCTCCGGGTTATGAGCCCGACGAGCTACCAACTGCTCTACCCCGCGATATTTAATTTTGGCATAAAGTTATTATAACACATTATTTTTAAAAAGCAAGTGTTTTTTTAAAAAAGAAAAATTTGTTTATTTAACCCGACAAAATTCGGCTTAACTTGACAAAAATTTATGGTAGTGGTAAAATTTTATTAGTGGCAGAAACGCTTTCTGCCTTTTTCTTTTTAATTATAAAAGGGGATATTAAGGTGAAATACAACGAGTTTTTAGATTTTCAAAAAGCCAGTTCAGGCAAAGACGTTATTTTTCCTGCCAATTCGCAATCGGCTTTACTGCCAAGCGCAGTTATGCGTTCTGTTAGCAGCGTAAAAATTTTTTTGGGTGAACAAAAGGGGCTTTCGCTATTGGTTAAAAAGGGAAGCCGTGTTAATATTGGCACCCTTATTGCAAGCGGTGATGATTTACCTATATATTCAAGCATTAGCGGTAAGGTGGTTTCTGCCAAAAAAGGTGACGGTTTTGTTTGCATTGAGCCGGATGGTGAGCAAAAAACCGATGAAACCCTTAAAAAACCGCGTATTTCTTCGGCAAAGGCACTTAATAAGGCATTTAAAGACTGCGGACTGCCTGTTTGTGAAAAACTTGCTTCGGCAGATACCCTTATTATTAACTGCTGTGAAAAAGACCCTGTAATATCGGCAAACCAACTTTGCGCAACCGAAGATTACGATGATATTTTTAAGGCAGTTTATTTGCTTAAAAAGTATTTGAGCTTTAAAAACATAATTTTTGCGATGAGTGGAAACCAAAAAAATGTGCTTTATCGCTTTACCGAAATTATTGGCAACAATAAAGACAAATATGAAAATGTGCGTGTTATGTGGCTTACTTCGTTTGTACCTGTCGGAAACGAAGATTTACTTTCTTTTTATGTTCTTGGTAAGGAAAAGGAGAATACCGAATTTTTAATACTTCCGATTCAAACGGTTGCAAAACTTGGCAATTACATAAAAACGGGAATACCGCTTGTAAGCAAACGCATAACGGTTGACGGAATTGTGAACACTCCGCAAAACGTTATTGTTCCAATAGGCGCGCCAATAGCCGAAGTGTTTGAGTTTTGCGGTGGATTAACCGATATTCCATCTGCTGTTTCTCTTGGAGGAGCGCTAAGCAAAGAAACTTTTTGTGCAGACAACTGTTTTGTGCAAAGCAATACCGACTGTGCTTTTGTACAAGGGGTTACCGCTGTTAGTGAACCAACTGCTTGCATTGGCTGCGGCCGCTGTGCCGATTATTGCCCAATTAAACTTTACCCATTTGAAATTGAAGATGCGGTATTAAAGGAAAATTACAAAAAATTAAGCAAACAAAACACCGAAAAATGTGTTGAGTGCGGTGTTTGCGGTTACGTTTGTCCTGCCGCGCGTCCGCTTCTTTCGGCAATTTGCGAGGGCAGGGAAATGCTTAAAAACTGTGAGCCGACCGAAGAAAAGAAGTTTAATTTTTTAAAATTCTTTAAAAATGGAGAGAAGCAAAATGGATAAAATGATAATGGATTCATCCCTTGGCTTTCGCGGGAAAGACACAACAAGAAATATAATGTTTGATGTTTTAATTGCCTTGGCACCCGCCACCGTTTTTGGCGTGGTTATGTTTGGCGCATACAGTTTGCTTGTTGTTTTACTTTCGGTTGTGTGCTGTGTTGGTTTTGAATATTTGTGGCGCCTTGTTTTTGGGCTTGAAAATTCTATAACCGATTTATCCGCGGCGGTAACAGGCCTTTTAATCTCTCTTGTTATGCCTCCAAGAATTCCTTTGTGGATGGTGGTAATTGCCTCTTTTGTTGCCGTGATAGTTATAAAACAGGCATTTGGCGGGCTTGGTAAAAATATGTTAAACCCCGCAGTTTTTGCTAAATGTGTGCTTTTGGTGGCATTCCCAAAACAAATGGCAAGTTTTATTGAACCGTTTGGTGATGCCGTTTTAACTGGCGGCAGTGGTTCTGCCGGAATAAAAGAATTGATTTTTGGCACACACTACGGGTGCATTGGCGAAACTTCGGCACTTTTATTACTGTGCGGTGCGCTTTACTTGGTTGTACGCGGTGTTATTAACCCCATAATTCCGTTTTCGTTCATTGCCAGCAAAGCATTGCTTAGTTTTGCTTTTGGCGGTAAAGGCGCGATTTCTTCGGTTTTTATGGGCGGTTTAATTATTGCCGCATTCTTTATGGCAACCGATTACACAACAACCCCAAAAACCAAACGCGGAAAGTTAATTTTTGGCGTTTTATGCGGTGTAATTAGTTTTGTTATAAGCAAATTTTTTAAAGCCGAGGGCGTGTATATTGCAATAATTATAATGAATTTGTTTGTACCGCTGATTGATAAATATATTCGCCGTAAACCCTTTAATATGTAATAAAAAATGCCACGAAAATCGTGGCATTTTTTTATTTACGGTAATTGGTTTTGTTTATCTAGCGGAAGCGAATAACTGTCTAAAAATTCGCTTGCAAAAATGTTGGCTTCTTCCAATCCGCAATTTTTAACCTTTAGGAGAAGTCCTTCTTTTGCAGCAGCAAATTCCTTATTGCCCATAGAAGTTTCTTCAATACACTTAATAAGCGCCGAAATTTTATCGGCTGCCTTAATAATTGCGCGGGTGTCACTGTCGGTATTATAAAACGGCGCAATTTCTTCTTTTAAATCATTTGGCAACATTGAAATTAACTTTTCTTCGGCAATTGCTTCAACCTTTTTGTACGCCTCTTTGATTTCGGGGTTGCAATATTTAACAGGGGTGGGTAAATCGCCGGTAAGAATTTCACTTGTGTCGTGAAAAAGTGCCGCAGTAGCGCAAAGGTTGGCATCATAATTTTTGCCTAAACGCTTGTTGCCAATAACGGCTAATGCGTGGGCAATAAGGGCAACTTCAAAACTGTGTTCGCTTAAAGATTCCTGCGTGGTGTTTCGCATAAGGCCCCAACGGTAAATATTTTTCATTCTTGATAAAAATGCGTAAAAATCACTTGCCATAAAAATCATCTCCTTGTGCTTGAATATTGTAACACAGTTTGATATAATGGTCAAGGATAGTCGCAACATATATGTTGCGACATAAAATCTTTGATTTTATAACAAATTTTCAAGAAAATTTGTCCTTAACCATTGCGATGAGTGTTGTGCAAAATCAAATTATATGATTTGATTTTGCCAAAGCCACTTAAAAAGTGGCTTTGTGAAACGCTTTTTAGCGTTTCGCCTAACAACAATCATTATAATATTCAATGTTAAATAATAAAAAGGGGATACATAAAGTTTATGACGTTTTCATCAAATAAAAAAGCCCTTTTGGGCAAAACAAAAAGCCGTGCACTTTCAACTTTTTTATTTGCTTTGCTTACCGCCGCGGTAATGTTTTTGCCTGCAATAATTGCCGGTAAGGGTTACTTTATTTTTTATGGCGATTTTAACGTTCAACAAATACCTTTTTATCAAACTTGCCACCAGGCAATAAGGGAAGGTAACTTTTTTTGGAGCAGTATAACCGATTTGGGCTCTAACTTTATTGGCGCTTACAGTTTTTATTTGCTTGGCAGCCCGTTCTTTTGGCTAACCATACCGTTTCCAAACTTTATGGTGCCATATTTAATGGGTCCGTTGCTTGTTTTAAAATTTGCCTGTGCGGCACTTACTGCATATTTTTACATTAGCCGTTTTACCTGTTATAATGAAACCGCAAGGGCAGGGGCGCTTCTATACGCCTTTTCGGCATTTTCGGTTTACAACATTTTCTTTAACCACTTCCACGAAGCAATTATTGTTTTCCCGTTATTATTGCTTTGTTTAGAACTTCTTTACACCGAAAACAAACGCGGTGTGTTTGCGCTTGCTGTTTGCCTTTGTGCACTTGTAAATTATTTCTTCTTTGTGGGAATGGTTGTGTTCTCTGTAATTTATTGGCTTGTTCGCGTTCTTTCGGGCGCAATTAAATTCAAATTCAGCCGTTTTTTAGTGCTTTTGTTTGAAGCAGTTTTGGGCGTTTGCCTTTCGGCTTTCTTGCTTGCGCCAAGTATTGCAATGGTTGTAAATAACGGCAGGGTATCAGAATTCCAAAACGGCTGGTCGGCAATTATGTACGGCAAAGAACATATTTATATGCAAATTGTTCAGTCAATGTTCTTCCCGCCCGATATACCCGCGCACCCTGTGTTTGTGCCCAATATGGGGGTTAAGTGGTCGTCAATTGCCGTTTGGCTTCCCGTTGTGGGAATGTCCTCTGGAATTGGCTTTTGCGCAAGTAAAAAGGGTCACTGGATAAAAAGGGTTCTTTTGGTTTGCTTGTTTATGGCATTTGTGCCGTTTTTAAACAGCGCATTTTACGCTTTTAACGATTCTTATTATGCGCGTTGGTACTATATGCCCGTTTTAATACTTTGTTTGGCATCATCTCTTTGCTTTGAAGATAACGAAGTAAATTGGAAAAAGGGCTTTAATATTTCACTTATTATAACCTTGGCTTTGGGTGTAATAATAGGTCTTTTCCCACAAAAGGTGGGCGAAGAACTTGTTTTCGGCCTTTATAAAGACGCAGGTGAAAAGGGAAGTTACTATTTAATCCGTTTCCTTATTTCTTGTATAATAGCAGTGGCTTCGCTTCTTATTTTGCGCGGTCTTATTGCGCTTCACAAAAACAAAAAAATGTTGGTTAATTTAACTGCGTTGGCAGTTTGCGTAATTTCGGCAGTTTACGGCTGTGTGTTTATTATGCAAGGTCAACAACATTCAAGCGATATTGAACAGGTTATGATAAGCGAACTTATTGAGGGCGAAGTGGAGTTAGATACTGTTCCAGGTAATGATTTCAGAATTGATGTTTACGACGGAATTGATAATACCGGTATGTACCTTGGGTATAACAGTATAAATGCTTTCCATTCGGTTGTTTCGCCGTCTATTATGGAGTTTTATGATTATATAGGTATAAAACGCGATGTCGCTTCGCGCCCCGGCACCGATTACCTTTCAATAAGAAGTTTGCTTTCGGTTAAATATTTAATTAACCGAACAAGCGGTGTGCGTTTTATTGATTCCGACGGGGTTGAAAAAATGCAGGGCTTTAATTATATAAAAACTTCGGGCGGGTATTACGTTTACGAAAACGAAAATTATATTCCTTACGGATTTTACTATAATTCCTATATAACCGAAAAAGAATGTGAACTTTTATACGAAGACAAAAAACGCGCCGATATAATGCTTAAGGCACTTGTTGTACCTGACGGAACTTCTGCCGAAGTTTTGGGCTCACTTCCGCATTATAACACTGTTATAAGCGAAAATGAATTGCTTGAAAGCAATGAAGAATATCTTATTTCCAATAATTTTGATTACGAAACAATAGTAAGCGATGTAAACAACCTAAAATTAAACACGGTAGACAGTTTTTATTTCGATAAAAACCAGTTCTTTGCAACCTGTAATAATGCAGAGGACCAACTTGTGTTCTTTGCCGTTCCGTACGATAAGGGTTGGAACGCCACAGTAAACGGCCAAAAAGCCGAAATTATACGCGCAAATGTTGGCTTTATGGCAGTTAAAGTGCCAAGCGGTCAGCAAAGCATTGTGTTTACCTATACACCGCCAATGCTTTATATGGGTATAACCATAAGCGTTGTTGCGGTAGCGGTTTTTGCGGTTTATATGCTTATAGTTTTAATTACTGTAAAAAAACGCAAACAAACGGAATATTACCCCGAAGGCAATGACCTTTTGGAATTTTGGGCGGAGGATTTACTGGACGTATACAACCAAGCCGAAGAAAAGGAAAATTATCTTGATGATTTAGATAACGTAGAAATTCCGCAAAATACACATTATAAAGGCGGTTTTGTTATTGATTTAACCGAATTTTCAAACGAAGAAGAGGAAAGCAATAAGTAAATTGTTGTTGACTTTTACCGTTTGTTTATGTATAATACATTAGTGGTAATGATTACAGTTTGTACGAGGGTTTTCTCTCTGTAATAAAAATAGGCATTAAGAGGAGGTCTTGAAATGAAGAGAACATATCAGCCGAAAAAGCTTCACAGAAAAAAAGAACATGGCTTTTTAAAGAGAATGGCTACTGCAAACGGCCGCAAAGTACTTGCACGTCGTAGAGCAAAAGGCAGAAAGCAACTCACATACTAAAGACCACTTTGCAGGGCGGACTTCCATGCAGCAAAGTATCTCGCTTTGCTTTATAGAAGTACGCCCTTAGTGGCTTTTATGGGTGATTTTAATGAAGCTTGAAAAAATTAAAAGTAACTTTGAGTTCCGCCGCATATATTCGCGCGGTGCATCGTTTGTTTCACCGTATTTTGTGCTTTATGTTATGGGCGGCAAACAAAACACCGTAAAAATGGGCATTACCGTTAGTAAAAAAATTGGTAATGCGGTTTGCCGAAACCGTGCAAAGCGTTTAATTAGGTCGGCATTTTTTGGAGTTATCCCCGAAATTAAAAAACCGTGCAACATTGTAATTGTTGCGCGTACCCGTATTTTAAGTGTAAAAAGCACAGTAGTTTTAGAAGAACTTAAAAAACAATTAAAAAAATCAGGCATAATAGAATGAAGTATATACTAATTTTTTTAGTGCGCGTATACCAAAAGTGTTTTTCGGGTCTTAAGGCAATACCGTGTTGCCGTTTTAGGCCAACCTGTTCGCAGTATGCCATTGAAGCATTAACAATTCACGGCGCATTAAAGGGCAGTTGGTTGGCTTTAAAAAGAATTCTTCGCTGTCATCCGTTTTGCAAAGGCGGTTATGACCCTGTACCCGAAAAGGTGTTTAAAAAAACAGAAAATTCCCATCAGGATGGTAAAGATATATGACTTTTATATTTGATTTTATTAACCAGTACCTGTTTTCTCCCGTACTTCGTTTCTTCACAAACATAAGCGGGGGCAGTTTTGCCGCAGGTATTTTTCTTTTTACTTTGGCAATAAACATTATCTTAATACCGCTTAGCGTTAAAAGTCAAAAAGCATCGGTTCAACAAATTAAAATTAAACCGAAACTCGATGAATTAAAGAAAAAATGCGGTGACGATAAACAAAAATACCAAGCAGGTATGCAAAAAATTTATACCGAAGAAAATGTTTCAATGGGCGGCGGTTGTTTGCCCATGATTATTCGTTTGGTTCTTATTATGAGTGTTTATTATCTTGTTGTATCGCCCATAACCTATCTTGCGCCTCAGGTAGATAAAGAAACCTTAAAGGCGGCAACCGTTGCCGTTGGCGCAGAAGAAAAGAACTTAAGAAGCGAACTTATTGTTGTTGAAAAAGCGCTTGACGGCAGTGTAAACGACCCGAACGTGCTTAAAATTAAAGAAGAAATTAGTGATTTGAAGTTTGATTTTTTGGGCGTAATTGATTTAACCAAACAGCCCAAATTCTCTCTTAATTTCTCTAAAGTAGGAAAAGAACAGCTTTTGCTTTGGTTAATACCTTTCGGCTCGTTTTTAGCGGCAATGTTTTCAAGCATTATTTCGCTTGTTCAGCAAAAAAAGGTTAACCCCTCGGCACCAAATATGGCGGGAATGATGCTTACAATGCCTTTAATGTCGTTGTTTATTGCTTTTAATGCTCCTGCAGGTCTTGGCCTTTATTGGGCTTTTTCATCAATTATCGGCGGTTTAATTCAAGCAGCAGTGCAAGAATTTTACGGCCCATATAAAATGATTGCTAAAGAACAAAAGAAGCAAATTTTAAACGCCTACGAAAAAGAACAAAAGGTTAAATAGGAGGAGTAAGCGTGATTAAAGAAGCATTCGGCGTTGCCGATACAATTGAAGAAGCAATTGAACTTGCTAAAGAAGAACTTGGCGCCGGAATTGACGCCGACGTAAATTACGAAATTATTGAAACCCCCAAGAAAAAGGTTATGGGCCTTTTCGGCGGTACACAGGCAAAGGTAAGGGCTTACGTTGAACTTCCCGATAAAAAGGAAGTTAAAAAGGAAACCAAAAAAACCGCGCCAAAAAAAGCAAAGGGAAATAAAGTTTCTGCAAAAGAAACAAAAGCAGAGCCAAAAGAAGAAACTTTAGAAACAATTAGCGAAGACACGTTGGAAGTTGGCACTCCCGCATATAAAGCAGTTCAGTACTTAAAACCCATTTTATCAGGTCTTGGCTGCAGCGATATTACAATAAAGGTAGCGCTTAAAGATAACGGCGCAAAAATTATTTTAAACGGTGAAGGCCTTGGCGGTTGCATTGGCCGTCGCGGCGAAACACTTGATTCGCTTCAGTACCTTGCTTCTATGGTTGCAAGTGTTGGCGGATATTATAGAATTTCGCTTGACGTTGGTAATTACCGCGAAAAAAGGGAAAGAACATTGGTATCACTTGCAAACCGCATTTCTGCACAGGTTAAGAAAACCGGCAGAAGCCGTTCGCTTGAACCCATGAACCCATATGAAAGAAGAATTATTCACACCGCTGTTCAAGAAATTGAAGGTGTTACTTCTAATTCAAAAGGTGAAGGCGACCGCCGTCACGTTGTAATTAGCCCCGAAGGCGGCGAAAAACCCGCAAAAAGCGCACCGGCTGAACCCCGCGAACGCAAAACCGATTCTGCCGCACTTCCGCTTTACGGTAAAATAAAATAATTAAAACGGAGATGATTTTTCATCTCCGTTAATTTTTTTGCAAAAAAATACCCGCCCCAAAGGCGGAAGATATGATATCAGCTAAAATCGGCTTTGCTTCGGCAAAGCCGATTTATATTTAAAGCTGATTCAAAACCTAAATTAGTTTACCTTGTTTAAACGGCAAACCAAAGCAGATTTCTTTCTTGCAGCGGTGTTTTTATGAAGAACACCCTTTGCAGTAGCTTGGTCAATTTTCTTAACAGCAACCTTAACGGCAGCAGCAGCGTCTGCAGAACCGGCTTCAATAGCAGCATCGGCTTTTTTAACAGCAGTTTTTAAAGCAGATTTGTATGCTTTGTTGCGTTCAGCATTAGCAGCGTTAACAAGAACACGCTTTTTAGCAGATTTAATGTTCGGCATTGTTCCACCTCCTGTTTTTTAATCGCATACAGTTATATTACCACTTCTTGATAAAAATTGCAACACAAATTTTTAATAAATATGCTAAAAATAACAACAATATTAAAAAAAGCAAGGAAAGTGATACTGTGTTGCGCACCGATTTGGCAATTGAATTTAAAGAACAACTGAAAGCAGATAAAAAAATTGAATGTGTAACCGAAGAACACGGGCTTATTAAGGTAACTGAAATTAAGGTTAAAACCGAAGAAGAGGCAAAAACCCTAAACCGAGCCGTTGGCACTTACGTTAATATTGATGTGCCCGATTTAACACTTCATTCCGGGGAATATATTGAACTTGAAGAAATAATAAAAGAAAAACTTTCAAAATTTAATTTTCCTAAAAATAATATTTTGGTGGCAGGTCTTGGCAACCGCAACATAACACCCGATTTATTGGGCCCCGCCACCGCCAACAACATTTTAGCAACACGGCATTTAACAAACCAACTAAAAGAAGAAACGGGCCTTCGCGGGCTTTATAACGTTTCGGTTATAACCCCCGGTGTTTTGGGGCAAACGGGCATTGAAACCAAAGAAATTATAAAGGGTGTTGTTAATAGCGCAAATATTGAAGGGATTGTGGTAATTGACGCCTTTGCCGCAAGTGATATTAACCGCCTTGCCACCACAATACAACTGTGCAATAGCGGAATTTCGCCCGGTTCAGGGGTGGGGAATAATCGTTTGGAAATAAGCCAAAAAACAATGGGTGTTCCCGTTATTGCCGTTGGTGTGCCCACCTGCGCCGACATTGGCAGTTTACTTGGCGGTAAAAATATGATAGTTTCCCCGCGTGATATTGATATGCTTATTGACCGCAGTGCCGCAGTGCTGTCGAGCGCAATTAACTGCTTTTTGCAACCCAAAATCCCGCGTGATTTTCTGCTTTCAATTGTATAAAAATCTTTTTTACTTCATATAAATAACTGAGGTGAAAAAGGTGTATAAAAACGGCAGGGCAGTGTTTTTAACTGCATTTTCTTTTTGCTGTGTTTTGGTTTGTTTATTAACCTTTTTTGTGTTTAGTGAAAACAAGCAAAACAACAGCCAAACAATAACCGAATTAACGTTTGAAGATAGAAACGAAATAACCGCACCAGTAAAAAAAGAAGAAGCGCAGGCGGTATCCGCAGGGGAAGTAGCAGGTAAAATTATAAGACAAACACTTTCGCCCTATAAGGCAAATACCGCATATAACAACGTGTTTGTAAACAACAAAACCAAAAGCGCCACGCAAATAAATATAGGAAACATTTTAAAACAAAAAAGCGCGGTAAATTTTCAAACAAGCAGTAATCCACAGGTGTTAATTGTTCATACCCACACAAGCGAAAGTTACACAGCTGATACCCGCGAATATTACACCACAGATGATGAAACCCGAACAAAAGACCAAAATAAAAACGTTGTTGCAGTTGGAAAACTTTTTGCCGAAAAACTTAATAACGCAGGTTTTAAAACCCTGCACGACACCACTGTTCACGATACCACCTACACAGGCAGTTATTCGCGAAGCAGTGACACAATAAAAAAATATTTAAACCAATATAAATCAATAAAACTTGTTATTGATATTCACCGCGACAGTATTGGTGACGGTGAAAACAAAATTGCTCCCATAGCCAAAATAAACGGCGAAAATGCCGCACAGGTAATGCTTGTTATGGGGTGCGGTGAAAGTTTAAGCGGTTTTACAAATTGGCAAGATAATTTAAACTTTGCACTTCACTACCAACAAACAATGGAAGTTATGTATCCGTCTTTAGCTCGTTCGGTTACGTTTTTGAATTCAAAATACAACCAAAATCTTCACACAGCAAGTATTTTGATTGAAGTTGGGACAGAGGCAAACAGTGTAAAAGAAGCGCTTTTAGGCGCAAATTACGCAGCTGAGGCACTAATTGCTTATATGAATACAATAAAAGAGCAGTGATAAAATGAAAAGGAATACAAAAATTTTTTTAAGAACGCTACGCCTTTCGCTTATTTGGGCAGTTTTCTTTCTTATAATAATTTTAGGAATAGGAAAAAGTTACGAAAAAATAAGGGAAACTCGTTATGGTGAAATAAAAAACGCCGTCGGAATTAAAGACGGCGTTTTATACGTTTTAGATTTTGAATTATTTGGTAAGTAATTTTAAGTTTTCGGCATTTTTTTGCATAAGCGAATAATAGGTTTCGCCTTGCTCAAATTCCGTTTTTGTCACATTGTGGCACGAATGGAATAAAAGTTTTTCGGCTCCTGTTTCTTCGCAAACGGTGTCGGCCATTTTTTGGTTAGAAAATTCGGTGTAAAAAACATAAGGTACATTATTTTCTTTCACAAAAGTAATGGTGTTAGCCACCGCTTTTGCGTCGGGCTCGGTGTGAGCAGAGCAACCTTTAAATGGCGAAACATATTCAATTCCGTATTCCTTTGCCAAATAATGAAAAGGAAAACGGTCGGCAAAAACAACGGTCATACCGCTTTTGGTAATACCATCAAAAACAGTATCTAAATTATTAAGGTTTTCTTTTGCTTTATTAAAGTTTTGTTTATATTTGTCTGCATTGTTTTCATCAAGCAAAATAACCGCTTCATAAATCTTTTTGGTAACGGTAAGCGCATTTTTTGGCGAAGTCCAAAAATGTTCATCGTCGCCGCTTTTTTCAAAAAGGTCAACCATTTTTATAGCTTTTGCGGTTTCTTTAAGCCCGTCTTTTAAAAGGGTGTTAACCCAAGCTTCATCGTGTCCGCCAACAAAAATAAATAAATCGCAGTTTTTAATTTTAATTATATCGGTGGGGGTTGGCTCAAAATCGTGCGCTTCGCTGCCCGGTGGTAAAAGCAAAGTTATGTTTGCATCTTCACCCAAAATACTTTTTGCAAAATCGTAAGCAGGAAAGCAACTTGCAACAACCTTAATTTCGTTTGTTTGGTTTTCGCCTTTGCAACCCGCAAAGGTAAACAAAAGCGAAAACACAACTAAAATACAAAGTATTTTTTTCATTATTAAACGGTGCCTTGCGCTTTCATGGCTTCGGCAACCTTAATAAAGCCGGCAATATTTGCGCCTGCAACAAGGTCGCCTTCCATGCCGTAATCTTTTGCGGCTTTGTAAGAGTTGCTGTAAATATCGCGCATAATTTGGTGAAGTTTTGCATCAACTTCTTCGGCAGTCCAACTGTATCTAATCGAGTTTTGGCTCATTTCAAGACCGCTTACTGCAACACCGCCTGCGTTAACCGCTTTGCTGGGCGCAATAACAACGCCGTTTGCTTTAAGGTAAGCAAGAGCTTCATTTTTGGTGGGCATATTAGAAACTTCAACATAATACTTAACGCCGTTTTTAACAATAAGTTCGGCTTCAGCCATACCAACTTCGTTTTGTGTTGCGCAGGGCATAAGAATATCTGCTTTAACACCCCAGGGCTTTTGACCTTCAAAATAAGGAACACCAAACTTATCGGCATAATCTTTAACTTTATCGTGGCCGGAAGCACGCATATCTAACATAAAGTTAATTTTTTCTTCGGTAACAATGCCGTCTTCATCTAAAATGTAACCGTCGGGGCCGGAAATAGTAATAACCTTACCGCCAAGTTCGGCAATTTTTTTAACAGTACCCCAAGCAACGTTACCAAAGCCCGAAATAGCAAAGGTTTTGCCTTTAATACTGTCGCCAAAAGATTTAAGCATTTCTTCGGTGTAATAAACAGCACCAAAACCTGTTGCTTCGGGGCGAATAAGCGAACCTCCGTATGTAATGCCTTTACCGGTTAAAACACCTGTAAATTCGTTGCAAAGGCGTTTGTATTGGCCAAAAAGGTAACCGATTTCCCTTGCGCCAACACCAAGGTCACCTGCAGGAACGTCGGTGTTAGGACCTATGTGTCTAAAAAGTTCGGTCATAAAGCTTTGGCAAAAACGCATAATTTCGCCGTCGCTTCTGCCACGCGGGTCAAAGTCGCTACCGCCTTTGCCACCGCCCATGGGAAGCCCTGTAAGACTGTTTTTGAATGTTTGTTCAAAGCCCAAAAATTTAATAATTGAAGCGTTTACGCTGGGGTGGAAACGAAGACCGCCCTTGTAAGGACCAATGGCCGAGTTAAACTGAACACGGAAACCGCGGTTAACCTGCTGTTTGCCGTTGTCATCTACCCAAGGAACTCTAAAAATAATTTGGCGTTCGGGTTCAACCATGCGTTCTACAACACCTGCCTCAACTAAATCGGGGCGTTTTTCAATTACGGGTTCAATGCTTTCTAAAACCTCGGTAACGGTTTGCAAAAATTCACTTTCACCTGGATTTCTTTTTTTAACTGTTTCTAAGACTGACAATAAATATTCGTTTTTCATAAAAATCACCTTTTAAATAATATTTTTTAAGCGTAGTTTTTATACGCGGTTTTTAATATCAATTTTAAGAGCAGACAGAAACTCATCAAACGACATAGTTGTGGTTTCGGCAGTATCGCGGTTTCTTACAGAAACTGTGTTTTCTTCGGCTTCTTTTGCGCCCAAAACCAGCATATAAGGAACGCGGTCAACCGCCTGTGCTTCTCTTATTTTATAACCAACTTTTTCGTTGCGGTCGTCAAGTTCTGTACGAATACCTGCGGCTTTTAACTTTTCATAAATTTCTTTGCTGTATTCTGCAGTTTTTTCCGAAACAGGCAAAACTTTAACCTGAACAGGCGCAAGCCAAGCAGGGAACTTACCTGCAAAATGTTCGGTAAGAATACCAATAAAGCGTTCAATAGAACCAAAGCAAACGCGGTGAATCATAATGGGTCGGTCTTTTTCACCTAAAGCGTTAGTGTACTCAAGACCAAAGTTTATTGGCATTTGGAAATCAAGCTGAATTGTGCCGCACTGCCAAGTTCTGCCTAAACTGTCTTCTAAATGGAAGTCAATTTTCGGGCCGTAGAACGCGCCGTCGCCTTCGTTAATAATGTAGGGAAGACCTAACTGTTCCAAAGCGCTCTTAAGACCGTTTGTTGCTGCATCCCAATCTTCGTCACTGCCCATACTGTCTTCGGGTCTTGTAGAAAGTTCAACAAAGTATTTAAAACCAAATTTTTCGTAAACTTCGTTTATTAAGTGAACAACCCTAATAATTTCATCGGTAATTTGGTCTTTGCGCATAAAAATATGAGCATCGTCTTGTGTAAAGCAACGAACTCTGAAAAGACCGTGCAATGCGCCCTTTAATTCGTGGCGGTGAACAACACCAAGTTCTCCAATTCTAAGCGGTAAATCGCGGTAAGAACGCGGTTCGCTTGAATAAACCATAACACCGCCTGGGCAGTTCATTGGCTTAACGCAATATGTTTCTTCATCAATTTCGGTTGAATACATATTGTCTTTGTAGTGGTCCCAATGTCCGCTTGTTTCCCAAAGTTTGCGGTTCATAATTTGAGGTGTTGAAACCTCAACGTAATCTTCGCGGTAGTGAATATCGCGCCAATATGAAACAAGGGCGTTTTTAAGAGCCATACCTTTGGGTAAAAAGAAGGGGAAACCGGGGCCTTCTTCGCAAAGCATAAATAAATTCATTTCTTTGCCAATTTTGCGGTGGTCGCGCTTTTCGGCTTCGGCAAGTAATGTTAAATAATGCTCAAGTTCTTCGCCTGAAGCAAATGCAATACCGTTTATACGGGTAAGCATTTTGTTGTTTTTATCATTTTTCCAATATGCGCCAGATTGACCTGTAATTTTAAACGCTTTAACCGCCTTGGTGTACATAAGGTGGGGGCCTGTGCACATATCAATATATTCGCCTTGCTGATAAAAACTAATAACAGCGTCTTTGTCTAAATCGTCAATATGTTCAACCTTGTATTTTTCACCGCGTTCAGTCATAAGTTTAATGGCTTCTTCACGGCTTAAAACAAAGGGCTTAACGGCAAGATTTTCTTTAACAATCTTTTTCATTTCGGCTTCAATAGCCAAAAGGTCGTCATCACTTAATTTGGTGTCACCCAAATCAACGTCGTAATAAAAACCCTTTTCGGTAGCAGGGCCATAAGCAAAGTTGGCATACGGATATAAACGCTTAACCGCTTGCGCTAAAATGTGCGCAGCAGTGTGACGAATAATGTGTAGTTGCTCTGCTTTGTCTTCGCATTCTTTTACAGTGCCGTCATAATAAACAACTTTCATTTATCTTCCTCCAAAAACAAAAACACCCTTAATGCCGTTTGGCGTTAAGGGTGCAAAATTTGCACGGTTCCACCTTAATTTTTAACTTAGTGGCAAAAGCCGATTCTTTAACGCAGAATACACGGCAACACTTACTAGTAATTCTGTGTTGCGGCTCGGGAATGGTGTTCATACAAAACCAAACATAAGAAACTCACACCACCGTTTCTCTCTCTTTAATGTTGGTTAAGACTACTGTTTCCGTCATTGCCTTTATGTTTTCTAAATTATATCACAACAAAAAAACCTTGTCAATTATTTTAAGCCAAAATATTCTTTTGCGTTATAGTAAGAAATACCTTCTACAATCTTTTTAAGAGATTTTTCATCACAAGGGTACTCGCCGTTTTCAACCCACTTGCCTAAAAGGGCACACAAAATGCGTCTAAAATATTCGTGGCGGGTGTAAGAAAGAAAACTTCTTGAATCGGTAAGCATACCAATAAAGTTTCCAAGTACCGAAAGGTTTGCAAGACTTGTTAACTGGCTTGTCATGCCTTCTTTGTGGTCGTTAAACCACCAAGCCGAACCGTGTTGCATTTTGCCTTTGGCTTCTACACCTTGGAAAGCGCCCAAAATTGTGCCAAGCATTGCGTTATCGGCAGGGTTTAAGGAATAAAGAACGGTTTTGGGCAAACTGTTTTCGCGTTCTAAATGATTTAAGAACGAGCAAATCTTTTCACCGCAGAATACCGAATTTATAACGTCAAATCCGGTGTCAGGGCCAAGACGGGCAAACATTTTATCGTTCGGGTTTCTAAGCGCGTTATAGTGAAGCTGCATAACAATATCGTGTCTTGCATATTCACGTGCGCAGTGTAAAACAATATCGGTTTTATACATTTCAGCTTCTTCGGCAGTTACACTTTCGCCGTTTAATGCCTTTTTAAGAACAGCATTAACTTCTTCTTCTGTACCAATAACATAAGGCACAAAATCAAGTCCGTGGTCAGAAGCACGGCAACCTGCATTTTTAAAGAATACAATTCTGTCACTTAAAGCATTTTTAATGTCAGCCACAGTTTTAAGCGGGTAACCAACAACTTCGCCAAGGGATTTTAAATATTCGCAAAAACCAACTTTGTCAATATTAACGGCTTTGTCGGGGCGGAAAGAGGGGGCAACCGTAACGTCGAATGTGTTGTCCTCTGCAATCTTTTTGTGCCATTCCAAAGTATCAATCGGGTCATCGGTTGTACCAATAAAAGCAACATTAGATTTTTTAATAAGGTTTCTAACCGACATAGAAGGGTCTTTAAGTTTTTCGTTGCAAAGGTTCCAAACTTCTTCTGCGGTTTCGCTGTTTAATACACCGTGGTAATCAAAATAGCGTTGAAGTTCAAGGTGTGTCCAATGGTACATTGGGTTGCCAATGCATTTTTCAATTGCTTCGGCAAAGTGCTGGAATTTAACGCGGTCACTGGCGTCACCTGTAATTTCGTCTTCGCTAACACCGTTGCTTCTTATTAGTCGCCACTTGTAATGGTCGCCGCCAAGCCAAAGTTGTGTAATGTTACTAAACATTCTGTCTTCGGCAATTTCTTTAGGGCTAATGTGACAATGGTAGTCAATAATAGGCATTTTTTTGCTGTATTCGTGGTAAAGTTTTTGCGCTACCTCGGTATCAAGCAAAAAGTTTTCGTCCATAAACTGTTTCATTTTAAAAACTCCTTTTTATTAACCAATTTCATCAAGCAAACCAAGAATTACAATACCCACAACTGCAACAGCTATTGTAATATAATGTTTTACTGAAAGTTTTTCTTTTAAGAAAATTCTGCCCCAAATAACCGAAGCCACACAATAAGCCGAAATAATGGGAGCACTCATTGCCAAATGCTTTGTATCGGCAATAGCATAAATATAAGCAAACTGGCCTGCGGTTTCAAAAATTGCACCAATGTATTTGGGAGCTTCTTGCTTAACAAAGTATTTTTGGCGTTTAATAAGTGCAGTATAAATAAAGCAAATTACACCGCAAATTAAAAAGGTAAGTTCGTAAGCCACATTTGCGCTGTCTTCGTCAAGTTTTTCAAGAACGCGGTTGTCGGCAAAGGTGCCTGCGGCATCTAAAATGCAGTAAAGAATGGGTAAAAGAAGCGCCCAAACACTTTTTGCATATTTGCGGTTGCCTGCTTCTTGCCTTTTTGCACGAAGTTCATCGTCTTCTTTTGCTTCAACAAAGCCAAGGCCAATAACACCTGCGCAAACCATAACGGTTGCAACAATTTGCCAAACGTTTATTTCACCCAAACCAACGGTAATAAGTGTCATAATGGCAACAAGTGCGCCCGAAGAGTTGCAAATTGGCGAAGAAACCGAAAGTTCAATGTACCTAAGGCCTAAATAACCAAGTGTCATTGAAAGTATGTAAAGCATAGATACGGGCAAATAGGTAAGCATTATTTGACCGTTAATTTGGGTACCGCCAATAAAAATCTCATACGCAGCATGCAAACCCATAACAACGCCAACGGCGGTAACCATTTTTAAATGGCTGTATTTGTCTTTTTCGCTGCTGCATCCAATTTTTGAAAATAAATCAGAACCGCTCCAACACAAAAGTGCAATAATTGCTAATAAAAACCACATTTAATTTTTCTCTTCTTTCTCTTTGCAAAATAATGTAAACAACCACGGCCAAATAATACCGGCTGTAATTACTATAATAAAATATCTTACAGCGCGTGCAATATATTCATAACCAATAATATATTCAAGCGGAGCTTTAAGTCCGGTTTTAACACAAATAACAAGTGCCAAACCGCATAAAGTTTTAATAATTTGTTTCCACCAAACCGCTTTTGTTGAAAAGTTTAAAACCTTTAAATCAACATAATATACAACATCAAGGCCAAGCATACAGCCAAAAAGTGTAAAGGCGTTCTTTTGGGCAGAAATTAAATTACCAACATTTTGTTCTAAATAAACATCTTTGCTAAACGGGAAAACCGTTACAAAAATTACAAAGGCAAAACTTAAAAAGGTAAGAATTGCCAAAACAAGATATAACTTTTTTGGGTTTTCTTTACATTTTGAAAAGAAAGGATATAAGCCAACCGCTAACCCTACTGCCAATAAAAATGAAACGCCAACGTCAAGCGGTGTATGTACGCCTAAATAAAGGCGCGAAAAGGGAACTAAAACAGAAAAAACAATTAAAATAATTTTTAGTATTTTATTTTTGTTCCAGCAAAACAGCGAAGAAAATATACCCACGCTTGACTGTGTGTGACCGCTTGGGAACGAATAACCCGAAGCGGCTTCACGCGCAGAGTCAACAATAGTGAAATTAGGGTTTTTAACCCAAGGACGCGGTACTTTAAAGGTTATTTTTAAAAATTGGTTTAATAAAGTTCCAACAAAACCTACTATTAAAACGTAAAGACCTTCGTATTTATCAACGCACCAAAAAAGCACAAGGGCAATAGCCATAAAAAACAGTTCATCGCCCATTAAGGTAATAACCGAAAATATAGCATCTAAAACTGGGTTGCGTATATTTTCAAGAAAGTATAAAACAGACATTTTTTACCATCCTTTATTTTTTTCGCCAAATTGACGGGTTGAAAAACAGCAAAAGAGGGAAAATTTCAAGGCGTCCTAAAAGCATTGCAAAACTTAAAACAATTTTAGAAAACGCTGTGTAAGAAGCATAACTACCCGCAGGGCCAACCGCACCAAGACCGGGGCCAATGTTGTTAAAGCAAGAAACCGCGGCAGAAAAGTTTGTTTCAATTCCAAACGGTTCAAAACTAATAAACAAGAATACAAAAAACAAACAAATTATATAAACCGCCAAATACACGCAAGCACCGTTTATAACGGTTTCTTCAACCGGTTCTTTTTCAAACCTCACCGTTGTAACTGAACGGGGGTGCAGCATTTTTTTAAATTCGCGTTTAACACTTTTAAAAACAAGTATAAGGCGGGTAACTTTAAAACCGCCCGCAGTAGAACCCGCGCAACCGCCAATAAACATAAGGCAAAGCAAAAGGGCTTTAGAAAGGTTTGGCCACAAATTAAAATCGGTTGTGGCATAACCCGTTGTTGAAATAATTGAAGCAACCGTAAATGCAGAATGTCTTATGGTTTCTTCTAATGTTGAAAACATTTTAAAGGTGCTTAAACAAATAACCGAAAGTGCTACAAAAACAAGCCCCAAAAATGTCCAAAGTTCTTCGCTTTTAAGCGTTTGCTTAAAGTTTCTTAAAAGCAACAAATAAAACAGGTTAAAATTCAAACTAAAGGTAAGCATAAATGCAGTTATAACCCACTGCGAATATGCACTGTAAGAGCCAATACTGTCGGGCTTTATACCAAAACCGCCCGTACCCGCTGTGCCAAAACTGTGAACAATGCTTTCAAAAAGCGACATATCGCCAAGACTTAGCAAAAGAATTTCCAAAGCGGTTAAAACAATGTAAATAAGGTATAAAATTTTTGCTGTTTCGCTAATTTTCGGCACAAGTTTACCAACAACAGGGCCCGGTACTTCGGCGCGTAAAATATGGATGGAACGGTCGCTTACGCTTGGAAGTATTGCTATAACAAAAACCAAAACCCCCATACCGCCAATCCAGTGTGTAAAACTGCGCCAAAATAAAATACCCTTTGAAGTAATAGCGGTTATATCGGCAACAATAGACGCGCCTGTTGTGGTAAGACCGCTAACCGTTTCAAAAATTGCGTCAACCACATTTGGTATTTCACCGCTTATAACAAACGGCATACTGCCAATAAGCGATAAGTAAAGCCAAGAAAGTGCAACAATTGCAAAACCCTCTTTGGCAAAAATAATTTGGCTTGAAGGTTTAAATAAAACCCTTAAAAGAATGCCAATTCCCACCGACACCGCCGAAGTAATTAAAAAAGCGGTTATGGCGTTTGGCTCTTTATAAATGATTGAAACAAACAACGGCAAAAGCAAAAGTGCGGCGGCAATGTGAGCCAGTTTGCCAATTGTGTAAAAAACCATTCTTCTGTTCATAAAATCTCCCGTTAAATCATAATGTCGGAAAGTTCATTGGGTGTTTTTCCGTTTGAAATAACAACAACGCGGTCTCCTGCTAAAATGCAATCACTACCGCGCGGTATAATTATTTTGCCTTCACGCAAAATACCCGCAATAAGTGTGTTTTTCTTTGTTTTAAGTTCAGACAAGGAAATGCCTTTAAAAGCAAAATCTTCGCCAACTTGGAACTCAAGCGCTTCAATGGCATCGTTCATAAGGTTGTAAACCGTTTCAACACGGCTGTCGTGTGAATGGCTTAACGCCCTTGTGTAACTTGAAAGGGTATCGGCAACAATGGTCTTGGGCGAAATAATTGTATCAATACCAAGTTTTCCTGCAAGCTGTGCAAGTTCGGCACTGTTTACCTTTGTAATAACCTTTTTAACATTTAGGTTTGAAGCGTAAATTGAAAGAAGAATATTAACTTCATCAAGCCCTGTAAGGGTAATAAATGCATCGGCAGAATCAAGGCCTTCTTCAAGCAAAAGGTCGCGGTCGGTACCGTCACCGTTAATTATAACGGCTTTTGGCAACACCTTAGAAAATTCGGTAGCGCGTTTTTCGTCTTTTTCAATTATTTTAACAGAGTTACCGCTTTTAATAAGCATTTGGGCAAGGTAATAAGAAACTTTGGAAGCACCCAAAATAATTACATTGCGCGCACGGTTTTGAGTAAGTTTTATTTCCTTTAAAAGTTTTGGGATTTCGGTGGAAGCGGCAGTAACTGCAATCATATCGCCGTCTTTTAAACTAAAATTACCGTCGGGAATAAACACTTCATCCCCACGCTGAACGGCACAAACAAGAAAATCACTTGCAACCTGTTTTTTCAGTTCATGCAATTTAACACCGTTTAAAACCGAATTTTCTTTAAGCCGAAGTTCAATCATTTCAAACTTTTCAGAACAAAACGTTTCAATACTTGCGGCAGAAGGAAGTTTTAAAATATTAAAAATTTCCTTTGCGGCAAGGCGTTCAGGGTTAAGCGCAAGCGATAAATGAAGTTCTTTCTTTAAAAATCCAAAACTTATATCGTTATATTCGGGGTTTCTAATACGCGATACTGTGTGACTT
Source organism: Acutalibacteraceae bacterium (assembly GCA_045655165.1). Taxonomy (GTDB): domain Bacteria; phylum Bacillota; class Clostridia; order Oscillospirales; family Acutalibacteraceae; genus SIG607. The sequence continues at coordinate 23,814 of JAZOOT010000059.1, forward strand.
GCGCCCATTCTGCGCGCAATAAAGCAAGAAAGCATATTAAGTTCGTCAGAACCGGTAACGGCAATTAAAACATTTGCCTTGCTAACACCTGCTTGAGTTAAAGTGTCGTTGTCGGCACCGTTTCCGCAAACACAAATAATATCGTAAATATTAGAAAGCGCAGCAAGACGGTTTGCATCGCTGTCAATTGCAACAACATTGTGTCCTTCTTTAACAAATCTTGAAATAACTGCAGTTCCGATTTTACCGCAACCAACAACTATTATTTTCATACATACTACCTCTTTTGTAGTTAAATAAATTTATTAAATTATACTTTATTTTACCAATAATGTCAATAAAAAACCCCTAACGAAAAGGCCGTTAGGGGCATTTTTTAAAAGGGTTTAAATTCATTTTTGTTTTGGTAGGAACTTTTACGGCAGGTAAAGAATATAACTTGGGCATTTTTGCTGTATTCTTTTAAAAATTCCATTGCCTTTTGTGAACGCGTATCGTCGTATTGGCAAAACGCGTCGTCAATAAAAATTGGCAAACCGCCGCAGTCTTTCGATAACAGTTCCGAAAGCGCAAGGCGCAAAGCAAAATACGCTTGGTCAATTGTACCTGCCGATAAATATTGCCAGCCCCTTGAACCAAAGAAGTTACTGCTTTCAACCGCCAAAGAGAATTCTTTTGAAACGCTGACATTAGAATAGTTTCCGCCCGTTAAACCCGAAAAAATTTCGGCAGTGCGTTTTTCTAAAACGTAAGAAAAGGTTTTTCTGGTTTTCGCAAATGCGTTGGCAAGTGCCTTTGCGGCAATATCAATACTTTCACAAAATTCTTTTTGTTCAGCAAGCAGTTTTTCGGTTTTTTCAATTTCATGCTCAATGTCTGTGGGGTGGCGGAAAGCCGAAAAATCGGTTCTTGCAACCGCTTCATCGTAAGCAATGCTTTTAGTTATTTCGTTTGCCTCTTTTTGCTTAAAGTTAAGATATTCTTCTAACTTTTTGGGGTCGGTATTTTCGTCCTCGCCGCTGCCTATTTCGTTTAATTTAACGGCGGCAAGTTCTGCTGTCATATCTTCGCCCAAATCGGCTTTTAAAAGGGCAAGTTTTGCCTTCGCGGTGTCGTATTGCCTAATGTAATCGCGGTAAGCGTGAATTGCAATTTCAACCCCCGAAATAGAAGCAATAACTGTTTCGTTTTCAAAAAATTCGGCAAAAAACTGCTTTATTCGTTCTACTTCCTGTTCGCCTTTTTCGATTTTTTCCTTTAAAACTTCTAAACTTTCAAGTTTTTCTTGGGTTAAGGAAGACGCTTTTTTAAATTGTTCGTATAAAGCGTTTTTAATGTTTTGCTGTTCTTCTGTTTCGGCTTCAATTCTTAAAATTTCTTCTTGGCAAAATGCAATTTCTTGTTCGCTTTTTTCTAATAATAAAGTTTCTTTATTATTAAGCGGTTTTTGGCTTTTTACCAAAATTAAACCCAATATAAAAAGCACAACCGAAACTGCAAATAAAATAATTGCAACCGCTAATTTGTATTTAAGCGAAATTGCGCCCAAAACAACAAAAATTAAGCATAAAACAAGCAAAGCAGGGCTAATTTTTTTGTGCTTTTTAAGATTTTCGGACCTTAAATTTTCAAGACGCGCCACAGTTTCTTTAGCATCGTTTTGCCTTTCAATTATATTGTTTAATTCACCGTTTAATTGGCTTATTTTTTGCTCTACCAATTCGGCCGCTTCGCTTTTTGCGGGGGTACTTGCTGCCGCAATTTCAGAATTTATTACAGCAAGACGGCTTTTTTGTTCGGGCAAAGTTTGATCTAAAAGTTTAAGCATTGATAACTTGTCTTCAACAATGTTAATGCTTTCGGTGTCAATTATTTCACCATTTTTCTTAGTAAGTTTCTTTTTGGCAACGCTAAACTGCGAAGAAATTTCAATAAAATCTTTAAGTTTGCGCCAGTTACGGCTTTGCTCGGTTGCTTTAAGTTTTTGCGCGGTGCGGTCAATTTCCTTGTTTACAAGCACAAGCCGCTTTTTTTGGTTTTCAATTTTTAAAGCCAACGCTTCGCGGTCTTCTTCTGCTTGCCGAGAAAGGGTAAGCTGGTTAGCCAAATCAATTAACTTTTGGCGGTTTTTGTCATACTTGCCAACCTTTCCGCCCTTTGACATAAGTTCTTCTTTTGCCGCAATTAAACGCGCGGCAATTTTCTTTTCGTTTACATCCTCTTCGCCCGAAACAATAATGCCGGAAAGGCGTGAATTGAGTTCGCCGGTGGCAGTATTGTCATCGGTTATGGGACCAAAAGAAGCAATAAAGGCGCATCTTTCAAAAGCCGAAGCGCTTAAATTAAAAAACTTCGCACCCATATCGGTTGTTCCGCTAAAATTTTGGCGTGTTCCGTCTAATAAATCAATAAGGGTAATTCTATCGGTAGAATTAGAAGCGCCAAAGGTTCTTTCAATGCGAAAATCTTTGCCGTTATGCGTAAAATCAATACTACCCGCCATAATAGAATTATCAAACGGCAAATATTTCTTTCTTGGGTTCTTTAAAAGGTCGCTTGATTTTACGGTATTTCCGTAAAACATCATTTTTATAAAGGCAAGAATTGTACTTTTGCCGTTTTCGTTTTCGCCGTAAAAAAGGTTAAGATTATTATTAAAATCAAGGCGAAAATCTTTGAATTTACCAAAAGCAGAAATATATAATGAATTAATCTTCACCAAAATTCACCTGCCCCTCAAAACTTTTAAGACCAATTTGTAAGGCGTTTTCATATAAGGTTTTGTCTTTGTCATCGGCATTTTCAAGCATATCAAGCATTTCACGCACAAATCTTCCGCGTAATGAATTTTCGCTTGATAAAAGGTCTAAATCAACCCGTACTTTTGTTTTGTCTTTAATTCTTAAGGCATAAACAAGCGGTTCGGTATTTGCCTTTATTTCCGAAATATTTATGCAATCGGCGTTTTCGGTTTCGCCCACAAGATTTATGTAAAATAAATCATCGCTATAGTTTTCACTGCTTTCTTTAATGGCAGTAACAATCTTGTCGGTAACAGAAAAAGCACCTGTAACGTCAACGTTTAAGGTGCGGTAAACGCGTTTTGCAAGGGGAATAAACTGTAATTTAACGCTGTTTTTTGCAACATCGCCCAAATAAACACCCTTTGGCCCGTCTTCATCGTAACCTTGCCCTTCAATACAACCGCAATAAGCAAAACGGGTTGCGCCAAGACGCACAATTTCACTGCGCTTGTGGTTGTGGCCCAATGCAATATAATCCATTTTGCTTTCTTCAATAAAGTTTTTGGTAACCGAAAAATAGGGGGAGGATAAATCAGATTTTGTTTCGCCGTGAAGCAAAAGCAAATTAACTTTATCGTCTTCAGGAACAGTTAAAAAGAAACGTTCTTCACCTTGGCTGTAAACACTTGAAAAAGACCTTCCGTAAACACGGCAGCCAAGTTCAGGAAAAGAAAAAACGCTGTCGTTTTCGGGGAACACAAAAACGTTGGGCGGTAAAACTTTGTTCTTAAATGGCGAATCAGCGGTAAGCGGGTCGTGGTTACCCAAAGCAATAATAACTTTTGTGCGGGTAAGTTCGGCGAATGACGCCAAAACTTCGTCTGCAAAAAGTTTTGCAGAGCGGTTGCTTTCAAACAAATCTCCCGCAATAAGCAGTAAATCAACATTTTCTTTTTCGCAAAGCGAAATAATGCTTTTAACGGTTAAAAGCACTTCCTGTTTGCGCTGTTCGCTTTTTGCACCCAAATAACTGTGCTCTTTTCCTAAATGCCAGTCGGCAGTGTGAAGTATACGAACACTGTTCATAAAAAACTCCTTAAAAAGTAAAATTATTAACTTAATTATATAAACTTTTAAATTGAATGTCAAATGCAAAAAATTTATGTAAAATATTGCCTTTCTTAAATTGATATAGTATAATAATATAATAAATTTTTGTAAAGGGGGCTTTTGGGTGGATGTAAGGCAGGGCGATACGCTTGTTATGAAGAAAAAACATCCTTGCGGAAGTGAAACCTTTATTGTAGAAAGAATTGGAATGGATTTTAAAATTAAGTGTACTGCTTGCGGGCACGAAATTATGCTTCCGCGCAGTAAGTGCGAAAAAAATATTAAAAAAATCATTCATAAGGAGAACGTTTAATGTTTGAACAGTTAACGGCGGTTGAATCGCGTTTTGAAGAAATTGGTATGTTGTTAACACGCCCTGAAGTTGTGTCAGATTCTGAAAAGTATACGGCTTTAAGCAAAGAGTACGCTCAAATTTCGCCCTTGGTAGAAACTTATCGTAAATATAAAAATGCCATAAATGCCGAAAAAGAGGCAAGAGAACTTTTAGACGCAGGCGGGCTTGATAAAGATTTTAAGGAACTTGTTCAAGAAGAATTTGAGCAAGCCAAAACAGATATTGAAAATCTTTCAAACGAACTTAAAATTTTGCTTTTACCCAAAGACCCTAACGATGAAAAAAATGTTATTGTTGAAATACGCGCAGGCGCAGGCGGTGAAGAGGCGGCATTGTTTGCCGGCTCACTTTACCGTATGTACGCAATGTATGCCGAAAAACAGCGTTGGAGTATTGAGGTTGTAAACGAAAGCGAAACCGAACTTGGCGGTTATAAAGAAATTTCCTTTATGATAGACGGTGCGGGTGCATATTCCCGCCTTAAATACGAAAGCGGTGTTCACCGCGTTCAGCGTGTGCCCGATACCGAAACCCAAGGCAGAATTCACACTTCAACCGTTACGGTTGCGGTACTTCCGCAGGCAGAAGAGGTTGAATTTGACCTTGACCCAAAAGATTTAAAAATTGATACATTCCGTTCAAGCGGTGCAGGCGGACAGCACATTAACAAAACTTCTTCGGCAATTCGTATAACCCATATACCAACCGGTATGGTGGTTGAATGTCAAGACGAAAGAAGCCAGTTTAAAAACAAAGATAAAGCGCTTCGCGTTTTGCGTTCGCGCCTTTTGGAAATTGAAGAAAACAAACAAAAAGACGCTATTGACGATGCCAGAAAATCTCAGGTTGGTACGGGTGACCGCAGCGAAAGAATTCGCACCTACAACTTCCCGCAAGGCAGAATGACCGACCACAGAATTGGTTTAACTCTTTATAAACTTGAAAGCATTATGAATGGCACAATAGATGAAATTATAGATGCGCTTATAACCTATTACCGTACCGAAATGTTAAAAGCGTCGGGGGAAAATAATTAAGAATGACAACGCAAAAACTTTATTTAATGGATAAAACCGAACAAAGCATTAAAACCGCCGCCGAAATTATTAAAAACGGCGGTGTGGTTGCCATGCCTACCGAAACGGTTTACGGCCTTGCTGCAAGTGCTTTTTGTGATAGCGCCATTAAAAAAGTTTTTACGGCAAAGGGCAGACCGCAAGATAACCCTTTAATTGTTCATATAGCTGATATTGCTGAACTTCACGTTATTGCAAAAGATATAAACGAAAATGCGCTTATGTGTGCTAAACGGTTTTGGCCGGGTCCTTTTACAATGGTTGTAAATAAAACGGGTAAAGTTTGCGAAAGCGTTTCTTGCGGTTTAAATACCGTTGCGGTAAGAATGCCCAATAACGAAACGGCACTTGCACTTATAAAGGCGTGCGGGGTTCCTTTGGCAGCGCCCTCGGCAAACTCTTCGGGCAGTCCAAGCCCAACAACCGCCCAACACGTTTTATCAGACCTTGATGGCAAAATTGACGCCGTTTTAATGGGGGATAGATGTGAAGTCGGTGTAGAATCTACAGTTGTTTCTTTTTGCGGGGAAAACCCTGTTTTACTTCGCCCGGGCGCAGTAACACTTGAACAGCTTGAAGAAATTGTGCCAAATATTACGGTTGACCCTGCCGTGTTTAAAAGCCCTGAAAACAACCAAAAGGTAGCGTCGCCCGGTATGAAATACAAACATTATTCTCCCTTGTGCCAACTTGTTTTGGTTGAGGGGGGGAGTAGTGATTTTTGCCGATATGTAAACCAAAAAGGCGGTTTTGCAGTGTGTTTTAGCGAAGACACAAAGCATTTAAACTGTGACTACCAAGTATACGGCAAAAGCGAAGATAAAAGCAGTTTGGCATATTCTTTGTTTAATGTTTTAAGGGAACTTGATGAAAAAGGCATAAAAGAAGGTTATGTTCATGCCCCCGAAAAAAACGGTGTTGGCCTTGCAGTTTATAACCGTTTAATAAGGGCGTGTGCATACAGGGTGGTGAAACTTTGAAAAAACTTATAATTGGTTTAACAGGCCCAAGCGGTACGGGTAAAACCACCGCTTTAAAAAAGACACAAGAAATGGGCTTTTTGTGTATAGACTGCGATAAAGTTGCAAAAAGCGAAACCGAAAACAACCCTCTTTGCAAACAGGCAATTAAAGAAAGTTTTGGCGAAGAAGTTTTTAACGGCGGTGTTTTAAACCGCAAACTTTTGGCAAAACTGGCTTTTAGCACCAAAGAAAAAACCGAACTTTTAAACCAAACGGTTTTGCCTTTTGTTGTGGCTGAAATTTTAAAAATTATAGAAAATAGCCAAACGGACAATATAATTTTAGATGCGCCCACACTTTTTCAAAGCGGACTAAACGAAATTTGCAACTTTACGGTTTGTTTAATGTGCGACCGCGAAATTAGGTTAGCAAGAATAATAAACCGTGACAATATAACCAAAGAAGCGGCAGAAAGCAGAATAAACGCCGCCGAAAACGATGAGTTTTTTATTAAAAACTGTGACTTTACGGTTTATAATAATAAAGATGAAAAAACATTCTTAAATGAATTTAGCCAACTTTTAACAAAAATAAAGGAGAACAGCTATGAGTGACGCAAAAACTTTAAAGGAAACCCTTTTTAACAAGCAAAAAAACGGTTTGCTTATAAGCGATGAAAAAATCATAAACGAAGCGTTTGAATTTTGCGAGGGCTATAAAGAATATTTAGACTGCGCAAAAACCGAAAGGGAAGCCGCTTCTCGCGCAATTGAAATTGCCGAAGAAAACGGCTTTGTGGAGTTTTGTTATGGTAAAAAATATAAAGCAGGAGATAGAGTATATATAAACAACCGCAATAAAACGGTTGCTTTTGCGGTTATTGGTACAGAACCGCTTGAAAACGGCTCGCGCTTAACTGCGGCGCACATTGATTCACCGCGACTTGATTTAAAACCCAACCCGCTTTATGAAGATTTAGACCTTGCGCTGTTTAAAACCCACTATTACGGCGGAATTAAAAAATACCAGTGGACTGCAGTGCCACTGGCTCTTCACGGTGTGTTTGTGTTAAAGGGCGGAAAAACAGTTTCGGTTAAAATAGGCGAAGAGGAAAACGAACCCAAGTTTGTGGTAAACGACCTTTTGCCTCACCTTGCCGCCGAACAAAGCAAACGCACCTTAAACGAAGGCATAAAGGGCGAAGAACTAAATGTTTTGGTTGGCAGTATGCCTTTTAAAGATGATAGCGAAAGCGAACTTGTTAAACTTAATATTCTATCTCTCTTAAACCAAAAATACGGCATAACCGAATCTGATTTCTTATCGGCTGAACTTGAATGTGTACCTGCTTATAAAGCGTGTGATATTGGTTTTGACCGGTCTTTAATTGGCGCATACGGCCAAGACGACCGCGTTTGCGCTTACCCGGCTTTACAAGCAATTATTGATACAGTTTTACCAAAATATACGGCAGTATGTATTCTTGCCGATAAAGAAGAAACCGGCTCTGAGGGTAACACAGGGCTTGATTCGGCTTTTGTTAAATATGTTTTTGGAGACCTTGCAAAAACACAAGACGCTGATACAAGTGTTGTGCTACGTAACGTTAAATGCCTTTCTGCCGATGTTAACGCTGCAAACGACCCCACCTTTAAAGATGTTATGGAAGCCAGAAACGCTTGCCACTTAAATTACGGTGTTTGCGTTACAAAATACACAGGCGCACGCGGTAAATCTTCAACAAACGATGCCAATGCCGAATTTGTTGGTTATGTGCGAGATTTACTTGATGAAGACGGCATTGTTTGGCAAACGGGCGAACTTGGTAAGGTAGATATTGGCGGCGGCGGTACCGTTGCTAAATATATTGCCAACCTTGGCGCCGATGTTATAGATTTGGGCGTACCGGTACTTTCAATGCACGCCCCCTTTGAAACAACCTCTAAATTTGATATTTATATGTGTTATAAAGCAATGAAAGCGTTTTATAAATAAAACTTGGTGTTAATATGGTTGAATTTGGAAAAATTCCGCAGTTTTTGTATGCCTATTTAAAGGAACAAGGCGAAGAAAAAATTTATATGTCGCTTTACTGCGATATGGACTGCTTTCACACATACTGTGACGGTTATGTTGTGCTTGCAGAAAAATATCTTTATGTAATTCACGGAAGTCAGGCCCTTTTACCAAAAGAAAAACAGGGAAAAGGGCTTGACTCTTCATTTTCTTGTAACGAATTTAGGAAGTATAATTTAGAAGAAATTGAGTTAATTAAGGTTGAAGAACTGTTATCAACATGCCGTCTTGTTGCCAAAACAAAAGAAAATGACTACATACACCTTTCTTCCTTTACAAATTTTTGCAAAAACGGTGCGGTGCTTTTTGTAAAATACTTTAACCGCATAAAAAAGGGTAATATTACTTCACAAAATTTTGTTTTAGATGAAGAAGACGATATAAAAAACACCTGCTGTGAAAAATGCGGTATGCGTTACCCCGATAAAAACCGCAAAATTTGCCCCAAATGTATGGAAAAGGGCAAACTGTATTCGCGTTTTTCTAAGTTTGTTTTTAAATACAAAAAAGATATTGCGGTTTTGCTTTTATCACTTTTGTTTTTAACCGCAACGGGAATTTTGGTGCCATATTTTTCTAACGGATTTTTTTACGATAAGGTGCTTGATAAAAACGGTTCGCTTTACGGCGAAGTTTTACTTGCAGTTTTAATTGTTATTGCAACAAAAGTTTTTTCGCATATTGCCGATATGGTAAACGGTTATGCTTCAACGCTTATTTCGGCAAAAATTGTGTACGACCTTAAAAACACAATTTTTGGGGCAATAGAAAAACTTTCAATGCGATTTTTTACCGCACGGCAAACAGGCAGCTTAATGACACAGGTAAATTCCGACGCGAACACAATTTACGGGTTTTTCTGTGATGTAATTCCATACTTTTTAATAAACATTGTTCAGGTTTTAGTACTTAGCATAATTTTGTTTGCAATGAATCCCTTACTGGCATTCTTATCTCTTATAGGTGTTCCTGTTTTTCTTGTTTTGTTAAGGGCAACCTTTAATGTTTCTGAAAAACTGCACGCGCGCAGGTATACCGCTTCAAGAAAAATGAATTCGCAAATATCCGATGTTCTTGGCGGTATAAGGGTTGTAAAGGTTTTTGCAAAGGAAACCACCGAAAACAAGCGTTTTGGGGTGTATAACACCAATTTTGCAAATACAAGCAAAAAACTTTCAATATTCAGCCATTACACATACCCCTTTATTGGTTACATACTTTATATAGGAAACATAGTATCTCTTGGTGTTGGCGGTTATATGGTTGCAAAGGGTAAGTTCAGTTACGGCGAACTTATAACCTTTACCGCTTATGTAAATATGATTTATAACCCAATACATTTCTTTGTTGAAATGATAGATTGGTCGGCTTCATGCACAAATGCTTTGCAGCGCCTTTTTGAAATTTACGATACCGAACCCGAAATAAATGAAAGCAAAAACGCAATTACTTTACCGGAAGTAAAGGGCGAAGTTGAATTTAGAAACGTTGATTTTGGATACACAAAAACAAAAAAGGTTATAGATAACGTAAGTTTTACCGTACCTGCCGAAAGCATTTTGGGTATTGTTGGTCACACAGGCGCGGGCAAAAGCACTATTGCAAACCTTTTAATGCGCCTTTACGATACCGATGAGGGCGGGGTTTATATTGACGGCGTAAACGTTAAGGACCTTTCGTTTAAAACACTTTACGAAAATATTGCCATAGTATCGCAAGAAACATATCTTTTTATGGGCAGTATTCTTGATAATATTCGTTATGCAAGACCCGATGCTACTTATGAAGAGGTTATAAATGCCGCAAAATGCGCAGGCGCGCACGAATTTATAATAAAACTGCCCGAAGCGTATAACACCCAAATAGGTGTTGGAAAACAAGATTTATCGGGCGGGGAACGGCAACGTATTTCTATTGCAAGGGCAATACTGCGCGACCCCAAAATTCTTTTGTTAGATGAAGCAACTGCGGCAATGGACACCAAAACCGAAAAAATGATACAAACCGCGCTAAGCCAATTAACCAAAGGCAAAACTACAATTATGATAGCCCACCGCCTTTCAACCTTGCGTGAGGCAAACAAACTTGTTGTAATTGAAAACGGCAAGGTGGCAGAAGAAGGAACTCATAAAGAACTGCTTAAAAAAGAAGACGGCGTTTATAAAAAACTTTATACCTTGCAAGAAGAAGCGCTTAAAAACGCCGGTATAAAAGAATAGGAGGTAGGAAAATGAAAAAAAGAAAAGTAACAGAAAACAATACTGAAATAGTGTTATTAAACGGCGAAAACTGTAACTTTTACGAAAAAAACGGTTTCCTTGCCTTAAATTTTAAGCAAGACGATAAAACAAAAGAATATACCCGCGTGTTTTTGCACCGTTGTTTTCCATTTCAAAAACTTTATGAATATATTACGGTGCTTGATGATGAATACGGCGAAATAGGAATAATTAAAGATATAAATATTTTTGGTGAAGAAAGCAAAGAACTGCTAATTAACGAACTTGAAAGAAAATATTACGAACAAAAAATAGAAACAATTATTTCACTTAAAGAACGTTACGGTTTTTCTTATTGGGCAGTGAACACAACCGACGGCAGAAAGGTTAATTTTACCATGCAAGATACGTTTCGTAACATTATACGCGTGGACGATAACAAAGCAATATTGCTTGACGTTGACGGCAACCGTTTTGTTATAAACGATATAGAAAAACTGCCCAAAAAGAGCAGAAAGAAAATAGAACTTTATTTATAGGAAATAAAATTATGTTAAAGGCAGAAACAGAAAACAAAATATTTTCTTTTAATTTGCACGAGGCACTTGCAAACACAGTGTGTAACGGTGAAGTGGTTTTAAAAAACAACAATCTTGTTGTTATGTGTGACGGTAAAGAAACCAAAACCATAAACACCGATAGCATTAAAGAACTGCTTGTAGAAATGGGTGTGGGCTGTGTTTTTGTGTCTTATAAAGACCAAAACGATATAATTCGGCTTATTTGCCGTTTGGATATGAAGAACAGCAAAACGGCAATAAAAACCGTTCGCGCAATAAATAAAAACATTAAAAACGGCGCATTTTTGGTAGAAAAGCAAGAAGTAAAACGTTGCCCCAAATGTTCCCGAATTATAAAAGAGGGCAGAACAAAATGCGCAATTTGTTACGATAAACGCCGAAACGCAAAACGTATGTGGGAACTTTTTTCTAAACATAAAGTTTTTATGTTTAGTGCTATTGCTTTGTTTTTTGTGGGAAGTGTAATTAACCTAATAGTTCCTTATATAAACAAAATTGCAGTAGATGATTATATAAAAGCAACTCCTGGACAAGCAATAACAACCCAAAGTTTTGCGCTTGTTATGGTTTCAATGCTTGTGTTACAGTTATTGATGCGCGTGTTTTCAAGTGTAAGAAGCCATTTGCTTGTGTTGGCAAGCGAAAAAATGAAGGTTGGTCTCCGCAACCAACTGTTCCAAAAAATAGGCAGTTTATCTCTTGCAAAATTCGGCACCTATACTACGGGTGAGTTAATGCATCGTATTGATGGCGATGTAAACGAAATTGAACGTTTTGCAGTAAACTATTTGCCAAATGTATTGCAACAAGTGGTTGTGTTTTTATTAGTTGGTATTTATTTGTTCTTTTACGACCCGCTTTTGTTCCTTTTAATAATGTTGCCCACACCTTTTGTAATACTTTCCTTTAATTTGTTTTGGAAGTTTGTAAGGGTGCTTTATTCAAAACGCCATTTCCACGCCCAAAAAACCAATTCAATTTTGCACGATATTTTTTCGGGCATACGCGTGGTTAAGGCATTTGGAATGGAAAAAAGCGAAAGTGAAAGGTTCCAAAAATCAAGTTATGAAGAAAAGGAAATGCAAAAGAAAACCGACTGTTTTTGGAGCATTGTAATGCCAATACTTCGTTTTTTCATTAGTTTTGGCGAGTTTATAATTCTTTATTATGTTGGCAATAAAATTTTAGATGGCAAAATGACACTTGGTGAAATGGCACAGTTTTCGTCTTACGCTTCGCTTGTTTACGGCCCGCTTCGTATGATAGCCCACATACCAAGACACATAATGCAGTTCAATATTTCAAGCACCAAAATTTTTGAAATTTTAGATGAAGAACAAGATTTGCCCGAATCTAAAAAACCAATTAACCTTAAAATTAAGGGTGATATTGATATTAACAACGTTTCGTTTGGTTACGATGAAACAAAAGAAGTGCTTAAAAATATAGATTTGCACTTTAAACAGGGCGAATTTATTGGGCTTGTTGGCGCTTCGGGTGTTGGTAAATCAACCCTTATTAACCTTATAATGCGCCTTTACGACGCCGAAGAGGGAAGTATAACCATTGACGGCGTAAACATAAAAGACATTAAGGGCGAAGATTTGCGTTCGCAAATGGGTGTTGTTTTGCAAGAAACATATTTGTTTAAAGGCACCGTTGCCCAAAATATTGCATATTCTAAACCAAATGCTACCAGAGACGAAATTATTGCTGCTTCAAAACTTGCGGGTTGCCATTCATTTATAATTAAACTGCCCGACGGTTATAACACAACTGTTGGCGAAAAGGGCTTAACGCTTTCTGGCGGTGAAAGGCAACGCGTTGCTATTGCAAGGGCACTTTTGCATAACCCAAGAATACTTATATTAGATGAAGCAACGGCTTCGCTTGATACCGAAACCGAAAAGCAAATACAAGAAGCCATTTTAAACCTTTCAAAAGGCAGAACGACAATAGCCATAGCACATCGGCTTTCTACTTTAAGAAACGCCACGCGGTTGGTTGTACTTGATAAAGGCAAGGTAGCCGAAGTCGGCACACACGAAGAACTGGTTAAAAAAGGCGGGATATATTATTCGCTTGTTATGGCGCAACGCGAAATGTCTAATATAGAAGAATAAAAAAGCACCCGTATGGGTGCTTTTTTATATTAACTTGCTAAAAATAATTCCTTTTTCAATCTTTCTTCAATATTTATTTGCATAATTTGTATCGTAAAATAAATGTGCAGAAAGGGAAAAAGTTTATGTATATTATTAAAAATGCGTTACGGTGTATTGGCAGGGCAAAGGCAAGAAATATTTTAATAGGTATAATTACGCTTGTAGTTGCTGTTTCTGCCTGTCTTGGCTTGTCTATACGGCAAGCGGCTGAAAGCGCTAAGATGAGCACTCTTGAAGAACTGAATATAACAGCCACCATATCGTATGACAGAAACTCCATGATGAACGATATGATGGGTGGGGAAAAAGGTCAAGGCGGAGGTTTTGACCGCGACCAATTTAAAGATATGATGGGTAGCGTTTCATCGCTGACACTCGAAGAATATCAAAAATATGCGAATGCTAAATCCGTTGAAGATTTTTATTATACACTTACTGCTGCTTTTAATGGTAATGATGAATTGTTGCCTGTAACAGATGAAACCGAAGATTCTGAAAGCAGTTCTAATTCGGGCGGTTTTGGCGGCGGAATGGGATTTCCCGGCGGCGACCGTGGCGGTAAGGGTATGTTTAGTTCATCCGATTTTTCGGTTATAGGTTACAGTAGTGATAATGCTATGACCGCTTTTGTTGATGGTACTGCTTCGGTATTAGAGGGCGGAACAATGTTTAGCGAGGGCTCAACCGAAAATGAATGTGTTATTTCAGAAGAACTTGCCATATTTAATGATTTGTCTGTGGGCGATACAATAATTCTTGCTAATCCATCTCTTGAAAGTGAAGTATACGAATTAAAAATTGTAGGGTTATATGAAAGCTCTGCAAACAACGACTTTTCTATGTCAATGTTTGGCAAAAGCCAAGACCCAGCAAACCAAATTTATATGAGCGCTGCTGCGTTGCATACCATTCTTGATACTTCGGAAGAAGTTTCAACTACTGTTACCGATGAAAACACAGGCAAAGAAATCGACAGCGCGGTTACAGGTTCTATTTCGGCAACTTATGTGTTTGCGAATACCGAAGATTACAATACATTTGAACAAGAAGTGCGAACTTTAGGTCTTGATGATTCTTATACGGTATCATCTGCTGACCTTACCGCCTTTAATAACAGTTTAACACCGCTTAATACACTAAGCACAATGGCTGGGTGGTTTCTTGTAGTTATTCTTATTATCGGTGCAATAATTCTGGTTGTTCTAAATATTTTGGGTGTACGTGAACGCAAATATGAGGTTGGCGTTTTAACTGCAATGGGAATGAAAAAATGGAAAGTAGCCGCACAATTTATGTGTGAAATACTTGTTGTTACAATGATTGCCGTAATTATTGGCGCCGTTATAGGCGCGATAAGTTCTGTTCCGGTTACAAATGCACTTTTGGCAGGTCAGGTTGAAAGCCAAACTTCACAACAAAACCAAATGGAACAAAACTTTGGACGCCCCGGAAATATGGGCGGTAACCGCGAAGAAAATACGCCCCCTGATATTCCAAATGATAACCGAGGCGGTAAGAACCCTATTCAGAATATGTTTGGCGGTGCAGTAGATTATATTACAGAAGTAAATTCAGCAATGAATTTAACGGTTGTATTTCAAATGCTGGGTGTAGGGCTTGTGTTAACACTCGTTGCGAGTATGGCGTCGGTGTTGTTTATTATGCGATACGACCCCTTAAAGATTCTTGCAAACAGAGATTAAAAAAAAGGAGAAAGTTATGTCTATTTTATCACTTCAAAATATAAGTTTTTCATATGATAAAACTCCTGTGCTCCAAAACATTTCATACGAATTTCAAAAAGGAAAAATGTATTGTATTGTTGGCAAATCGGGTGCAGGTAAAACAACTCTTTTGTCGCTTCTTTCGGGACTTGCAAAACCCACAGACGGCGAAATATTTTATGACGGCAAAAATGTTGCAAAAATAGATAAATACACCTTTCGTTCTAAATATATTGGCGTAGTGTTCCAAAGTTTTAATTTAATTACAAAATATACAGCTCTTGAAAATGTTGTTCTTTCTATGGATGTGGCAGGATATAAAACTAAAAACAAAGAACAAAGGGCAATAGAACTTCTTAAAAGCGTTGGGCTTGAGCACGACGAAGCAAACCGCCGTGTGCTAAAATTATCGGGCGGTCAGCAACAACGTGTTGCAATTGCCAGGGCGCTTTCTTATGACCCTGATATTATCCTTGCAGATGAGCCAACGGGAAATCTTGATACCGATACACAAAACGAAATTATGAATATTTTTAAAGAACTTGCAAATAAGGGCAAATGTGTGATTTTAGTTAGCCATTCGCCCGAAGTTGCGGCACTTTGCGATGAAAGATATGAACTTGTAAAAATTAACCGTTCTAAAAATTCTTAAATGTTTATTAATATATTTATGGTATAATAAGTAAAATAGGGGGTGGAGTTATGAGAATTTTACTGGTTGAAGACGAAAAAAGAATGGCAGAAGCACTTTGCTGTCTATTGCGCCTTGAAAATTATGAAGTTGACCATTATGCAAATGGTGTTGACGGTTTAAATGCAATATTAAGTAATATTTACGACATTGTTATTCTTGATGTTATGTTGCCCGAAATGAATGGGTTTGAAATTGCAAAAAGGGTGCGCAGTAAAGGAATTATAACCCCTATTCTTATGCTTACCGCAAAGGCAGAACTTGATGATAAAGTCACAGGGCTTGACAGCGGTGCAGACGATTACTTAACAAAACCCTTTATGACAAAGGAGCTACTTGCGCGGCTTCGTGCACTTGGCAGAAGAACGCTTGGCATAACTGACGGCATTTTGTCTTTTGGTGATATTACGCTTGACACAAGCACCCTCACGCTATCTTGTAACGCTAATGGTCAAAGTGTTCGGCTTAGCGAAAAGGAATACCGAATTCTTGAATATTTAATTGCAAACAGCGGTCAAATTTTAACACGCGAACAGTTGGCGGTTAAGATTTGGGGATTTGATAATGATGCCGAATACAATAATGTTGAAGTATATATGTCCTTTACACGCAAAAAACTCAGCTTTGTTCAGGCAAAAACCGAAATCAAGGCAGTGCGTGGTATAGGTTATGAATTGAGGTGCGACGATGTTTAAAAAGTCACGTAGAAAAATCGTTGTTTCAATTATGTCTATTCTTGCTCTTTTGTGGGTAGGAACGCTTGGCGTTATTTACGCATCAAGTTATTTTGAAATGAAGAATCAAAACAAGCGTATGCTAAAGCAACACGCTCAAATGTATAACCTTAATCAATCTGTAACCGATTTCCCATCTGCCCCACCCAGACCTGGCGGTAATCACAATTTAAGTCCCGAATCACCAAGGTTTCAATTATCTACCTTTTATTCGGTGGCTGTATCATACGACGGCGAAATTCTTGAAATTAAGAATGGAATGCCTACGGTATATACCAATGATGATTTGGGAAAGTTGGCGCAACAAATTATAAACGAAGGTAAAATTAACGGCGAAAAAAATAATCTTGCATTTTATAAGACCAATAAAGGTGGATACACCCTTGTTACTTTTATGGATAACACCGTAGTTAATCAAAGTGCAATAACATTATTCCGCTATACCCTTATTTTCGGTGGCGTTGCTTTAGTTTTGTTTTTCTTTTTATCGGTGTTTTTGGCCCGAAAAATCGTGAATCCTTTGGAAGAAAGTTACCAAAAGCAAAAGCAGTTTATATCCGATGCCGGACATGAATTAAAAACACCTGTATCGGTTGTAAGTGCCAATGCTGAACTGCTTTTGCGCGAAATAGGTGATAATAGATGGCTTCAAAATATTCAATATGAAAATGAGCGTATGGGAATGCTTGTGGGTCAGCTTCTTGACCTTGCCCGAACCGAGAATGTAATACCGCAGATGGAACGGATTGATTTTAGCCGCTTGGTAGCAGGCGAGGCACTTCCGTTTGAAAGTGTTGCATTTGAAAAAGGGCTTGGGTTAAACACTAATATTTCATACGGTATTGGTGTGGTTGGTAATAGTATCGGGCTTAAACAAATTGTTTCAATACTGTTAGATAACGCTATCCGCCATAGCAAAGAAAAAGGGGAAGTGTGTTTGTCTTTAACAAAGGAACGAGGATTTGCAAAACTTTCGGTAACAAATAAAGGAGATGAAATTCCCGAAGAACAACGCGAAAAGATATTTGAGCGCTTTTACCGTGTAGATACTGCCCGAAACGGCGAAGACAAGCATTACGGTCTTGGACTTGCCATTGCAAAGGCAATTGCTGTTTCCCACAAAAGCGATATTAAAGTGCGTTGCTTTGACGGACTTGTGGAATTTACAGTGTTAATTCCTGCACTGTAAAAAGGCACACTCTGTTTTAGAGTGTGCCTTTTTTTATATAAAACACTTGACAAAATTTAAAATTTACAGTATCATTGTATTAACACAATAATACAATGGGCGGTAAAAAATGAAATTAGATTTTGATAATAATATTCCAATTTATCTTCAGTTGTTTGAACAACTTAAAAAAGATATTATATCGGGTAAAATTTCGGCGGGGGAGCGTTTGCCTTCGGTAAGGGATTTAGCTTTTGAATTTAAGGTAAACCCCAACACCGCACAAAAAGCGCTTGTTGAACTTGAAAACATTGGGCTTGTGTTTACCGAACGCACTAACGGTAAGTTTGTAACAAACAATACTGCACTTATTGAAAAGTACAAACAAGAATATGCAAATGAAATAACACAAAAGTATATAGAAACAATGGGGAATATAGGTATTAGCAAAAACGAACTATTATTCATTATTAAAGAATTTGGAGGAAACGAATAATGGAATTATTACAATGTATAGGTTTAAATAAAAGCTTTGGCGAAAAGCCAATACTTAAAAATATAAATTTAACAATACCGCGCGGTAAAATAATTGGGCTTTTGGGTAAAAACGGTTCGGGTAAATCTACCCTTATAAAACTTATAAACGACCTTTTAACCGTAACTTCGGGCGAAATTCTTATAAACGGCAAACCTGTTGGGGTGGAAAGTAAAAAAATTATTGCTTATTTACCCGAACGCACCTATCTTGAAAAGGGTATGACCGTAGAAAAAACCGTGCAGTATTTTGCCGAGTTTTATGATAATTTTGATAGTGAAAAGGCATATAAACTGTTAAGTGATTTAGGACTTGATACAAAACAAAAACTTGCCAAAATGAGCAAAGGTATGCAGGAAAAGGTGCAACTTGTGCTCGTTATGAGCCGTAAAGCCGACCTTTATATTCTTGATGAGCCGCTTGGCGGAGTTGACCCTGCCACAAGGGACTATATTTTAGACACAATTCTTACTAATTTTAACGAAGGCGCCAGTGTAATTATTTCAACCCACCTTATAAGCGACATTGAACGCATATTAGATAACGTTATTTTTATAGAAAACGGTGAAATTATATTAACAGCCGAAGCCGATGAATTAAGAAACCGTGAAGACGCTTCTATTGATGAAATTTTTAGGAGGATGTTTAAATGTTAAAGAAACTTCTTAAATACGACCTTAAAAATATTTTTAAGTTGCTTATAATTTTTTATATATTGGCTATGCTTTTTGGCGTATTAACAAGGGTGTTTTTCAGTTTTAAAAACTCTTTAGTGTTAGAAATTTTAGGCGAAATTGCACAGGGCGCCGCAATTTCTATGATGTGCAGTACGCTAATAAATACCATAATGCGTATGTGGGTAAGATTTAAAAGTCATTTTTATTCCGATGAAGCTTACCTTACACACACCTTACCCGTACACAAAAGCACCCAATATTTATCAAAAATTTTAACAACAGTAATAACCCTTTTTGTAAGTTTTGCGGTGGTTTGCTTGGTGTTGTTTATTGCCTATTATTCAAAGGAAAACCTGCTGTTTTTTAAAAACCTTTTATTGCCTTTGGCTGAAATTTACGATAGCACAATGATTGGCATTATTCTTTTGCTTGTATTTGTTTTCTTTTTAGAGTTTTTAAATATTTTACAGTGCGGTTTTACCGGAATAATATTGGGGCAAAGAAAAAACAATGCCAAAACCGGCTTTTCGGTATTGTTTGGTGCCGTAGCATTTATGGTTAGCCAAACCATAATAGTTATGCTACTCTTCTTAATAGCGCTTTTTAATAAAGATTTTATGAATCTTTTTGTAACAAACACTGTGCCAACCGTTCAAACGCTAAAGAGTATGATTTATATAGCAATTTTCGGATATACTTTGGTATCACTAATTATTTGCTGCGTAAACATAAAACTTTTCAAAAAAGGCGTAAACGTAGATTAAAAAAAGCA
>JAZOOT010000060.1:0-5109 GCA_045655165.1 Acutalibacteraceae bacterium
CCAAAGCCGTGTGTCATTGCCTGTGCGATGGTATCGAACATCATATTGAGTGAAGAGTTACCGCCGACAATAACCTGCTCGGGATTAACGTCAAGAATTTGTGCAAACAAATCTTTAAGTTCAATAAGACCGTCAAGACCGCCGTAGTTACGGCAATCGGTACCCGTACGGTTTTTAAAACCTGAATCGTTGCCAACAAGGTCAAAGATACGGTTGCTGACGTTCATTTGGTCAAAACCGGGTTTGCCACGTGACATATCAAGTGATAAATGAAGTGTTACAAGATGCTTAAAATCAGATTTAACTTGCAAAAATTCTTTTTCAAGTTCTGACTTTGTCATTGTCAAATAATTGCTCATAAATTCCCTCCTTAAGACTTAACTAATATATAATATCATAATAGGGATAATATTTCAACAAAAAAATAAGAAACCCCGAAAAGGAGTTTCTTATTTTGGCTGGGGTGGCAGGATTCGAACCTACGCATGTAGCAGTCAAAGTGCTATGTCTTACCGCTTGACGACACCCCAATATTAAGTTTTTTGATATAACCCCTTTGGTGTTCAAAAGGGTTATATCTTATTGTGGGGTGGATAATGGGATTCGAACCCACGGCCTCCAGAGCCACAATCTGGCGCGCTAACCAACTGCGCCATATCCACCACAAGCAAACACTATTATAACAAGCATGTTATAATTTGTCAACAAAAAATTAAAGCGAAAAATCTTCTGAATTATAATCGGTTTTAATTGTTATGTTATTTGGCTTTCTTTTTAATGGGTCATATTTATAATGCTTGCAAGAATCATTAAAATTTGATATACCTTTATGTTTGCAAATAATGTTTTCGGTAAAATCTAATGCAGTACCGTAAATACAGTATTTACAAGCAGGTGTAATATTTTTATTAAATATCTTTGCCAATTTATGGACCCCCTTATTTTTTTATATTATATCAAATCTTTCAGCAAATTTCCACTACTTTTTCTTTTAATTGACAACATGAAGCAAAATAAGGTAAAAATTAAAAATAAACTAAAAAATATACCGGAATTTTGTGTTGGCACAAGGTTTTGTGCTGTGTTTGAAAATACAGGAAGGGTAATTTTAAACGCTTTAATAATAAATTTTAAAATTCCAAGCGATATTACAATGTGAAATGTTCGCCATAAAATAAGTTCAATAAATTTAATTTTAAATTTTTTAACAAAAGAAAATATTTGCAAATAAACACATAAACCGCAAAAACTTAAAAGAATGCAAACTGCATATACGTTTTTTTGCCTAAGTACTGCCGAAGTTATTTCGGCTACAGTAACAAAGTAAATTGAAAATTTTTCCCCAAAAACAAGTTCAATAATTTTTGAAAAACATGAAATTAAAACTAAATAAGTACAAATATTTTTTAATGAGTCAACTGCGTCTAAAGCACTTTTTTGAATTGCTTTGGTTATTTTAACGGTACTGCTTTTTGTATGTGTTGAAAAACTAAAACCGCCTAACAGTATAAAAAGAACAAACGAAGCAAGAAATTGTGACGCAAAAAGAATAACACCTAAACTTTTGTTGTTTAATACACCAAGACCTACTGTATTTATAATAAAACCCGGTCCCGCATTTATAAAGGCGGGTAAAAGCAAAGTTGCTGTTTCTTTTTTTATGCATTTTTTGTTGCAATATAAATCTAAAAGTTTTGCGCCAACAGGGTAGCCCGATATTGATGACAGCAAAAACAAGCCGAAAAAACGTTGCCTTTGGGGTAATATTTCTATTAAATTACAGTTAATTATAAGAAGCGAAACAAACATAACCGGAAAAAGTGAAGGTATAACATTTTTTACACAAACAACTGCAGTGTTAACAAATGTATTTGCAACTTGACCCGAAAAAATACAAAAAAGAATTATTAACACCAAAAGAAAAATAAGCATAATTGTTTTTATAATTTTCATAGTATCACCAATAAATTCTATGAATTGAATATTATAAAATTTCATATAAAATTATAGGTGATTTATATGGATATTAAAAATTTAGCAAATGATATTTTGATTGACGGCGTTATTGGGTGCCATGTTGAATTGTTTTCAAATAAAAAACTTATTATAGAGGGATGTTATGGAATTATTGAGTACAATGAAAATTTTGTAAGAATAAACCTTTCAAAGGGTGAAGTTCAAATTTTTGGCAGGAAATTAGAAATTTTTAATATGATTTCTTCTGCAATAACTGTAAAAGGCACTATTGATAATATTGAGTTTATTGGTGTTTAATTATGAACGTATATTTACTTTTGCTGAAATACATTTTAGGAAGTTTAAAGTTAAAATTACACGGTGAATTTTGCGAAAGGTTTTTAAATTTACTTGCTTCTAACAATATATCCTTTTGGAATGTTCAAAAAAAGAAAAGCAATTTTTATATTGAAGTTTATAAAAAAGATATTTTAAAAATTAAAAAGCTGCGAAGAAAAACTTTAGTACATATAAACATTGTTGAAAAAAACGGGGCTTTTAAAATTTTTAATAAATACAAAGGACGTTACGGTATAATTGCAGGGGCGATTAGCTTTTTGCTAATTATAAATTTTATGTCAAACAGAACTTGGGTAATTAAAGTTACCGGGAATGTTAAAAACAGTGAAGCCGAAATAATATACGCACTTGAAAATTTAGGCGTTAGCGCAGGAATTAAAACAAATAAAATTAACACCGACATTTTGAAACAGCGTTTAATTTTAAACTTAGACAACGTTTCGTGGGCATCGCTTAACAAGCAATCAAGTGTACTTGAAGTTAATATTAAAGAATATGATGAGGAAAAACCTAATTACGATGAACCATGCAATATTATTGCTTTGTGTGATGGAATAATTAGTGAAATTAAGGTAAACATCGGCCTGTGCGAAGTAAAAAGCGGGCAAACGGTTAAGGCAGGACAGCTTTTAGTTTCGGGAATTATTAGTGATTCGGGAAGCAATAAAGCGGTACATTCTATTGGCGAAATTTATGCTTTTGTGCCTGATACATTTAAAACCGAAATTAACAAAACCGGCAAAAGAAAGGCTTTTACAGGTGATTTAATTAAGAAAAATACAGTTGAAATATTTAATTTTAAATTGCCTTTGTTTTTAAATTCACCAAAAAACAACGTTGATATTGAAACAAAAACAAAAAACGTAACTTTTTTTAAAAGACAATTACCAATTAAAATTCATACAAAAGTTTATAAGCCATACAAAAACGAAGAGTTTATTGTTTTGTCAAGTGAAGTTTTGTCAATTGCCGAAGAACGTTTAAAACTAAAAATGGAAGAAGAAAATGCAAAAAATTATGAAATTATTTCTTGCGATGTGCGCGAAACCGAAAACAGTTATGTTTATACGGCTAAAATTAGAAAAACTATTGATATTGCAAAGCAAGAAAACTTAAAAATAAATGATGAAATATTAAAATAACTGTGATATAATAAATAAAAATAAATTAAGTAGGAGTTTTAATTGATTACAAATATTGATGTTGAAAGAATTGAAGACCTTTTAAACCTTTTTGGCGATTTTGATTACAACATTAAAAAAATTAATAAAGAATTTAACGTTGTAATTACACAACACGGAAGTACTATAACAATTAACGGTGAAACCGACAATGTTTTAAAGGCGCACAGGGTACTTGAAACGTTGCTTGTTTCTATTGCTAACGGCGAACAAATAACCGAACAAAGCCTTGATTATGCAGTTAATCTTGTTAAAGAAAACAAAGAAGAACGTATTAAAGAGGTTGCAAACGCCGATTTTGTTTGTATTACTTCCCGCGGGAAGCCCGTAAAACCAAAAACACTTGGTCAAAAAACATATGTTGATGCTATTAAACGCAACACTATAACTTTTGGCGTTGGCCCCGCAGGAACCGGTAAAACGCACCTTGCGGTTGCTATGGCTGTTAATGCCTTTAGAAACAAAGAAGTTAATAAAATTATTTTAACGCGCCCTGCAGTTGAAGCAGGGGAGAGTCTTGGATTTTTACCGGGTGACTTGCAACAAAAGGTTGACCCGTATTTAAGACCGCTTTATGATGCTTTATTTGAAATGCTTGGCGCCGAAACTTTTCAAAAATGCCAAGAGCGCGGCGATATTGAGGTTGCTCCGCTTGCTTATATGCGCGGAAGAACGCTTGATGACAGTTTTATAATTTTGGATGAAGCACAAAACACTACAAGCGAACAAATGAAGATGTTTTTAACCCGCCTTGGTTTTCATTCAAAGGCGGTAGTAACGGGTGATATTACTCAAATTGATTTACCCGCAGGTAAAACTTCGGGTTTAAAACAGGCAGTAACAATATTAAAAAATATTGAAGATATTGCAATTATTAAACTTACCGACAGTGACATTGTAAGGCACAGGTTAGTTCAAAAAATTATAAATGCTTATGAAAAACAGCAAAACAGGGGACCTAAAAATGAAAAACAACAAAATAAACATTTATGATAAACAAAATAAATACAAATTGCCAACCGGTATTCGCCTTTTAGTTAGGCGCGCTTGCAACGCAACGTTAAAGATGGAAGGGTTTAATGACCCTGCCGAAATTGACGTAACATTTGTTAATGATGATGAAATTAAAGAACTTAATTCAATTCACCGCGGTATTGATAAATCTACCGATGTGTTGTCTTTTCCACTTTCGATTAACGGTGAATTTGATGTTAACCATGAAACCGAAACCTTGTTGCTTGGCGACGTTATAATTTCGCTTGACCACGCTTATGCACAGGCGGATTTATACGGACATACCATTCAGCGTGAAATTGCTTTTTTAACGGTACATTCGGTATTGCATTTGCTTGGTTACGACCACGAAAACAGCAAATTAGAAGAATCGGTTATGAACGAAAAACAAGAACAAGTTTTAGACCAATTAGGACTTTCAATAGTAAAATAGGTGATAAATTTTGAATACTAAATCCGCTTTTATTTCAATAATAGGAAGACCAAACGTTGGAAAATCTTCTTTGCTTAATAAAATTGTAAAACAAAAAATTTCCATTGTTTCGGATAAGCCCCAAACAACGCGCACAAAAATTAACGGTGTACTTAATATGGATGA
>JAZOOT010000061.1:0-5356 GCA_045655165.1 Acutalibacteraceae bacterium
AACTGCTGCGGTTTGCTTTATTTCAACATACTGTTTATATATTTAATTTGATTTTCTACCGAAGATGAACTTGTTCCGCCTTCGCTTATACGCTTATTCATGCAATTATCAAGGTTAATTGCTTCAAAAAGGTCGTTTTCAAAAATACTGTCATACTGTTTATACTCATTTAACGACAGTTCTTCAAGCACTTTTCCGTTTTTAATGCAATCACCCACAATACTGCCCGAAATTTTATATGCGGTTCTAAAAGGCATACCCTTTTTAACCATATAATCGGCTAAATCGGTAGCATTTATAAACCCCTTTTGCGCAGCTGTTCGCATATTATCGATAAGCACTGTCATTGTGCTAATCATTCCGTTCATAACCGGCAAGCATTTATTTATTGTATCAACCGCATCAAAAACACTTTCTTTATCTTCTTGCATATCTTTGTTATAAGCAAGAGGAAGACCTTTTAAAACCGTTAAAAGCGCAATTAAATCGCCATAAACTCTGCCCGTTTTTCCGCGAATAAGTTCGGCCATATCGGAATTTTTCTTTTGTGGCATAATTGAAGAGCCGGTTGTATAATCATCGCTTAGTTCCACAAACTTAAACTCCCAACTTGTCCAAAGCACAATTTCTTCGCAAAAGCGCGAAAGATGCATCATAACAAGCGATAAATCGCTAACCAATTCCACACAAAAATCACGGTCAGATACACCGTCAAGCGAATTAAGACAAATATTTTCCATTCCAAGCAATTTTGCTTCGTATCGGCGGTCAGTGTTATAAGTTGTTCCTGCAAGCGCGCAACAGCCAATAGGCGATACATCAATGCGTTTTTTGCAGTCAGTAAGTCGGTCAATATCCCTTAAAAACATAAAGGCATATGCCAAGAGATGATGAGCAAAAGAAACAGGTTGAGCGCGTTGCAAATGGGTGTACCCCGGCATAATGCAATCTTTATACAATCCTGCTTTTTCGGTAAGAGTTTTCACCAAAGTTACCAACTGATTTATTATTGCTTCGGTTTCATCTTTTAAGTAAAGACGCATATCCAAAGCAACTTGGTCGTTACGGCTTCTTGCGGTGTGCAGTTTTTTACCCGCATCACCAATACGGTTTGTAAGTTCCTGTTCAACAAACATATGAATATCTTCACAGTTCATATCAAACTCTAGATTTCCGTTTTCTAAATCAGTTAAAATACCGTCAAGGCCATCAATTATTTGTTCTTTTTCATTTTCGGAAATTATATTACAGGCAGAAAGCATAGCGGCATGTGCCATACTTCCTTTTATGTCTTGCTTATAAAGTTTTTTATCAAAATGAATTGATGAGTTAAAGTCGTCTGCCAACTGGTTTACAATACCATCGGTGCGACCTGCCCACATTTTAGCCATTTAATTCACTCGCCTTATTTATAAAACTTTTGAAAGGAATTCTTTAAGGCGTTCAGATTTAGGGTTGCCAAAGAATTCTTCGGGTGTTCCCTCTTCAACTATTACGCCTTCATCAATAAAAATAATTCTATCTGCAACTTCACGCGCAAATCCCATTTCGTGTGTTACGCAAAACATTGTCATACCGCTTTTTGCAAGTTCTTTCATAACCTCTAAAACTTCGCCAACCATTTCAGGGTCAAGCGCACTTGTAGGTTCATCAAAAAGCATAACGTCGGGGTTCATTGCAAGTGCGCGAACAATAGCAACACGCTGTTTTTGACCACCCGAAAGCATTGCGGGATAAACATTTGCCTTTTCTTCAAGGCCTACTTTTTTAAGAAGTTCGTAAGCATTGTCTTCAATTTCTTTTTTAACGATATTTAACGGTTTTAAATCATTTTCTTCATATGTTTTTTTAAAAAACTTGTTTAATTGTGCTTTTCTTCGTTTATTTTTAACAACATAAAGTGGGGCAAGCATTATGTTTTGCAAAACAGTTTTATTGTTAAACAAATTAAAATGCTGAAAAACCATACCAATTTTTTGGCGGTGAACGTTAATATCAACCGACATATCGGCAAGGTCAACACCATGGAAAAAGATATTGCCAGAAGTTGGGTCTTCCATACAGTTAAGGCAACGCAAAAATGTTGATTTACCAGAACCCGAAGGGCCTAAAATTACAACTTTTTCGCCCTTTTCAATTTTAATGCTAATACCGTTTAATACAGTTAAATCGCCATAGCATTTCTTTAAATTAACGGTTTCTATCACTTTTCCTTAAGCTCCTTTCCATAATTTTAATTCCCCACGAAATAAGAAGTACCAATACCATATAAACAACTGCCATAGCAAGGTAAGGCACAAAATATTCATAACGAACGTTACCAATTTCGGTAAAGGTTTTATACAAATCGGTTGCGGCAACAAAACTTACAACCGAAGTGTCTTTAATTAACGCAATAAATTCGTTGCCAAGAGTTGGTAAAATGTTTTTTATTGCCTGCGGAATAACAATTTTAAGCATTGCCGCAGAATAGCTTAAGCCAACCGCACGGGCGGCTTCCAACTGACCGCTATCTACCGATAAAACACCACCGCGCATTATTTCAGAAACATATGCGGCGCTGTTTAAGCCGAAAACAATTATACTTGTATTAAGTGATGAAATTGAAACACCGAAAAGCGGCCAAAGAACGTAATAGGAAATAAGCAACTGCACAACAAGAGGTGTTCCGCGAAAGAAACCAACATATACTGTGCAAATTTTATCTAAAATTCGGGGTATAAGTTTGTATTTTGGCATTACTTTAATAGCACCGATTACCGTACCCAAAACAATACCTATTAACAAACCAATAACAGCAATTAAAAGTGTATTAACAAGGCCTACCGAAATAACCCTTTTCCATCCGCCACGTTCAAAAAAGAGTTCGCAGAAGACGCTGAATTTATTTGCAAAATCCATATTTTTCCCTTTCTAATAACGCTTAAATGCCTTTGGAGGACGGACCCCCAAAGGCACATAAAAAAGCTTAGTTAAAAACAAATTAACCGTTAATTTTTGCGGAAATTGCTTTTGCAGGACCGTTATCAGCAATAACATATGTAACTTGACCTTGCTGCATAGCGGTAATCGCCAAAGCAACGTATTTGTAAGGTGCGGCTTCTGCAGTTAAACCGTCGAAACCGTAGTCGGCATCACCTTTAATATAAAGTTCGCCTGTTGTACCCTGCTGACAGCCAACCTTTGTATCTGCGCCAAGTTTTGCCAAAATAGCAGCAACTTCTTCGCCTGTTTTGCATTCATCAAAAGTGGTGTCATCAGCTTTAGTAATAACAACCTGAGAAGCATTGTAGTAAGAATCAGAGAATGTAACAACCTTCTGGCGTTCGGGAGTTACGGAAAGACCTGCCATAGCAATATCGCAAATACCGGACTGAACAGAGTTTACAACTGCGTCAAAGTCCATATCTTGAATAACGAGTTCAAGATTTAATTCTTGTGCAAGGTAGTAAGCAATTTCAAGGTCAACGCCCGAATATTTGCCGTTTTGGTCAACCATTTCAAAGGGTTCAAAGCCAGTGCTTGTTGCTACAACCAACTGGTCCTTGCTTGTATCAAGAGCAGCGGAAGTGATTTCAAGCGGAGTGCCATCGCCAAAGTAGTTATTGCAAATTTCATCAAATTTGCCGTTTCCTTTAATTTTAGCAAGGAAAGCGTTTACTTTGCCCAAAAAATCGGTTTCTTCCTTTGCAACAGCAAATGCATATTCTTCAGCACTTAAAGCAAGGTCAATAACCTTAACCTTATTAGCGCCTGCAGAACCGCAACCTGCGAAGCAAGAGATTGCTAAAAGTAGAACTAAAACAACTGATAATACTTTTTTCATTTTTGTGTCCTCCAAAAATTTATTTTTAGGATGTTCATATCATAACACCAAATAAATAAAAATGCAAGTGTTTTTTTAAAATTTTTGCATTTTTTTGCGTTTTTGTCACCTTAATCGCCTTTTTTATTGCATATTTTTGTGCATATTTTAATTTTTATGCAATTATATGCAAACTATGCACTTTTTTGGAACAATTTGTATTATATATGTTCTTGATATTTGCGTTATGTATATGATATAATATACCTACCGTTTTGGAGGTGATTTAATGTCGGAGAACACAAAAACTATTGCAACAAACAAAAAAGCGTTTTTTGAATACTTTGTAAAAGAATCTCTTGAAGCCGGCATTGAATTAACCGGCACGGAAATAAAATCGGTACGCGCGGGTAATATTAACCTTAAAGACGCGTGGTGCAGTATTGATGGTGGCGAACTTATTATTAAGCAAATGCACATTAGCCCTTACGAATTTGGCAACCGCTTTAATAAAGACCCAATAAGACCAAGACGGCTTTTAGTTCACAAAAAAGAAGCAATGCGGCTTTTGGGGTTAATAAAGCAGCAGGGTTTAACCCTTATTCCCCTTTCGGTTTATTTTAAAGGTTCGCTGGTTAAGGTGCAGGTTGGTGTTTGCCAAGGTAAAAAACTTTATGACAAACGCGCCGAGGCAGCAAAAAAAGCCGCGAACCGAACTATTGACCGCGCCTTGAAAGAGCAAAATAGATAAGCAAATACGAATAACCCAAATCTGCTCTAAACAGCATAATTTCGGCTCTTTTCGGTTTGTCGTCGTTTGTAGGCGACGGCCTTACAAACTTCTTCGCACCAAAAATCGCTCAAAATTCTACTCGTTTAGAGTCGCAGAATTTTAAAGAGGTGAATTTTTGACTGTGCGCGGCAAAAACACAGTTAATCCTTTGTGGATTAACGAGTATTTTAACAATGCAAAGGCGAAAATTCTCCCTTTAAAATCAGGTTCGGATTATTCGCATTTGCTTATATGGGGGCGTAAAGGTTTCGACAGGAATTTTGAAGCATGGGAAGCGAGCGGCGGTGTGGGACCGCCTTAAAACTCACAATTTTAAAAATTAAACGACAACAATAAAGTTGGTCTTGCTGCTTAATTAAGCAGCCGTCCGACCAAAGAATACCGCGGCTTTGCGAGGGCGTCATTTAGCGGTGCACATGAACGGAAAGCCGCCCATCTTTCCGTCACGACTTTGGGCTACCAAGCGCAGCAGGGTGATATTTCCCGTCTGTGCAAGGGAACGTAAACAAGTATCTGCGCTCGGAGATGCCTGTGTGAATAAATTTTTGGACAGGGGTTCGACTCCCCTCGCCTCCACCAAAAACCCTCGTTCTTATGAATGAGGGTTTTACTTATTCACTACTAACTTTTCACTCTTCACTTTTCACTAAATTTTTTAACCTTTTACTTGCAAATATTATCATATATACCGCAGTGGCGAGCACAAATGCAATTACAATGAAACCCGTTATTCCAACAACTAATCTTCGCGTTCTTCC
>JAZOOT010000062.1:0-4189 GCA_045655165.1 Acutalibacteraceae bacterium
ATTGTAACTCAAATGGTGTTCTCGCATATCCATTATAACACCTATTTTGAATTCTGCACTATAAACTTTATTCTTACTGCCTTTTTTACGCATAAAAATATGCACCTCCAAAAGTGTCTAACTTTTGGGGTGCATATCAAACACCTGTCGGTTTTTGTTATGCTAATAATTTTTCTTTCTTTTTGTATGTGATTTTATACAGTATAAATAAAGCAATAGATGTTACAATCCACGAAATAGGGTATATAATATATAAACCTTTTATAGTGTGGAAAAGCGGTAATTTGAAGACAGTAAAGACCCATGCAAGTCTTAAAAAGCACGAGCCGAAAAGCGAAATAATCATTGGCTCTATTGAAAGCCCCATAGCACGCACCGAACCAACCAAAACTTCCATAATTCCGCATAAAAAATAGGTGGTTGAAACAATATCCATTCTTTCTAAACCGCAAAGAATTGCCGAAGGAGAATCGGAAATAAAAATTCCAAGCAAAGTTTTGCCAAAAAGTCTTGCAAGCAAGCCGGTTGAAAGACCAATTATAAAAGCGCAAAGCAGGGCAGTTGCGGTAATTTTATTTATTCGTTTTATGTTTTTTGCCCCCATATTTTGACCGCTAAAGTTTAATGCTACATGGTAAAAACCGTTCATAAATAAATAAACGAAACCTTCAATTGATATTGCCGCCGAAGCACCCGAAACAACCGTTGAGCCAAACGAGTTAATAGAAGACTGCAAAGAAACATTTGAAATTGAAAACAACATACTTTGAAAAGCCGAAGGAAGACCTAAAGAAACTATTTTTTTAAGCGACCTTGTGTGAATTTTTAACTTGCGTAAATATAAACGGCAACTGTCGTTCTTTCGCATTAACGCTATAACTATAACAATAGCAGAGACATACTGTGAAATAATTGTGGCTAATGCAACACCGTCAACATCCATTTTAAAAAATGTAACAAACAAAACATTTAAAATTACATTTAAAACACCTGCTGCAGTAAGAATTATAAGCGGTTTAAATGTATCGCCTGAAGAACGAAAAATAGCAGCACCAAAATTGTAAACGGAATTAAATAAAGCACCGCAAAAGTAAATTTTTAAGTATTTTGTTGAAAGTGCAATAATGTCATTGGGCGTGCCCATAAGTTTAAGCATTTCACCGCTAAAGCAAAACCCCAACAACGAAACAAAAACACCGCTTATTATTGAAATACAAATTGCAGTATGAACAGCGTTTTCGGTATCACGCCCCGATTTTGAGCCAATGGCGTGGGCAATACAAACCGAAGCACCGGTAGAAAGCCCAATAAACAAGTTTAAAAACAAGTTTATAAGCGAACTGGTAGAGCCAACCGCCGCAACGCAAATACTTCCGCAAAAACGGCCGACAATAGCAATATCTGCCGTATTAAACAATGCTTGCAAAACACTTGAAAGCACAAGCGGAAAGTAAAACAAAAGCATGTTTTTTAAAAGCGGCCCGTTTAACATATCAACCGAGTTACGCATTAACTTTTTGTGCATAAATATCACATCCAAAGAGTATCGCTTTTTTCGCTTAAATGGTAGCACCTTTAAAATAATAAGTCAACAAAATTCAAAAAATAAATTATGTTTTTTAATAAATAAATAAAAAAAGCACCCGTTTGGGTGCTTTTTTTGGTGCCGGTGGCCGGACTCGAACCGGCACGCTGTCGCCAGCGGTGGATTTTGAGTCCACTACGTCTGCCAATTCCATCACACCGGCATGGTGTTTTGCAACAATGGTTATTATACAATAACTCTTTTGCGAAATCAAGTATTTTTTTATTATTTTTAATATAATTAAATTCAGTTGAAAAAAACCGTAAATTGTGTTAAATTTAAAATATAACAAATTGTTGGAGGGGATAGTGTGGAATTTAGTGTTAATCATCCAATACTGTTCGTAATTGTTGGAATAATAATTGCCGCTGTTTTGGCGCAGTCAATTTATTTCCTTTTACGCGCAGTAAAAAGGGCAAAGGAGTTAAATATTTCGGGCTCTGTTATTAAAAAAACCATTTCTTCTGCGGCGGTGTTTACCATTGCGCCCGCTATATCAATTCTTGTGGGCGTTGTGGCGCTTTCAAAATGTTTGGGTCTTGCTATACCGTGGCTTCGTCTTTCGGTTATTGGTTCAATTACATACGAAACAGTTGCTGCAGGCAACGCTTTGGAAGCAGCAGGTCTTAGCGCAGGTACAACCATTACCGACCCGTCTATTTTTGTAACAATAATTTGGGTTATGACTTTGGGCATTGCTTTTGGTCTTATTACAGTGCCTTTTGTTACCAAAAAAATTCAGGGTGGTATGCTTAAAATGGGCGTTAAAGATGCCAAATGGATGGAAATCTTTAATAACGCAATGTTCCTTGGTATGATTTCGGCTTTCCTTGGCTATGTTTTTTGCGATGTTAACCGTTTGTGGACACCCGGCGATTATTCATCAACATCAGGTCTTATTCCTGTTTGTGTAATGGCTGCTTCCGCTGTTGCTATGGCAATTAGCGGTACTTTTGCTACTAAATGCAAAATTAGTTGGCTAACCGATTACGCTTTGCCAATTAGTTTAATTGTTGGTATGGCTGTTGCCATACCTGTTACTGCATGGCTTGGCTAAGGAGGAAAACAAAATGAAAGAAACTAAAAAATTAAGTTACCTTGATACCGTTCACCGTGACGGCAGAATTTGGGGTATTATTATTTGTATTTTAATTTTGGCTTTTCCCGTTATTGTTTCGCTTTGTTTTAGCACAGGTCCTAAAACCGATGTTTTGTTTAAGGGGCTACTTGCAACAATGCCAATGTATTGGGCGGTTGCGCTTGTAGAAGTGTTTACTTATGTTCCCATGCTTGGCGCAGGCGGTACTTATCTTTCTTTTGTAACAGGTAATATTTCAAACCTTAAACTTCCTTGTGCAATTGACGCAATGGAACGCGCAAACGTTAAGGCATCAAGCGAAGAAGGCGAAGTAATTTCAACAATAGCAATTGCTGTTTCAAGTATTGTTACCACAATTATAATAATTTTGGGCGTATTGCTTATTGTTCCGCTTACACCAATATTGGAATCTAAAACACTTGAGCCAGCATTTAATATGATTTTGCCTGCGCTTTTCGGCGGTCTTGCAGTTGTGTTTGTTTCTAAAAACCTTAAATTATCAATTGCCCCCATTATTTTAATGCTAGTTTTGTTTATTTTCGTACCTGCATTAAATTCGGGCACAGTTGGAATTATGGTGCCCGTTGGTGTACTGTTCACTGTATTGGTTGCCCGTATTATGTATAAGAAGGGAATGCTTTAATGTTTGCTTTGTATATTTTACTTGGGCTTTTTGCTTTGCTTTTGGCGGTAATTTTAATAAGAACTGCTTGTTTTATCCCAAAAGAAAATGTAAAACCGCTTGACTTCACCGAAGAATTTGATACACAAAAAACCGTACAAAACCTTGCCGAACTTATTAAATGCAAAACGGTTTCTTACCGCGATTCTTCGCTTGAAGATGACGAAGAATTTAAAAAACTTATAGGCAAACTGCCTGTTCTTTATCCAAATGTGTTTTCGGTTTGTGAGTATAGTGAAATGCCTTACCGCGCCTTGCTTTTTAAATGGAAAGGCAAAGAAAAAGGCGACCCTTGTGTTTTAATGGCACATTACGATGTTGTGCCTGTAAACGCTGAACAATGGGAAAAAGACGCCTTTTCGGCAATAATTGAAAACGGTGTTATGTGGGGCAGAGGTACACTTGATACAAAGGTTACCGTAAATGGTATTTTAAGCGCAGCCGACCACCTAATTAAAAACGGCTTCACCCCAAAAAATGATATTTATTTTGCTTTTTCGGGCGGGGAAGAAATTAACGGTCAAGGTGCAGTTAATATTGTAAATTGGTTTAAAGAGAATAACATTACCCCCGAAATGGTACTTGATGAGGGTGGTGCTGTGGTAGAAAATGTTTTCCCCGGTGTTAAGGCTCCTTGCGGTCTTATAGGCATTGCCGAAAAGGGTATGATGAATGTAGAGTATACCTGTAAATCTCAAGGTGGACACGCTTCCGCACCAAAACCACATACTCCTGTGGGCAAACTTTCAATGGCTTGTTGCCGAATGGAAAGTAATCCATTTAAAGCCCATCTTACAAAACCTGTTGCCGAAATGTTTGATAC
>JAZOOT010000063.1:0-42747 GCA_045655165.1 Acutalibacteraceae bacterium
ACGGTTATCAATTATAGGCAAACCAACCATTAAAGCAACTGCTAACAGTGTGCCGAAAAGAATAAAGGGGCGGCGTCTGCCCAATTTGCTTTTGCATTTATCGGAAATACCACCAAAAAGAGGTAATAATATAAGTGCCAAAGCATTATCGGCAGCCATAATATAACCCGAAACCGATTCAGGTAAATCAAAAGTTTCTTTTAAAATTTTAGGAACAAGCCCATCGTACATTTGCCAAAAAGCGCAAATAGATAAAAAGGCAAAACCAATTAAAATTGTTCTTAACCCAATTAAAAGCGTTCTATTTGTGTTTAGTTTCATTTCAATTCTCCCTATTAAAATATATATATTTATTTTAACACAATTTACCTTTATAATCAACAAAAAATACCCAAGTGCTGCACACTTGGGTGTTTTTTTATACCTTTTTAAATACAGTAGCGCTTCGTTGAGGCAAATAGCACCCAAAACCGCTTGTTGTTTTATAACCGCGTTTTGCGGTATAAACATAATTTTTATCTACCCTGTTATATCCGCCAAAAACACCGTCGTCAGTGGTTAAAACAACCTTAAATTTGCCTATTTTGCCGGTGGACACAAAAAAGTTTTCGTAAGAGTTATTCGGGTGGAAATTAAAGGCAAATACAGTATCGCCCTTTGAATAAATTATAACCTTTTTGTCATAATCAATATAACGGCAAACTGTTTTTTGACTTAAAATTTGCTCATTTTTTATAAGCGAAATCATTGCCTTGTCAAAGTCATTAAGTTCAGAGTAGCGCAAATTCTTATCATCTACCAAGTGCCATTGTCTTCTGCAGTAATGGTAACTCCAATTATTACCCTCGCGCGGAAAATCTATCCATTCAGGGTGGCCGAATTCGTTGCCCATAAAGTTTAAATAACCCTCGCCCGAAGTGGTAGAGGTTATCAACCTTATCATTTTGTGAAGCGCAATTCCGCGGTCAACCGTAATATTTCCGCCAAACTTTTGCATACCGCCATACATTTCGGCGTCGCACAAGCGGAACATAATGGTTTTATCACCAACAAGGGCTTGGTCGTGTGATTCGGCATATCCAATATTCTTTTCTTTTGGTCTGCGTGTGGTAAGTTCATACCAAATTTTGCCCATATCCCAGTTTTCGTCCTGATATTCTTTTAAAAGTTTTATCCACATATCAGGCACACCCATAGAAAGGCGGTAATCAAACCCAATTCCGCCGTCTTTAATAGGAATACACATACCCGGCATACCCGACATATCTTCGGCAATAGTTATGGCGTTTTTGTTTACCTTTTTAATAAGTTCGTTTGCAAGTTGCAAATAGGTAACGGCTTCGGTGTCGGTGTTTAACGAAAAATACATACCGTAATTTGTAAACGCACTTCCAAGTCCGTGGTCGTGGTAAAGCATTGAAGTAACACCGTCAAAACGGAAACCATCAAAATGGAATTCAGTTAGCCAATACTTTAAATTAGACAATAAAAAGTGCAAAACTTCGTTCTTTCCGTAATTAAAAAGTTTTGTACCCCAAGCGCTGTGGTTACCCTTTTCACCCGCGTGGAAAAACTGGTATTCAGTTCCGTCAAAACAGTTTATACCCTCGTTTGTGTTGCTTACCGCGTGCGAATGAACAAGGTCTAAAAGCACCGCAATTCCCATTTTGTGCGCGGTGTTAATAAGGTCTTTAAGTTCATCGCTTGTGCCGTAGCGTGAAGAGGGCGCAAAAAAGTTTGAAACTTGGTAACCAAACGAGCCATAATACGGGTGCTCCATAATTGCCATTAACTGAATGGTGTTGTACCCAAGTTCCTTTATTCTGGGCAGTACATTTTCCTTAAACTCTTTGTATGTGCCAACATCGTACTTGTCCTGCGCCATACCAATATGACATTCATAAATAAGCGGTGTTTTTTCGGGTGTAAAACCGCCGTCTTGCCAATTAAATTCACTGTTGGGCTCTTCAATTTCAGCGCACCAAAGGTAAGTGGTTTTATCTTGCACCACCCTTGTTGCATAAAGCGGAATTCGGCGCAGTTTTTGTCCGTTGTGCCAAACAATTGTCTGCACTTTTTGGCCCGGCACAAGCGCTTCTTTGCCGTTTAAGTAAATTTGGAACACACCGTCATTTAGTTTGTCCATTTCACAAGCGGTGGTGTTCCAACCGTTAAAGTCGCCCGTTAAAAACATTTTTTCAGCCGCAGGTGCCCACTCGCGATAAACCCAGCCGTTTTCTGTTCGGTGAAAGCCAAAATATTTATGCGCGTTGGCAAATTCGGTTATACTTTTATTACCAAGCAGTTCTTTTCTTTTTTGGTTATAATTATTAACACGCAATAAAATATCCTGTTCGTAATCTTTTAAATAAGGGTCAATTTCAAAAATTTTAAGCATATTTGCACCTCCGTTATTTTTTATTTTACACTATTTTTTGTAAAAATACTATCATTTTTTGTAACAAAAAAAGAAGAGAATGCTCTCTTCTTAATTTATTGTATACGGTTTCCCAAAAACTGCGCCGCCGAAACTGCAAGTTTAAAGTCCGCCTCGGTTGCCCAGTTTCCGTCAACGCTAAGAAAAACCACCGCGCCTGTAATATCCCCTGCCGATAATATTGGTGCCACAACCGCAATGGGCAAACCGCTGCCTGTAAGGGCTGTTTTTTGTTCGCTTTCGTTAAACATTCTGTTTTGGCGCATATTTATTATTTCTTCAAGTTCAGCGCTGTTTTGTTTTTCCAAAACTTCCTTTTTAGAAACGCCCGAAGCCGCAATACATCGGTCGCGGTCGCAAATAATTACCGCCAACTTGCTTTGCGAAGCCAAACTTTCAGCAAAAATCTCGGCATCCGCCGCAAGTTCCCCCATCGGCGAATACTTCTTAAAAATAACTTCCCCTCCCGCACCCGTATAAATCTCCAACGGGTCTCCTTCACGAATCCGCATCGTGCGGCGTATTTCCTTGGGGATAACGACTCTCCCCAAATCGTCTATTCTACGAACTATTCCTGTTGCCTTCATATATTTTACTCCTTTTCTCTACTCTAAAATGTGCCAAAAACCCAGTATTTATGCGGGTTTTCGGGGTTTTGATTTTGCGAAAAACAAGCACCTGTTTTTTTGTGTTTTTGTATCAAAATTTTCCGCGATACAAAAACACAAAGAGAGAAAATTGCAAAAAAGTCAGTGTTTATGCGGGTTTTCGGCGTTTTCGCAGTAACAACCCGTCCCAAGTCCTTTTTTTGCAAATATGCTTGTGAATTTGCTTGGTATTAGTATCACTCTTTTTATGGAAATTATGAGCCCGTTTTCCACAATTTTTTCTTTTTGCACAGAGAAAAGATAGAGATTTTTTATGAATTTATACGCATTTAGATGCAATTGATATAATAATTTATTGCATTGAAAGAGGCTAAATATCACCTCCTGACGATTTATTCTGCTATTACATAGAAGAAATCATTTCGGTAAAAGAATCCGTAAATGTTTTGTCTTTTCCTGCATAGGAAACCCTAACTACTACATCACCAACACGATAACAATACGGATTTCTAACTTGATTGATATAACTTATTATGCGAATAAGATATGGTTTTTTGCTATCTATCTTTACATCACGTATATCAACAAGTTCGGATTTATCGAGATCCTTAATATCTGTTTCTTTCGCTTTTTTCCAAAGTTCAATTGCAGATAAATATTCCTTATACCATTTAGGAGTCAATTTGTATTTTTCGCCTCCGTATTCTATGATTCGGTATCCCATTTTCATCACCTCCTTAATTACATTACAAAACACGGCAGCAGGATGTACCTAGCTGCCGTGAATTTGTCAGTTCATGTTTTCGAGAGGGAATGTTACTTGCCAATATCCTTCCGTCAAATTTTTGCAAGTAACGAAATGGCCAAAAGCCTTGTAGTTTTCAATATCTTCAGGCGAAATATCATAGATGATTTCTTCATAGCTACCAACTTTTTTATCATCCCAAAAAGAGAAGTGAAAGCTTTCAGCTTGATTTCCATCCTTATCATACATACGGATATACCCATGATTATCGTATGACAAAATATTCTCAAAATACAACTGCACATGCAGTTTACCATCCACAAAGCCAACATTGGTTACTGTAACACCATCAACAGGAGAAAGAATCCCGCCGTCTACAGGAACTAAATACTTAAGATCAAAACGGCTTTCATAATCTAATTCTTTTCCTCCGCCGCCCCGGAAAGATTCGGGCTTTTGAGTTTCATTCGCTTCAGCAACAGAGTTTAAATCAAGTTCTGTCAGTTCGCCTTCAAATTTGCTTTTATTACTGAGAAATTCCGTGAAGTAGAACGTAATCTTATCTCCACCAATTTCTTGATCATTCCATTGACTGATATTGATTAGAAATGTGGCTATTCCGGTTTCTTCATCAAAAGATACTCTGCTACAAGAAGCTGAAGAATCAAACGCACGATTGATATGATAACTATCAAATAAATCTGTTGTATCATCTATTCGGTTTTGATCTGTCAGATCTTGAAGTGAAATATATATTGCCGCTTCGTTTTCATAAACCGCCGCAGAAAGAACCTCCATTTTAATTCCGTTATCTTCGCAAGATAATTGAACTGGTTTTAACATTTGTGCTAAAGACGGAGAAACACGATATACCATTAAATAAATCGGATCTACCGTTGCTGCCAAAACAGGAATAGAAATGGTTATACATAATATGATTGCAGCAACCAGTGCAACCGCACGCTTGAAGGGGATTCTTTTAATTTTACTGGAAGTCGTTCTCGCATTTCTGATTTTGTTTTCATCAATCTCACCGATTGCATCAACTAATTTATCAATTTTCAATTATAACACCTTCTTCTAATAATTTGGATCGTAGCTTCTTTCGAGTTCGGTGCAACATAGATTTTACTTTGCTCTCACTAAACCCAAAATGAACTGAAATAGTAGAAATGCTGTCAAAATACCAATATCGGCAAACAAAAATCTTTTGCTCGCATAAGGGAAGTTCGTCTAAAAAATCATTAATCACCTTTGCAAGTTCTTGATTTTCTAATTCTTCATCAATACTGGTATTGGCAGGAATACAGTCAGACAGTTCTTCATATGCGAGATCAATATTTCCGCCACCTCTTTTTATTGTTCGCTTTTCTCGCCATTTCTTTAAACTAACGAACCTCGTTACTTTACCTATAAAAGTCGATAGAATTGCCGGACGATGAGGCGGTATGCTGTTCCAAGCATTTAGGTACGCGTCATTAACGCTTTCCTCTGCATCCTCTGTATTGAAAAGAATATTAAACGCAATCGAATAACAATACCGCCCGTACTTTGCAGCAGTTTCGGTAATTGCTTTTTCATCTCGCTCCCAATACAGATCAACTATGTATTTGTCTTCCACTATTTCACCTGCCTTTCGTTTTTCGCAAAGAGCCCTTTCACTATACTACCACCCAAAATTTCAAGTAGGTTGCAAATTTTTTAAAATAATTATAGCAAAAGAAAGTATGAAACAAGTATCATAATATAAAACATCAGAATAATCTGTCAACAAAAGATCAACCAATAAACAAAGCGCCGCATTACTGCGACGCTTTTTAACAATTAAAATTTATGTATGCCGTTACATATTACGTTTCATGCGATCTAATGTGGATGAGATTGGATTAACCCCAAAACTGCGGCGCTGTTTGTTCACTGCGTATTCACTTACATCATACAATTTTGCAATCTCCTTATCGGATATGAAATGCCACAAAAACATCAGTTGTTCTTCATCAAGCTGATAAAAATCTTCAGGGAACGAGTCTAAATATCTCGTATCCGGATGCTGCCTTGATATAGCGCGTTTTAAAACTGCCATTTTTTCTTTAAATGTCTTTTCATTGTTTTCGTTATCCATACATTTTCAACCCTTTATCTTAAAAAATATTTTAAATAGTCATTGTAACCTGAGAACATTATTAAAATCATTTTTCAAATCAAACAATTTTATGTTATCTAATAGCATTTATTTTGATTGCAATTCTAATTTTATAAATACATTTTAATTATATTATACAAATTTTTCTCTTTTGATGAAAGGATGTGATCTTCAATTAATTCATACTCCCCATCCGGTGTGCTTTCAAAAAGCTCATAAAAGTCATTATAATCACCAACATAAACAGGAATATCATAATTCATTAATATTGGGTTGTCCTCAAATTGATCACCAGTAATGTCAACTATTAAGTGTGGATTTATTTCTAACCAAGTATGTGTCTGACTATCATAAGATGTTTCACCATAATAATATGTTCGATTTATATACCTGGTGGACACACCGTTCTCCATAAGATATTCTCCCAAGAAGCAACTTGCCATGCCGCAACTTCCTCTCGGAAATCGTTGAAGTTCGACGATATTGTCGAACTCTCCGTTTTTATATGCAGAATTCATTGCATTCCTAAATTGATATGATAAATCATATATTATGC
This sequence comes from Acutalibacteraceae bacterium, assembly GCA_045655165.1. Taxonomy (GTDB): domain Bacteria; phylum Bacillota; class Clostridia; order Oscillospirales; family Acutalibacteraceae; genus SIG607. The sequence goes on from JAZOOT010000063.1 coordinate 6,490, forward strand.
CTTTGGAAATATTACAACTCATTTTTTACTCCTACTATTTTCAATATTTTGTTTAATGTTATTAAATTTTTCGTTATCTCTGCTAACGATAGAAAAACATTTATCATAATTAAGTACGGCCTGATAAGTATCGAAAACATATGTTGAAAGTTCGATTTTTTTACCTTTAATATGCATATATTCTTTATACTCTACCATCGCATCAAAGTTTGCTTTGTGCAACTTATCATCCGGAGAAATAAAATCGATTAAATCTTTTTCAGAAAAAGTACTATTATTCCAACAACTCCATTCACCTATATTAGAGCGTATAATTCCATTATTAACTATCATATCCAATTCGCCAATGTATCTAATTGGATGCGATAAAGCCATATAACCATTAAAAATTCTATTTCCCATAACAATGCATGTATAAACAGTTCTCGCTTTTTCCTCCACACCCAAGCACTTCAAAAAAGGTTTTCTAAATTCTTCATCGGCAAATGCTTGCGAACTATATGTTAATTGATTGGCCGCTTTACAGATATGGTCATTTGTTGAGCGTAATTCGAAGTTGCTAGTGGGTTCTAAAGGTGCTTTACACTCAAACAAATACAACGAATCATCTGTAATTAATATCACATCAACTTCACCATTACGATTATTGTATTTAAATTTTTTATTTGTAAAGACTTTAAAGTTTGGGTGGTTATTCTCTAAAGTCTCCTTTAAACGTAAAACAAGATATTCCTTATCTTCTTGATTTACAATTTGATTTTTCACAATGTATGATTGTGCTATACAATTTCGCAAGAAGTTTGACTTGACAGTTAAAAACAAAGGCATCATGATGTACTCGGAATAGCTTAATAGAGGTGTGTATTGCAAATCTAGTTTATATTTTTTATTATATGTGAATAACGTAATTAGTTCTTCTGCTTTAAGAGAACTGCCAATTATTTTGCCGACTGTACTTATTAAGTTTTTTCTCGAAAAAGACGGAAGTAACGAGGAAATTATTTTTTTCGAGTTTTTCTGAGACAATAGTTGGTACCCTGCCACATAATTAAATTTAGCAAAGAATCGCTTGAATAATATAACATCCTTTAATGTGCAATTTTTTGTGATTTTTTTGTTTAGTGCTTCCATGCCGGGAATATTAAAATCTTTTGAAAAACGTTGGATTTCTATCAGTTCTTCTTTGTAGAAAGAATTTTTGCTTTCAAATCCTTTTTCTAATAAAAGCTCTGGTATAGATATTCTATATCTAGAGAGCTTTCCCGTTCCAATCTCCTCTACAAAATTAATTGTATCACAATCAAATACGCGAGACAGTTCACTTAATTCAAGCACTTCCGAAAACATTTCATCGCCTCTAGCAATTGAAAGTTGTGATTGCAATATAGAGTTGACATATCCTAATCGCATACTTTTATCATAGATTGGATTTTCAGCGAATATTGTATACGTCCTATCGTTTCTTTTGATACAATATGGAAAGTAATCAATAAAAGCCTCCCACTCTTGTATTTTACAAACTTTGCACCCTAATAAAATAATTCCCTCAATTGCATTTGAAGTGACAAACTCGGGGATGACAATAGGAATAAAAGGGTAAGAAAAGTTTATATTGGTATCGCATAGATAGATCAAATAAGAAATACTTTCAGAAATCTGCTCGTGCGAATAACTATATAGTTTATCCTTATTGTTTGATGTGTTTAGTGATTGGTTACTAATAAATAGCATGTCATCATACGCTAATAATTCTTTAAATAATGCCTCTTCAAATAACACCCCATTTTCAATAACTCGATGTCTATTTTTATAATGTTCTTTAATAAAATTCACAAGTTTATTTTCTGATTCTTTATAGAATTCAAAAAACCATGATATTTCGATTTTAGATTCAATATATTTGAGGGTGGCTTCGGAGAAAAGCAGTTTCCTGCACTCTTTTAATTTTTTTAATAGGAATAAAGCTTTATTATCTTCAAGACCCCAAGATTTATATCTAAAAACACCTTTTTTACGAGCAATGTCAATTGCCATATCCGGCTCATTTATAGCGAATACCATTATGTACTTAAGCACAGTAGTGACATCGAGGTTTCTAAAATCAGAGATTTTTTTAGAGTAAAGTCTAATAACGGAATTTGAAGTCTCTACATTTCTTATCTCTAATGCGAATGAATCCGATAGAATTTCTTCGATTGTCAAATCTTCTATGCGTTCAAATATACTTTTAAAAGACATAACATCACACCCTGTGTTTTTAAATCTGGACAAAAATCATTATACTACTCGGTAAGTGTACCGTTTTTAATATGATATGAAATTTGATGCTCATTGCAAAAATCAACAACTTGATTGGCACAATTGTTATAAAAAACTTTGTATTCACCATACTCGGAGACAATCTTGTTGTAGTGTAGTCGCCCGAAAATTATTTTATCTACAAATGATACAGCTTCTAATATATCGGCTAAATTCTGTTGCACAATATTAGGGGTCGGATAAGGTTCGATACTTACCCAAGTATAACAACCTTTATTATGCAACTCTCGCAATGCTTGAATTCTATCTTGAATCGGTGCTGTACCTGGCTCGTACTCTTCTAAAAAGTTTTCGTCAAGTGAAACAACTGTGATTCCGTATTCATTTTTAAGAGGTAATTCGGATAACTCTAATGGTAACACTCCCTTTGTCAAGACAGAACATTTTATAGCATTTTCATTAGCTTTTCTCAAAACCTTAAGACTAAGTTCCGAAATTTCAGGATGCCTATACATAAACGGATCTGTCGTAAAGCACAAATGCAAAGTGTTAATTTTATCTCTGTATTTTGGAATTTCAGTTTCTAAAAGTTCCAAAGTGTTTTCAACTATATGCGGCTCAATCCATTCCTCATAGGATTTCACTTTTCCAAATCTTTTTGCCATCATATAGGCATAACATGGATATTTACAACCGTGCGAACAACCTTGAACATGGTTGAGTGTATAGTCACCATATTCTACACCGGTTTTATATATTAAAGATTTACGATTCATTTTATTTCTCCTATCCTATATGAGTCGCCTTTATAATTACGCTTTGTGGCAGTTAAATTCATCTTAGTAACTTTCCCTTCTTCAATTAAGGGTTTTAGCACATTAGCAATAATTTGGCTCTCTGCAAGCATTGATTTTTCAATCAATAGAATTTCTATTTCTGCAAATGACATTGTTTCTCCATTATGAGACAATAATAGTTGTTTTGCTGTATCTGCATGAAGATTTAGTAACCAAGCTTTTTCATCTTCCTCTCCAAAAAAAGATAATTGCAGGCCGTCAACCTCTCGCTTGTTTTTGTGATAAAATTTTCCGCCAAACACCTTCCATAAGGTATCTTTTAATACTTCTAAGCCTTTTTTACTCGGTGTGAAAAACATAATCTGATAAAGTTCCACATTAGTTTGTGTTTTGAACTGATATGAAAAACTATGTTTAATACGGCCAGTCTTCAATTGATTTTCCATATATTCAATAAGTTCTTCCTTTGACGAAACATCTGTACCGCCGAGACATTTTACAAGACGCTCTTTGTTCTGTTTCCAATTCCGCACATAATCACTAATAAAAAAATTGAATATGAGTTCGCAATAGTGTGTTTGTAAAATATCATGAATTTTAGGGATATGTACGGTGCCAAAATCATAAGGATCCACATACAGAACAACAGCCTTTGAATAACCAAAAATCAGTCTATTATTTTTAAGCTGAACCAAATAATCGTTTACATCCATATTTGAGATGTGTATTTTTATATTAGGTTTGTTAACGCCAAGAAGTTCAATAACTTTTCCTAAAGTTTCTATTTTATTTTTGTCGAAATCATTTAAGTAAAGATTATATGTTTTCGTAGGGTGAGTAACTGCAAGAGTATTAAAAATCAACAAAACTTCCATTGCAGTGCAAAGATCACCATCTTTATAAACACCAGCATTACACATACAATCAATGAAAGTTATATCCGAAACCTCATCGCGCTCGCTGTTTATTATAGCCCACTGATTTACATACGCCGACACATATTTGATTTTATAATCGGTTTGTTGTTTCTTGTCAGTAAGCGAACTGGCAGCAATTTCTATATTGTTAAGTTTCGAATTAATGTTACTCATTTATTCTAACCTCCTTATAATCTCGTATTAAACGACATCTATTGATCGTATGATATTCTAAAATAATCCAAATAAGTTTTGAATGTATCTTGCGCAGACAGACAAGTGTCCGTTAAATAACCTTTTTCTTGATTCCATTCTTTTAGTCCGCGATAATAGAACATTTTGATTTTATCCTCAATAATAAATGGAACTATATTATGCTTAAGACATTCTTTAAACATAATAAGTCTACCAATACGGCCATTACCATCTTGAAATGGATGGATGCGTTCAAACCGCACATGAAATTCTATGATATCTTCAATGGTCACATTTTCTTTGCCGTTATATTCAGCAAGGAGTTTTTTTATTTCAGCCGAAACATCTTCAGGCAAGGTTGTTTCTCTGCCGCCAACTTCATTCGGTAACTTTTTATAATCGCCAACGGCAAACCAGTCTTTTTTAGCATCGCTTGTACCGGTCTTTAGAATAAAATGTAAATGCTTAATGAATTTTTCACTGAGCTGCGATTTTGCATTTTCAATAATTTCATCGATACAACGGAAGTGAGTGGATGTTTCAATAATATCGTCAACCCGAACCCCTTCCTCCGTTATACCAATAGTATTGGTTTCAAATATATACCGAGTTTGATCGTGAGTGAGGCGGCTACCTTCAATATGGTTGGAGTTATAGGTTAGTTCAATTTGGATTTTATGATAAATTCCGCCGTGTACCTGACCACGCTTTTCCTCTTTTAGAATATCTAGCAAGGTCTGTGGTGCAGGTTTACTTTTGTTACTTCTCTCTGGTTTTTCTGCATTTTCGGGAATGTTCCAAGTCTTACCGGTAAGGAAGGCTCCGGGAACACGACCTGCAGCGCAATAATTGCGAACACTACGTTCAGATGTATTCCAAAGCAATGCGATCTCTTTGACGGATAAATAATTCATATTCCCACCTCCGAATTTTCTGTTATTAGTATATCACATTATCGGCAAAATGTCAACGAAGTTTAATTTAATTGCGATTGGTTTATTGCCGATATCGGAAACTATCCAGTAAAACAAAAACCGGACAAGCAAGCTCACTCATCCGGCTTCTTATTATGTATTTTAATACCTCGCTTTAATAACAATTAAAGCCTAAAAAACCGCTTGCTTTCTCGAAAATTCTTGGACAAAATCAGCGGAAAACCCAGTGTTTCTGCGGCTTTCAAGGCTTTTGTGTTATTATACCGCAAGCATCTATTCTTCTCACAATACCTGTTGCTTTCATATATAAATTCTCCTTTAATTTCAAATCGTGATGTTAGTATTTGTGATTAAAGGGAATTTATACTGCTTTATTTCAATCTTTTATTAAACAAGAATGCTGTTTGCTGTGTGGGAACAATAGTATTTAAATGGGCAAAAGCCTCAACATTTGTTGTTACGTTTTTATCGATATATTTTGTATGTAGTTCATCCTCATAATCGTAGAATTCAACCTCTGCCATTAAGTCATCAATATACTTTTTCCAATATGTTTCTGCTTTCTCTCCATAAGGAAACTCTGAACGCTTTGCTTGTGAATATTTTTCAATTAGCTCTAAACGCAAAGCACTCATTTTATCACGCAACAATTTTGTTGCTTCTTCTCGAGAATATTTTGTTATATCAAATGCCTCGTCCAAAATGCCATATACAAATTTTCCTTCTCTATGCGTAGCAATAATTGCAATAGGAGCACCCGTTTCTTTTGCAATATCATAAAACCCAGGAAATACCTTTTCTGACAATAGATTTGGTGATTTATTCCATGTGCCTTCTGGGAACATAAGAACACTCGCGCCTAATTTGATTGCTTTTATCATTTTCTTTTTTGAAGCTGTTCGGCTCTCTTTATTTAACCTATCCACAAGTATTACTCCGTTAAGCCACGATGTAATGCCGTCAAAATGATGAAAAATCTGCGATAAACTGCCTATTAAAATATAACATTGTTTTTTTGCTATTACGACTGCATCAACTATATCTTCTTTAAAACCGTGTGTACTGCAAAACACAACAGGTCCTTTAGGCATTTTAGCTTTTCTAATGATTTTTAGTTTTGTTTTTGTTGTAAAAGGGATGGCAAATCTTATAAGAGGATTTAAAGCTTTCCTCATTATTGTGCCCACTTTTGAAAGTGTTTCGTCAGGTGAGTTCTTTAACAAATACTTTAAAAATGAGTTGTACATAGTAAAAACCTCTATAAAATAAAAAGTGCGGCTACCGAAGCAACCGCACAAAAAACGCAAACTCCGATAGTCGCCAAACTATATCAATACAAAGAGCATTTCTGCATTCATACCGATGGAATTTGCATTTTTATCAAATTCATAGTATGAACGCAAAAGGGTATAATATCCCCTTGGCAAAAACACTCTTTGATTTTGTATTTTATAGTTTGGCATATTTATTTTACCACACAGCACCTAAAAAATCAATAATCCCCAAAAATTTATCGCATAACAAAAGCGGAGCGTAAAAGCCTTCGCTCTTGTTTACTTTTTTAGTGTTATATGATATAATTTTAATTGTTAAGATATTTTGTTTTATGTTTAATTCTATCAGTAGAAAGGATGAATGCTTTGGAGCAGGTAAAAATAAAAGACATATATGTTGGTAAGCCTGATGCAAAAGATGAAATTAAATTCGACGGGGTTGAAGATTTCGTTAATAGTGCCGTTATTCCAGAAACGTTTGATATAAACAGTTTATTGTATAAAGATGCTTGCTTTATAACAGGATATAAAGGAACAGGCAAAACCGCTTTGCTATTCCATCTTGAACATATAGTTCGAAAAAATACACCTCATGCTTGTTGCTCCTTTATATTTTTTAAAGATGAGTTTACAGAAACAAAAAAGCAAGAACTAGAAGGATATTCTAAAAGAATTTTGTCTAGCATTACTTTTGAAAATCAAATCTTGTTAGATAATACTGATTTTGAACATATTTGGCGATGGCTCTTATTTAAACGTATTGTTTCTGACAACGAAGAATATTGCGAAAATCTTTTCGTTAATAATGATGAATGGCATGCATTTAAAAACATCGTTGATAAAATACAAGCTCCAATTGATAAAAAAAGAAGTATCATTCCGGACAAATTCAAGGTAGCTGTCCCTTACAAAGATCCTGCTACACAAACTGAAATATCGCCATTTTTTGAAGTTGATTTTTCTGACAAAAACAGACCCAATAATATTTCTCAATTTGTAGCATTGCTAGACCAAGCAGAGGAGAAATTGGGACTTGTTACAAGGACGGACACACCTTACTATATTTTTGTTGATGAATTAGAAGCATATTTTGGCGATGAGAAAATTTTTAAGAGAGACCTATGTTTTATAAGGGATCTTGTTTTTACTGTAAAAAGAATGAATGGTATTTTCAAATCTATAGGTGGTCAAACAAAAATTATTTGTTCCGTAAGAAGCGAAATAATTAATTCTATATACAGATTTGTTGTGTCAAAAGAAATAAATAAAATTATAGGTGGATTCGAAGTTCCTTTAATTTGGAATTACAGTAATACCACCTCTTATCAACATCCAATTATTCAAGTTTTATTGAAAAGAATATATATGTGCGAAAAAAAAGAGCCGCTCGATTATAAAGATATATATAATCGTTGGTTTTCTGAAAAAATACAAAACATAGAACCCGCTAAATATATATTAAATAACAGTTGGCAAAAACCTAGAGATATTGTGCGATTATTATCTTCTGCTCAAAATTCAATAAAGGGAAATGATACATCATTCAATATTGCAGTTTTTAACGCTTTAAGAAGAAAATATTCTGCAGACAGTCTTGCCGAGATAAAAGAGGAGATGCGAGCCTTATATACTGCAGCAGAAATTGACTCTATTACAACTTGCTTTACGGGATATAAAATCTATTTTTCAATAAAACAGTTGCGTGAAAGAATAAATTTGTATTATAAAAATAGTATTTTAGACAATAAATTTACTGAAGTATTGCAAGACTTATATCGACTAGGCTTTTTAGGGAATTACTTGCCTTCTTCTGAAACATATAGATGGCAACACAAAGGTGATGAAAACATTATTTTTTCGGATGAATGGAGATTAGTAATTCACTATGCGCTACATAGCGCTTTATCTCTTTCTAGTAAACAAGATTTCAGTATTGCGCAAACAAGCAAACCCGAGACTGGGGACATGGTAAATACCGTTGTTGTAAGATTAAATAGGTTTTTTGCAATCGTAGAATTTGAACGATTTGGCCAAAAATATAAGGGAAGCATTTACTATAAAAACTTAAATATGGGGAAATTTAAGAATATATCAGAAGTTGTTAATATTGGTGATGAGTTTAAAGCCCAAGTGATTGATTATAATGAAGAATACAAATTATGGAATTTAACTTTGAAATATGAAAAACCTTCCCAATAATTATTAAAGCGAGGTTCAAAACCTCGCTTTTGCTATGTATCGGTCTAAATATGCTGTTTTTCGTCAAAAATTTTTCTTCAAAAACCGCCAGAAAACCCAGTATTCATAAGGGTTTATCGCACTTTTGTGTTATTATAACACAAGCCTCTATTCTTCTCACAATTCCTGTTACTTTCATATATACATTTCTCCTTAAATCACAAATTGTGATACTATTATTTGTAAATGGTGGAGATTTATACTGTAAAATTTCCGTTTTGTGTAGAGAATAACGCTTGACATTTTAGGGAATAATTATTATAATAAATTTATTAAAAGTTCCCTAAAAGGAGTTTTGGTATGAACAATTACCCCGAAATCCAAGAATTATTGGAAAAGCGAGCCGATTTATATGCCCGACTTAAATTGTTGGCTTATGACGGCACACCCGAAATAAAGGAAAATCAAAGTGGCAAATATTTATACGTTCGTAAGCGTGTAGGCAGTCGGGTAACATCAACCTATGTTGATGTGTATTCCGATACACTTTATCAATTACTACTTCGCAACAATGCCGAGGCAAAAGAATTGCGAAAGCAAATTCGCAAGGTCAAAAAAGCTCTTGCCGAAAAAGGCTTTACGGAAAATGAATTATCCCCCGATGTGCTTTTAAACCTCGATTTTGCCAGAATGAATATGAAATTATCCATTTATGAGCAAGCAGTTTTAGAGGGTGTTGCGACCTCTTTCCCACAAACCGAGGATATTATAGAAAACGGCAAGGTAAACGGTGTAACGGCGAGCGACGTGCAAAAAATCTTAAACCTCAAACATGCTTGGGAGTTTATTTTAGATAAAGATGTTTTGCAGGTTAAAAGCGATTATTCTATTCTTTGTCATATTGCAAAGCTTGTAAACGAAGGCTTTTTCGCAAGCGGAGGTAGAATTCGCGGTGTACCTGTAACCATTGGTGGCACTTCTTATATTCCACCTTTGCCAATAGAAACCGTTGTCATAGAAAACATTTTAGAGATTATCAGTAAAGACGATGAGCCGATAAATATTGCCATAGAACTTTGCCTTTACTGTATGAAAACACAAATTTTTAATGATGGCAACAAACGAGCATCGGTTATATTTGCAAATCATTATTTAATTTCAAAAGCAGGTGGCTTGCTTGTTATCCCCGAAAACCACGTGCCCAAATTCAAGAAACTTCTTATCGGTTACTATGAAGACAAAGACAACGGCGAAATAAAAGAGTTTTTAAAACAAAACTGTCATAGAAATTTTAGATAACATAAAGCGGAGTGAACTTCACTCCGCTTTCTTTGTTTTAATGAATAATGAAAAATAAATGATGAATGATGAAAATTTGCGTGTCGGCGTTGCCGACATTATTTATATCGTGCCAAAGGCACACCGAAATTATTCACTATTCACTCGCAAGGTAAAACCTTGCGCTCCCTGTTGCTTTCATATATCTTTAAATTACAAATTGTGTTGTTAGTATTTGTAATTATGGAAAAAATATGCGAAAACTTGCAAGACAGATGCTTTTTGTTTGACTTTTCATTACGCTTATACTTAAATATATATGTATATTGATAATAGGAAGGTTGTATATTTATGGCAAAAGTTACTGTTTATAAAAAATCAAAGTTTGCTACTTTTCTTAGTTTCATTGGCTATATTGTATGCTTTTATGGTGTTTACTCCCATTTTTTTAACGAAGAATCTAACCCATTTGTAACCCTGACTATATTGTTAATTGGTTTAGCCATAAAGGGTTTAGGAAGTTATATCGGCAATAAAAAAGCCCAAAAGGAAGAACAAAAGAACAAATCAGAATAAGCAAATATATCAAGTGTTACACCCTCTACACCTGAGTTTGATAATTTAGAGCAGGAAATTAAGTAATTTAAAAGCATATTGTCACGATATATACCAATGCAATAGAGGTGGTTGTTATGAAAAAAATGTTAACAATTTGTTTGTGTATTCTTACCGTATTATCAATGTCTTCTTGCGGAAAAAGCAATACGAATACTGAATCGCAGTCAAATACTTCTAAAGATGACTCATATAGAGATATTGTTTGTGCTGAGATTTTAAACTTTAAACAAGTGAGTTTTTCTGCGCAAGACAGTAATATTATCCTTTTCATTAACATACCTAAAGAATGGAAACTCAAAAAGAGTGAAAACGAATACAGCATTGTAAAAGATTCGCAAACAATAGGAAGTGTTACTGTTTCAACAGAAGCAAACAATACCAATGAATCGGTTAATGTTTTCCAGAGCGAAATTGAGACTGACGGTATTAAAGTCACACATAGTATTGACCGTGTTGGCTCTGGAAAAAATAAATACTACACCCGCACATTATGTTATAATTGTGATGAATACGAGAAAAGCCAAAGTATTGCTTTAACGGTTCATTACGAGGAAGCCGATTCTGCTGCCATTTATAAAATGATGACAGAAGTAAAAAAACTTGCCCCGCCCGAAAAAAATATGGGTGTTCTTCAAATTAAAGACAACCGAAACAAGATTTTAATTTTGGGTAACAGTTTTGTAAATAGCTCAAACATAGGCGGAATATTGCAAACTATGTGTGGTTCTGCAATATCAGTAGAAGCAGAATCAAGAAGTTATGCCTCTGTAAAGACATATACCGATGATGATTATATGATGCAAAATATTTATGCAGGAAAATATTCCGTTATTTTTATGTGTGGATTATATGGCAATTCGGATTCTTATGAATTAATAGATATCATTGATGCGTGTGAATATTCCAATACGAAACTTGCCATTTTCCCGGCGCATAACGAAAACCGTTCGCAAATTGGGATTGTTGCTTCTTTATATCCCAATACAATTATTATAGATTGGAAAGCGGAAATTGACGCATTAATCAGTTACGGAATTGACAGGTCTTATTTTTGTGTTGATGATTTACACAATCATAGTACTCCCCTTGCAGGATATGTAGGCGCACATATGATATACCGCGCTATTTTTAATAAAATCCCTACAAACACATACTTTACCCAGGTTTCGCAATGGCAAATTGACCTTTTGGGCAAATATGCCACAACCGGAACTATAAATTTTTTTGATAACTACACACCGTATATCATCCAGTAACTATAATTTTATCTGCGAACCGTAAAAAACACTCCTGAGTTTGATAATTTAGGGTAAGAAATTAAGTAATTTTTGAAAAGCTTGATATCAGTCTATAAAGATGGCAAGGGGCAAAAACAACTTGACAAAGCCGTATATTATGAATATAATTAATTTAGAGATTTAGAGTAAGCAAAAGAATGCAGCCGTATTGTGTTCTTTTGCTTTTATTTTTAGGTTTTTAAAGAACAATAATATAAGCGGGGGTGCGAATTTATGACTAAAAATGAACTGTATAATAGTATTGAAGAAAATCCTATTATAGCAGCGGTTCGCGATAATATGTTTGAAGAAGCACTAAAATCGCCTGTGAATATAATATTTTTACTTGGCGGGAATTTGCTTAATATTACCCAAAAAATAAGTGACGCAAAAAAAGCAAACAAAATAATTTTTATTCACATTGATTTATGTGAAGGTATAGGCAAAGATAAAGTTGGTGTAGAGTACCTTGCCAAACAAGGTGTAGACGGTATTATAAGCACACGCCCCCAACTTATTCGCAGTGCAAGTGAGGCAGGTCTTATTACTGTTCAGCGTTTTTTTGCGCTTGACAGCAAGGGCGTTGACAGTATAGAAGATATGCTAAAAGCGGCAAAACCCGATTTAATTGAAATTATGCCGGGCATTGCAAGTAAAATTATAAACCGCTTTGTTACAAGCAATATTCCAATAATTGCAGGCGGTTTAATAGAAACTAAACAAGAAATAACCGAAGCGCTTAAAAACGGTGCCGAGGCAATATCTACAGGCAAAGAGGAACTTTGGTATTTATAGCATATTTTAAAGCAAGGTGATATAAATGGCTTTTTTAAACTTTATATATAAGGAATTTTTGTTCCTTAGTGAATATAATTTTCTTATACATGTTCTAATAAGGGCATTTTTAGCAGTAATAATAGGTGCAGCAATTGGAAGTGAAAGAGCACGTCATGGCAGAGCTGCCGGTATGCGAACACATATTCTTGTGTGCTTGGGTGCAGCGCTTACTTCTATGACAGGAATATTCGCTCAAAATTATTTAGGCAATAATGGCGATATTTTGCGTCTTGCCGCACAAGTAATATCAGGCGTGGGTTTTTTGGGCGCAGGCATGATAATACTAAAAAACAACAACATTATAACAGGGCTTACAACTGCGGCCGGGGTTTGGACCACCAGTGTTATTGGTATAGCAATTGGTTGTGGCTTTTATTCTGGAGCTATTATTGTGGCAACACTTTATCTTATAACGATAATTTTACTTGGAAGATTTGAAAAAAAGAAAAAATTAAACGAACTTATATACATAGAAATTAACGACATGTATAAAACAAACGAAATTATTGAAAAAATAGAGAAAGATAACAACATTAAATTGATTTTTCATACTACTCCACCAAAAAGCGGCTTTTCAGGAAATATAGGCATCAATTTTACTGTTGATTCTAATAAAGAATTCAACATTAAAAAACTTATTGACATGGATAATGTTGTATACGCGGAACTTGAATAATTTATTTTAATGATTGACAAATTTATTTTTAGTAATATAATAAAAAGGCAAGAGATGTAAGAGAGTATGCTTATTTAACGAAATAGGTATACTCTTTTTATATTCATAATGGAAAAGGGAGAAATAATTATGGCTAAAACAAGTATAGTTGATTGGAAAACAATAACAAATTTCGTGGTTGACGCTTTTGTTGGCTACGGTATACCGCGTGAAGACGCCGAAATTTGTGCAGATGTTTTGTTGGAATCTGACAAGCGCGGTATAGAATCGCACGGTGTAAACCGCTTTAAGCCGATTTATCTTGACAGAATTAAAGCTGGTATTCAAAATGCAGTTACCGAAATTGAGATTTTAAAGGAAACCCCTACCACCGCTGTTATAGACGGTCATAACGGTATGGGACAAGTAATTGGCCACAAGGCAATGAGTATGGCTATTGCAAAGGCAAAAGAATACGGTATGGGTATGGTTGTTGTTCGTAATTCTTGCCACTACGGTATTGCCGGTTATTATTCAACAATGGCAACCAAAGCCGGTTGTATTGGTATGACAGGTACAAACGCTCGTCCGTCAGTTGCCCCAACTTTTGGTGTTGAGGGTATGTTTGGTACAAACCCCTTTACAATTGGTGTTCCTACAGACGAAGCTTTTGATTTTAACTTTGACTGTGCTACTTCTATTACCCAAAACGGCAAGGTTGAATATTACGAAAGAATTGGCGAAGATGTTCACCCAGGTACAATTATTGATACAGACGGTAATGCTGTACTTGGCGATGCCGGTATTGCTCTTCGTAAAATTCGCGGCGGTACAGCGGCGCTTACCACTTTGGGCGGTATTGGTGAAGATTTAGGCGGTTACAAAGGATATGGCTTTGCTTTGGCTGTTGAATTTTTCTCGTCCATTTTGCAAGACGGCGCTTATGGTAAAGACCTTGACGGCAAAGATGAAAACGGAAATATTCGCCCCTATCACTTGGGACACTGGTTTATTGCAATTGATACCGACCACTTTATGGGTGAAGAAGTTGCCCGTAAAAAAGCAGGCGACATTTGCCGCAGTATGCGTGCTTCAAAGAAAGCACCTGGTGTTGAAAGAATTTATACTGCAGGTGAAAAGGAATACGAAATTGGAATTGCGCGTGAAAGCGGTGTGCCTATTAACGAAAGCGTTCAAAAGGAAATCACACAAATTCGCGATGAATTAGGCCTTACACAGTACACATTCCCTTGGGAGAAATAATAATGGATATAAGACAAGAATCATTAAAAAAACATTATGAGTGGGGCGGAAAAATTGAGGTCGTTTCTCGTGTTCCCATTGACACCCGAGAAGACCTTTCCTTAGCGTACACCCCCGGCGTTGCGGAACCTTGCCTTGAAATAAACAAGGATATAAACAAGTCCTACGAACTTACCCGCCGTTCAAACTTGGTTGCTGTTATTACCGATGGTACGGCTATTTTGGGCCTTGGTGACATTGGCCCCGAAGCCGGTATGCCTGTTATGGAAGGCAAATGTGCGCTTTTTAAAGAATTTGCCGATGTTGACGCCTTTCCACTTTGCATAAAATCTAAAGATGTTGATGAAATTGTTCGCACTATATATTTACTTTCGGGCAGTTTTGGCGGAATAAATCTTGAAGATATTTCGGCACCGCGTTGCTTTTTAATTGAACAAAAGTTAAAGGAAATTTGTGATATTCCCATTTTCCACGATGACCAACACGGTACTGCTATTGTTGTTGCTGCAGCGCTTATTAATGCACTTAAACTTGTTAAAAAGCAAATTAGCGAAGTTAAGGTTGTAATTAACGGTGCAGGCAGTGCAGGTATTGCAATTGGTAAACATCTTATGAATATTGGTGTAAAAAACCTTGCGTTTTGCGACCGTTTTGGTATTATATATGAGGGGAATGAAAATAATAACCCTGCGCAAGAAGAAATAGCCAAGGTAACAAACCTTGAAAAGATGAAGGGTACCCTTGCAGATGCACTTGTGGGAGCCGATGTGTTTATTGGTGTTTCTGCCCCTAACCTTGTTACCGAAGAAATGGTTAAATCTATGGCAAGCGATGCTATTTTGTTCCCAATGGCAAACCCCACCCCTGAAATTATGCCCGATGTTGCTAAACGTGCAGGTGCAAGAGTTGTGGGAACAGGCCGTTCGGATTTCCCCAACCAAATAAACAATGTTCTTGCATTCCCCGGTATTTTCCGCGGTGCGCTTGATTGCCGAGCCACCTGCATTAACGAAGAAATGAAGGTTGCTACATCTTATGCGTTGGCTTCTCTTATTCCCGAAAACGAAATAACCGAAGAAAACATTATTGCTACCGCGCTTGATAAGCGTGTGGCAAAGGTTGTAGCCGAAGCGGTTATAAAAACTGCAAAAGAAACAGGCGTTGCAAGAATATAAATGTAAACTTTAAAACAGAAAGCCCCTAACGCTAGTTGCGGGGCTTTTCTAAAAAACAAGTTTGTTAAATTTTTAACTATTATTGCATAAGGAGATATTTTATGGAAAAACAATACACTATAGTTGATAGCGTAGAAACTTTAATGAATTCTATTGCTAACACACGCAAAGCACAAAAAGAATTTGCAACCTTTACGCAAGAACAGGTTGACAAAATATTTTTAGCGGCTGCCTCTGCAGCAAATAAAGCAAGAATACCCCTGGCAAAAATGGCTGTACAGGAAACCGGAATGGGTATTGTAGAAGATAAGGTTATTAAAAACAACTATGCTTCCGAATACATTTATAATGCTTACAAAAACACAAAAACTTGCGGTGTTATTGAAGAAGACACTGCTTTTGGAATTAAGAAAATTGCAGAACCAATTGGTGTTATTGCGGCTGTTATTCCTACAACAAACCCAACCTCTACCGCAATTTTTAAATGTTTACTTGCTATTAAAACCCGTAACGCAATAATTATTAGCCCCCATCCCCGCGCAAAAAACAGCACCATTGCTGCAGCAAAGTTGGTTCTTGAAGCCGCTGTAGCTGCCGGCGCTCCCGAAGGCATAATTGACTGGATAGACGTTCCCTCTTTGGAAATGACCAATACTATTATGAAAGAAGCCGACATTATACTTGCTACCGGCGGTCCCGGAATGGTTAAAGCCGCATATTCAAGCGGTAAACCGGCATTGGGCGTTGGCGCAGGTAACACCCCTGCCATTATTGATGATTCTGCCGATATTCTTTTAGCGGTTAACTCTATTATTCATTCTAAAACATTTGATAACGGTATGATTTGCGCTTCTGAACAGTCGGTTATTGTACTAAAAAGCATTTATGATGCCGTTAAAAAGGAGTTTGCTACTCGCGGATGTTACTTCCTTAATGACAATGAAACCGAAAAGGTTCGTAAAACCATTATTATAAATGGTGCGCTAAATGCTAAAATTGTTGGTCAGAAAGCCGCTAAAATTGCTGAACTTGCCGGTGTAACCGTACCTGAAGGTACCAAAATACTTATTGGCGAGGTTGAAAGCGTAGAGCTAAGCGAAGAGTTCGCTCACGAAAAACTTTCTCCCGTACTTGCTATGTATAAGGCAAATGATTTCGACGATGCACTACTAAAAGCCGAACAGCTTGTTGCCGACGGCGGTTTTGGTCACACTTCTTCTATATACCTTAACGAAGTAACCGAACAAGAAAAACTTGCCGAATTCGCTGCCCGTATGAAAACCTGCCGTATTCTTGTGAATACTCCTTCATCGCACGGCGGTATTGGTGACCTTTATAACTTTAAACTTGCTCCGTCTTTAACACTTGGTTGCGGTTCTTGGGGCGGTAACTCAGTATCTGAAAATGTTGGTGTTAAACACCTATTAAATATTAAAACAGTAGCAGAAAGAAGGGAAAATATGCTTTGGTTCCGTGCACCCCAAAAGGTATATATTAAAAAAGGATGT
Organism: Acutalibacteraceae bacterium; assembly: GCA_045655165.1. GTDB lineage: Bacteria > Bacillota > Clostridia > Oscillospirales > Acutalibacteraceae > SIG607. Next base: position 23,656 of record JAZOOT010000063.1, read on the forward strand.
TTGCCGGTAGCACTTGATGAACTTCAGAGTGTACGCGGTGCCAAGAAAGCGTTTATTGTAACTGACACTTTCCTTTATAAAAATGGCTACACTAAACCCATTACAGATAAACTTGATGAAATGGGCATTGCTCACACCACGTTCTTTGATGTTCAGCCCGACCCCACCTTAAAAAATGCTCAGGACGGCGCAAAGCAAATGGCAGCGTTCCAGCCCGACACCATTATTGCCTTGGGCGGCGGTTCTGCAATGGACGCAGCTAAAATTATGTGGGTTCTTTATGAACATCCCGAAGCCGATTTTATGGATATGGCAATGAGATTCATTGACATACGCAAACGTATATACACATTCCCCAAAATGGGTGAAAAAGCATACTTTATTGCTGTGCCCACCTCTGCTGGTACGGGTTCTGAAGTAACTCCTTTTGCAGTTATTACCGACGGTGATACAGGCGTTAAATATCCTCTTGCCGACTACGAATTGCTTCCAAATATGGCAATTATTGATACCGATTTTCATATGAGTGCACCGCGCGGTCTTACCGCTGCTTCGGGTATAGACGCTGTTACCCACGCTGTTGAGGCCTATGCTGCAATGCTTGCTACCGACTATACCGATGGTCTTGCTCTTCAGGCACTTAAGAACATCTTTAAATATTTACCCCGTGCCTACGATAACGGCCAAACCGATATTGAAGCGCGTGAAAAAATGGCAAACGCCGCTACTATGGCTGGTATGGCATTTGCAAATGCGTTTCTTGGCGTATGTCACTCAATGGCGCACAAGCTTGGTGCTTTCCACCATTTGCCCCACGGTGTTGCCAACGCTTTAATGATTGAAGAAGTGCTTCGCTTTAATGCCGCTGAAGCCCCCGATAAAATGGGTACTTTTTCTCAGTATGACCATCCTAACACCCTTGCCCGTTACGCCGAAATTGCTGATTACCTTGGCCTTGGCGGTAAAACAAATGAAGAAAAACTTAAAAACCTTATTAAAGCCATAAACGAACTCAAAACCCGCGTTGGTATTAAGGAAACCATAAAAGATTACGGCATTGATGAAGAAGATTTCTTAAACCGCCTTGATGACATGGTAGAACAAGCGTTTGATGACCAGTGCACAGGCGCTAATCCGCGATATCCTCTTATGAGCGAAATTAAGCAAATGTATCTTAATGCCTACTATGGCAACCACTTTGTTGAAACCGATAAACCCACCGCAGCTGATATAATATAAATGCTTTAGTTAAGGAGGAAATTTTAATGAAACTTGATAAAGTAATTGCAAAAAGAAATAATAAAATAATATACCGCAACGGAGAAAAATGTATAAAAGTATTTAATGAAGATTTTTCTAAGGCAGATATTTTGAATGAGGCGTTAAACCAAGCCAGAATTGAAGGAACAGGGCTAAATATTCCCAAAATATTAGAAGTTACAACAATTGACGGCAAATGGGCTATTGTGTCCGAGTATATTGAAGGAAAAACTTTGGCCGAACTTATTGAAGAAAACCCCGAGAAAAAAGATGAATACCTTGAAATGCTTGTTGACATTCAATTGGAAATGCACTCAAAACACTGCCCTCTTCTTAATAAACTGAAAGACAAAATGAATCGTAAAATAAGCGCTTCTTCTTTAGATGCCACTACTCGTTACGAACTTCATACCCGTCTTGAAGGTATGCCAAAACACAACAAGGTTTGCCACGGTGACTTCAACCCCTCTAACATTATAATTACCGAAGACGGCACTCACTATATTATTGACTGGTCACACGCCACCCAAGGTAATGCTTCTGCCGATGCCGCACGTACCTATTTGTTGTTTTGGCTTAGCGGCGATGTTGACGGTGCAAAAAAATACCTTAATCTATTTTGTGAAAAGAGCAATACCGCTAAGCAGTATGTTCAGAAGTGGATGCCTATTGTTGCCGCTTCGCAATCGGTAAAAGGTAACGAACACGAACGCGAATTGTTGCTTTCTTGGGTAGATGTTGTTGATTACGAATAAATAAAAAACGAGGCAACTGCCTCGTTTTTTTATACCCAAAAAAGTTTTGCGGTAAGGGTTAAAACCGCAAGGAAAATGGCGTTTGCCACAGTAAAAATTAAAAGGTATTTTTTTGTTTGTTCGGGGTGAAGAATTTTAAATTCGCTAAAGGTTATTAAACTTGCAAGTGAAGCAATAAGGGTTCCTGTTCCGCCTATGTTAACACCCAAAAGAAGCGCAGGATAATTACTTGTAAACTTTGCAAGTAAAATTGCAGTGGGAACATTACTTATAAATTGGCAAGAAAGTGCCGAAACAATAAGTGTATCTTTTTGCAGCAGTGATGAAATTAAATCATTTACCGCATCTATTCTTGCCATATTGCCCGAAAAAATAAAGAAAAAGAAAAATGTGCCAAGCAAGGCGTAATCAACCATTTTAAGCGAATCGCGGTCGGCAAAGAAAAGTATTATTGGTATAACCAAAAGGCCAATCAAAAACGGAATTATTCTAAAAACAATAAGAATAGAAACGGCAAACAAAACAAGATAAAGCACGGTTTTTTTAATGTTAAGTTTTTCGCCATAATCTTCTGATATTGTAAATTTAATGGGCTTTATTGGAACACAAGCCACAACCAAAAGCGCAACTGCCAGTAAAAACGCAGGCAGCATAATTTTACAAAATTCACCCGTGGGAATATTGAAATATGAATAAAGATAAAGATTTTGCGGGTTGCCAAAGGGCGTTAGCATACCGCCCAAGTTTGCCGATATATTTTGAAGCACAAAAAGGTATGCCATATATTTTTCTTGCTTTGTTACCGATAAAGCAAAATAGCCAAGCGGCAAAAAGGTTATGAGTGCCATATCGTTTGCAATAACCATTGAGCCAATAAAAGTAATAACCATAAGCAGTAAAAAAAGCGACCGCAAATTTCCTGCCAAGCCAACAAGTTTACGCGCAAGAATTGTAAAAAACTTAATATTTCTTAATGCGCAAACAACCGCCAAGGTTAAAAACAGGCAAGTAAGGGTTTTAAAATCAAAATAGCCAATATACTCTTTATCGGGCGGCACAAAAAAGCAGGTTATTACCGCCGCCAATGCCGCAATACAAAAAACTGTGTTTTTCTTAATAAACCTTAAAACTTTCAACCCTGTTCTCCCCTTTTTTACAACCCAATTAGTATATTATAAATAATAAACTATGTCAACAAAAAAACGAGGCAACTGCCTCGCTTTTTTAGTTTAATATTAAATCGCAAATTTTATCTACTTCGGTGTCTTGTAAGTCGGCATAAAGCGGAAGGGTTAGCACTTTATAAGCAATATGCTGTGCTATCGGGGTTTTTGTTATATCTGCCCATTCTTCATCTTTATAGCAGTCGTATTCGTTTACAAGCGGATAAAAATACTTTCTTGCAATTATTCCCTGTTTTCCCAAGATTTCATATACTTGGTCGCGTGTGTATTTATAACCGTCAAACACAACGGGGAAATAAGCATAGTTTGAAGTAACGCCTTCTTGTTCTGCCAAAAGTTTTATTCCCTTTACACCGTTTAAACGTTCGCGGTAGCGGTTTACAACCGCTTTTCTTTTTTCAATTTCCTCTTTTAAATGCCTTAAATTGCAAATACCCATTGCGGCTTGAAATTCGTTCATTTTGGCGTTGCCGCCCACAAAAGCAACCTCTTCGGCATTTCTTATGCCAAAATTTTTAAGGTCGTTAAGCAGTTGCACGAAATTATCGTTTTTAAAGGTTACTGCACCGCCTTCAATGGTGTTAAATACCTTTGTTGCGTGGAAACTGAACATTGCTGCATCGCCCATATTTGCAACATTTTCGCCGTTTTTAGTAACGCCGAAAGCGTGGGCGGCATCGTAAATAACCTTTAGGTTATATTTTTTTGCAATTTCCATAATTTTTTGGTTATCACAAAGATTACCGTAAACGTGAACAGGCAAAATTGCGCAGGTTTTTTTAGTTATAAGCGCTTCTATTTTATTTACATCAATGGTGTAATCGTTTTCGTTAATATCGCAAAAAACAGGAACTAAACCGTTTCTAACAATGGCGTGGGTGGTTGAAGCAAAGGTAAACGGTGTGGTAATTACCTCGCTTCCCTTTGAAAAATTAAAGGCGGCTATAACGTTTTCAAGCGCAAGGTGGCCGTTTGTATAAAGCGCAACATGGGGAGTGTTTAAATACTCCTCAAGCATTACCTGTAATTTTTTATGTTTTTCGCCCATATTGGTAAGCCAATGGCTTTCCCAAAGGTCTTTAATTTCTTCGCAGTATTCACTAAATTCGGGCATTGAAGAACGGGTTACATTGATAAGCATTTTAAAACCTTCTTTAAATATCTTTTTGCATAATTTGGCTGTTATTTTGCGTTTTATTTGCAAAATCAAAGCCGTTTCTTTCATAAAACATAATTGCGTTTTGATTATCATCATCAACTTCAAGCGCAATTTTTTCCATTTTATTTTCTTTTGCCATTTTTACGCAATTTTCCAATAGCCATTTGCCGTACCCCTTGCCCTGCAAGGAGTTTTTTACGCCAATTAGGGAAATATACGCCATACGGTTTTGTGTATCGTTTGCGTAAAACGCCAAAACGCCAATATTTTCGCCATTTTCTTTTGCAAGGTAAAAATTAGCATAACTGCTTAATTTTTTGGCGTATTCGTTTATTTCTACCTTTTCGCATAAATGCGGAAACAACGGCAAAAATTCGTTAAGCGCATTTAAAACACTGTTTTTATCACTTAATTTTACAAGTTCCCTCATTTTACTTTCACCTTGTAATTTTGTTCCATATTGTTGGTTAATTCTATCATTTCTTCAACCGTTTCGGCTTTAAAAATTATTGTGCCAAGCGAATGGGTTGTGTTTTGGTAAGCGTGAACGGTATCGCCTTTTTCGTATGTGCAGTAAACATCTAAAAGGTTTTCCTTTTCAAACTTTTCATTAAACCAAATACCGTCAAACTTGCCCGAAACGGTGCTGTAAATCATATAGTTACTAAACACACCCGTTGTTTCTTTGTGTTCAAGACCTTCGCAATCTTCACCTAAAGCACCTTTAATTGTGTAATCAATTAAATCAACGCCTGTGGCATATTTAATAAGTTGCGGAATATAACTTCCGCCGTTACGCGGGCCAAGTTCAAGCACAAAAACGTTATCGTCTTTGTCTAAAATAACCTCAATATTATAGGCACAGGTTTTCATACCAAGCGCAGTAATAAGGGACTGTAATTCGTTATCAATTTTTTCTTTAATTTCTTTACTTATAAGGCAAGGCCAAAATTCGCCCAATGCAACGTATTCACGGGTTCCTTTGTTGCTGTAAAGTTCGTTACCGTAACTTGTGAAAACAAGTTTGCCGTTTACCGAAAAGCCGTCGCCCGAAATTTGATAACCCTTTTTAACAATAAATTCCTCAACAACAATTCTGCCGTTTCGCGAATAAGAAAATGCTTCTTCTACTGCGCTTTTAAGTTGTGCTTTGTCAGTTACTTTAACAACACCCTTACTGCCCGAAGAATCAACCGGTTTTACCATTACGGGAAATTTAAAACTGTCAATTTCCTTTAAAACATCATTATAACTTGTATAACCGTTGGCTTTTGGGGTGTTAAATCCGTTTTCTTTTAAAAACTTACGAAACAAATCTTTTTCGGTTAAAATGCAAACGCTTTTATATGGGTTTGCGGGTATACCCATTTTTTCGCCAACGTAAGCCGCGGTGGGCGCGGCAGGGTCGGACGCGTAAGCCACAATACCGTCAATTTCAAGTTTTTGCGCAAGTGCCAGAACCGCTTCTTTATCGGTTGTGCTAACGTTATGATACTCATTTGCAAATTTATGCCCGGGGTTTTCAGGACAATAATCACAGGTTATAACGTAATGCCCCATTTCCCTTGCCTTTTTTATTGCGGGTATTTGTTGCATTGAACCGCCAAGCATTAAAAGTTTTTTCATTTTTTTGCCCCCAAAGATAAACCGCTTTTTATAATTTCAACAACCTTTAAAAGCGGTGAGATACGCGTTAAATAAGAAAGTATTAAATAAACAATTATTCCAAACGGAATTTGAATTAAAAGTGTAACAAACGGCGAAAGTTTTAAAAGCGATACTGCCCAAACACACAAAAACATTACTGATGATAAAAGAAGCGACGGCAAAATATCTTTAATTTGTTCACCGTAAGAATAATTTATAAGCTTTTTGTTTGGCGCTGCATTTACAAAGCAACTTATAACGGTTGAAACAATGCTTGAAACGGCAATTGCAACAGGCGAATTAAAGAATACCACCGCAACTATTATTACCGCCATACCGTAAATTTTTTTAATAACTTCAAGTTTTAAAAATATATCGCTTCGGCCAATAGCATTAAGCGCCTGTAAATTGCAAGCATGAACGGGGTAAAAAATAAATGAAACGCAATAAATTTGCAAATACGGTACGCAAGGCAGCCATTTATCGGTTAACACAAGACGAACAAACGGTTCGGCAACGGCGGCAAGGCCAAGTGCCATTGGAAAAACGGCGTACGAGCCAATGCTTATTGCGTTTCGCACAAGTTCTTTAAGTTTTTCCTTTTCGTCTTGCTTTTTAGACATTGCGGGAAGCATTACGCTTTGCACCGCACCGCTTATACTTGTAATTAAAAACTGCGGAAACTGAAGACCGCGGTTGTGAAAGCCCAAAGTTTCACTGTTATACTTTTTGCCAATAATTAAACTTTGCACATTTTGGTAAATTGTTTCAAGAAGCGAAGAAGCAAGCAGTTTCCAACCAAATGCAAAAAGAATTTTTACCCTTTTAAAGTTAATTAAAAAGCGAAATTTTAATTTTACAACAAACTGCATTACCAAAGTGGCAATAAAAACATTTAGCATTGTTTGCACAACAAGCGCCCACAAGCCCCCGCCCATTAAGGCGACGGCAATTCCGGCAGCACCCGAAACAACAATACCGCCAATATTGCTGTAAAATACTTTTTTAAAATCTAATTCTCTACTAACTTTTGCAAGTTGAATAGAATTAAGTGCTCCCGGGAAAAGCATTAAAGCAAGAACCCGTAAAGGTGCTACTAATTCGGGCTTTTCATAAAATGCGCCAATAAAGGGCGCCGCAAAAAAGATTGCGGCATATAAAACTACCGACACCAAAACGGTAACCCAAAGCACCGAAGAATAATCTTCTTCGGTTACATCTTTATTTTGTATTAAAGCGGTGTTAAATCCCGTTTGTATAAACACATTTGCAATGGTAGTAAATATTACCATTATTGCCAAAACGCCGTAATCATCGGGAGAAAGCAAACGAGCCAAAACAATTTGCATTACAAACTGTACGCCCTGAACCCCAAAGCGTTCAAGCAGTTTCCAAATTAAAGCTTTTTTCATTTTTTCACCCTTAAAAATGCTTTATAAACCCAAGGAAAGTAAAGCTTTATGTTGTTTTTAATTTTAAAGCCAAGAGGTTGTTTTTTATAAATTTCTAAAAATGGCGGTTTTTTTAGTTTAGCGTATTCACCCGTAAACTGCAAAAGGTTAAATTCTTCCTTATTTATTGCAATATCAATTTTGTCTTTGCAAACTTCGGGCACAATGTTCCTTGCACTTTTATACATTTCAATAAGAGCTCTTGTGTGTTTTGCCATTTTTTCGTTATTTGCAGTTGATTTAGACCAAGAACTTGGGCTACTCATAAACCTATAAGTCGACATGTTTTTCGGTAAAAATTTAACCTTACCGCAAATTGTAAACCACATTGAATTCGGCAAATCGCCAAATCCCGCCTTATAAGCAACATAGCAAAAATCGGGTACATCAAGCAAAAATTCTTTTCTTACAACCAAAGAACTTGACTGATAAGCGTGGCGCATACCCAAAATAACATCGCTGAATTCAACATCGTGTTCGGCGGTGTTTGCCACCATAAGTTCGTCTTTTTTGTTTTCGCCGCAAAAACGGAAAGTGCTGTTATGCACACAAGCACAGTAATCATTGTTTTTTTCTAAAAAATCAACTTGCATTTGCAGTTTGTTTTCGTTTGTCCAAAAATCGTCGCCTTCACAAAATGCAATATATTTTCCCCTTGCCATTGGGTAAAGAATTTCGTTTAATATAAGCACACCTTTAGAAAACTGGTTTTCAGTTTGAATAACAGGGACAAAAATATTGGGGTATTTTTTTGCATATTCTAATATAATTTCGGCAGTGTTATCAGTTGAAGCGTCATCGTGCACCAAAACTTCAAAGGCAAAGTTGGTTTTTTGCATAACAAAACCGTTAAGTGTATCTTTAATATACTTTTCGTGGTTAAAGGCAGTACAAATAACCGTAACCACTATATTTTTTTCGTCCACTTTTTCACCACGCCGTTCTAATAAAGTTTATATATTCTATAGTATTATATCATAATATAATGCGAAAAACAAGCATATTGAAAGAAGGGTAATAATTATTTCGGCAGTTTTATATGAGCAACAAAAAAAGCACCTATTGGTGCTCTTTTTCTTCTGTTTTTTCACTTATAATATAACGCGGTCTATTTTTTACTTCCATATAAATTTTGCCAATATATTCACCAATTACACCAAGGCAAACAAGCTGTATACCGCTTACAAAACAAATTATACAAACGGTACTTGCCCAGCCCTGAACAGCGTTTCCCATAAAGGCGGAAACCACCGCCCATATAACGCCAATAAAACTTAACAGCGAAATAAAAACGCCCAGCCCCGATATTATTTGAAGCGGTTTAACCGATAAACTTGTTATACCGCTTAACGCAAGTGAAATCATTTTGCCAAGCGAATACTTGCTTTTGCCGGCAATTCGTTTTTTTCGTTCGTAATAAACAGTGGTGGATTTAAAGCCAACAAGCGGTACCATTCCGCGCAAGAAAAGGTTTACCTCTTTAAACTTTTCAAGTTCGTTTAACACGCGCGAAGAAATCAAGCGGTAATCAGCGTGGTTAAACACAACCTTTGCGCCCATAAGTTTCATAAATTTATAAAAGGTTTCTGCGGTAAAGCGTTTAAACAAACTGTCATTTTTACGGTTCTTTCTTACACCGTAAACAACCTCGTTACCGTTTTTATATTCCTTGGCCATTTCACTAATGGCGGTTATATCATCCTGCCCGTCGCAATCAATAGAAACGGTTATATCGCATTTATCTTTGGCTTCCATAAGCCCTGCCAAAACAGAACTTTGGTGGCCGCGGTTGGTGCTTTGCGAAATGCCAATAAACGCGCTGTTTTCCTTTGCCAAAGTGCAAATAATTTCCCACGTTTTATCACTGCTTCCGTCATTTACAAAAAGTATTTTGCTGTTTTCTGACACCAAATTTTCCTTTTGCATTTTATTAAGCTGTTTAAGCAACATAACTGCAGTTTTAGACAAAACCTCTTCTTCGTTATAGCAAGGAACAACTATATATAACTTAGGTATCATTCTATCACCTCTATACAGCAATTATTATATAGTTTTGCCCTTACTTTGTCAAGAAAGCCAAAAAAGCAACTTCCAATGGAAGTTGCTTTTTTATTACATATCAAGTATTGTTTTTTCACCGTAAACCGCTTTCCAGTCGTTATCAAAGCCCGTAATTGCGTTTTCGGTCATTGGGTAAGAAACAAGGTTTTTAAGTGTTCCTTCGGTTACCGTTGCGCAGTGACAACCCGCCATAGCACATTTGTGTACCTGTTCAGAGTTTTTAAAGCTTGCGGCAAGAACCTTTGTATCAAGGTTGTGCTTCGTAAACTCTTCAACAATTTGCGCAACAACGTCGGCGCCGTCACCCAAAATGTTATCAAGACGGTTAACGTATGGTGCTACAAAACTTGCGCCTGCTTTTGCAGCTAAAAGTGCTTGTGCAGGGGTAAATATTGCAGTGATTGTTACCTTAATACCCATTTTGTTAAGAAGCATTGTTGCTTTTAAGCCCTCTTCGCTAATGGGGATTTTTATATAAATTTCACCGCCAAGACGGCCAATTAAAAGCATTGCTTCTTTAATAATGTCTTCTGCCTTTTCGGCGCGAGTTTGAATGTGAAGCATTTTATCTTTGCCAATAATGTTACGAATCTCTTCTACAAGCGGCCAAAATTCGGTGTTTTCCTTTGCAATAATTGACGGGTTGGTTGTTACACCGTCAATAGGATAATATTCGTTACAGTATCTTATTGATTCAAGGTCTGCAGTGTCAAGTAAATAAATCATTTATATTGCTCCTTTATTTTTTATTAACTAAATTATACTCCCCTATTTTTAAAAGGTCAATAGCACCGGTAATAAATCGGCAACTGTAACAAAATGTGTTAATTTCTTAACAGAAAATTGTTTTATTTGATAACAAAACCGCCCCACTTTTTAGGTAGAGCGGTTTATTAGTGTTTATTATGCCTTACAATTTTTTCGTTTTACTAAAACGGTAACCGCAAAGCCCAACATTGATATAATCATTAATGTAACCCAAAGTGCAATATTAAAGTTATCGCCTGTTTCAGAAATATCGCGGTAAACGTTAACAAATTCTATACTTTCAACAGTTTCAGAACCTTTTGTATAGGTTATGTCATCAACTACAAATTTACCTGCGCCGTTGTCTTTAACAGTTACTTTAACGCCGAATTCCGCTTTATCGTAAGTTATTCCGTTTGCGCCAAGGTCTTTTTCGGTAACAACAAAGTAGTAATCTTTGGCGGTATCGAACTTGAATTCCTTTTCAAAAGTGAACAAGCCGTCTTTATTATTCTTAGCAGTTGCAAGTTTGTTTCCTTTTTTGTTATAAGAAGCATCTGCTTCGTAAAGTATGAATTCAAATTCATTTGCAACAATGTTTCTGCCGTCAAGTATCTTTTTACCGTTAATTTTAAATACATCGCTTGCTTCTGCTTTGTATTCGTTATTAAACTCAATCTTATCGGCAGCAGTTTCTGCTGTGCCTTTTGTTTTGGTTATAACAATATTATTTTCGTCAACCAAAAGTTTACCTTCGCCGTTATCGTAAACGGGAATGCTTACCGTGAACACTGCATCATCATATACAATACCGTTCAAGGTATTGCCGCCGTTTACTTCTTTAACGGTAAACTTATGAACACCAACAGTGTTAAGAATTTGTTTTTCAAACTTAAACAATCCGTTTGCATCGTTCTTAACCTTACCAAGCGAAACATTGCCTTCATCCAAAAGTTCAAATTCAAACATACCGTCAGTAAGTGTTAGGTTATACTTCTTTTCACCGCCAATTTCGTATTCGGCAGGTGCAGTGTTATAACTGTTGCCAAAGTTAAGGTTGCTTGTGGTAAATGAGCCGTGTATACCGGGGCATACAATATTTTGCACACTTGCCACCATATTGCCCAAACCGTTATCGGCAACCACTACCGTAATGTGATATTCGCGGGTATCGTAATTAACGCCCTTGCGCTCACTTGGTATATTTTCCTTTAATACATAATGGTAAAGCCCTTCTTGGTTATCGCTGTAATTAACGGTAATTTGATATTGACCAATATTTTTATTTGCGCCTACTGTGTTTGTTGCCTGTTTTACAGGAGTTGCGTTTTCTGCAATGGCAAAATCTCTGCCGGTTTCATAAAGCAAGAAACTAAATTCACCGTTTACTAAATCACGTCCGGTAAGGGTTTTTAAACCGCTTAAAACCAAGCTTGTTGCATTTGCAGAATAATTGTTTGTAAAGGTAATATTAACATCGTTTACAATGTTTCCGTTTAGTTTAACGGTTTTGCCAAGTTTACCTTCGCCGTTATCATAAAGAGTTACCTCTATTTCGTGTGCTTTAAGGTCATACTTAACACCGTTATAAACACCGTTTACCGCACTGCTTGGCACAATTTCCTTAACGGTAAATTTGTGTGTGCCAATATTGGTTTGGTCAAACGCCAAAGCACTAAATTCTACTGTATTATGATTGTTTTTCTTGGTTTCAATAAGCGCACCGTTTTGGTCGTAGATTCCAAACTGGAATTCGCCGTCAACTATGTGTCTGCCGTTTAATACCTTTGTTACATTTAAAGGAACGGTGGCGGTATCAGTAACTGAATATGTGTTATTAAAGCTAATTTCGTTTGCCGAAACAAAACCTACGCCAACCTTGTGTATGGCTTCGCTTTTTAATACGCCGTTTTCGGTTTCTACAACCTGTAAAACGGTTTTACCGGCTGCGTCTTCAACTTTAACAACATTTACGGTTATATGGTAAAGTGTAGTATCGTAAACAATACCGCCTTTATTTTCTGCCTTTTCTTTAATAACCATATACTTTGTGCCTGCGGTTTTAAATTTAATTCCGTCAAACACTATTTGGTTATTATTCTTTGTGGCTTTTACGCTCTTTTCTACAGCGTGGCCTGTTAATAAGAAATCGGCATCGGTTATATAAAGTTCAAATGTGAACTCATCGCCGTCGCGAAGCGCACCGCCGTTTAAGAATTTAGCACCGCTTAAAACTATGTCGGGTGTAGAATAAACATTTGGGTCAAAAGTATTGTTTATTGCCAATGTATCTTTTTCTACTACCGCACCGTCATAAGTTTTGTATGTTACTGTGGGTGCAATATCGCCTTCAGGCCAGTAAATAGTTACTGTGTATTGCCAATCTGTATTATATGTCATACCAATTACGCGGTCTTGTACCATTGGTATCATTTCACGCAAATAGTATGTAACAGGTGCTGTTTTGTAATCTTCCTGACGAATATTAAGGTTAAATGTTGCTATACCGTCATCATTAGTAAGCGAATAGTAATAAGCCGAAGCATCCATTCCTTTATACTGTTCGCCGTCGCCTTCAAACAAAGCAAACAAAATGCCTGCATCGTTATCATACACACCATACTGACCGTTTACAGTTTTCTTAACACTAAAGGTTTCGGTGGCAGCCATATAAACATTGTTAAAATCTTTGGTAATTGTATAACCGTTTTCTATATTACCCGAAAGTGTTGCGCTTTGCTGTAATACAATAACATTGTTTATTTCAAGTTCGCCATTGACATCGTTATCGGTTACTATAACCGAGAATAAACCAAAGCTCTTGTCATATGCAATATTTTCGGGTTTGTTTTCGTTGGGTTCAACTTCGTAAATTTCGTAAGAATATGTGCCAACGGCAGTGTAAGAAATGCTGTTTGCCATATTAAAGGTATATTTTTCGCCCTCTTTAATTGCACCTATTGTTATTGGCTGGCCAATGTTTGTGTTATTGCCGCCGCCAATATGCACAGGTTGTAAAGCTATGGTAAATGTATTGGTTGTATCAAGCGTGCCAACAACATCTTTTATACCGGTAATAGTTACATTTGGCAAAACTGCTTTTGGCTCGTATTTATTTACAACCAAAGCTTCTGCCTGTGCGTCTTTGGTTATGGTACCGCTTAAAGAAGATTTTGCTGCATCAAAAACAAAACCGTAATCTTTATCACCTTTATTTGCGTTAACCATATTTTCGGTTACGGTATAGGTAATACCTTCGGGTATGTTACTGAAAACAACATCTTCATCGTTTGCCAATTGGAATTTATATTCTGTATTAGAAACCTTTACCACATTGTTGGGGTAAGTAATATTTGCAAGGTCGTTTTCTTCGCCCATGAAATTAACTGTAATATCAAACTTCTTGGCAGAAAGACCACTTGGCACATTTTCTGTATCGTAATTGTGCACAACTTCTTTTTCAACCAAAAGACTGCCAAAACCGCGCGGATTATTTACAAAATCAACATTATTAAGTGTGTAAAGTTCAATTACACCCGTGTTGTTTTGCGAAGTACCAATATAATAAGCATTATACTCTTCGGTTACGGTATAGGTTGTGTCTTTGGGAATGCCTGTAATATAAACAACATCTCCGTCGCCAAGCGCAACTGTTACTTTATGGTTGTTAATTTCACGTTTGCCCACTTCAACGGTTCCATCGGCTTTTTCAAGTCGGTAGTCAACCTCGCTTGTGTTTATATCCGAAAGGGTTATAACAAAATTAAATGTATTTACATTTGCGTTTTGTGCCACTTCTTGCACAGTTTTTGTAATTTTAATACCCTGCGCCGGGGTAGCGGTAATTCTGCCGTTGTTACCAAGATAAGCAAACACATGGTAACCGGGTGCGCCCGAAGAAGCACCTTCGTAAACTGTGCGTGGATAGTTTACCCATTTTAATGTGTTTGTTTTGTTGTCGGAGTCGCTTTTATGAATGTGCGCATCTTCGCCGTGAACTTCTTCACCAAAATAGCGTTTGGGTGTACCCATAGGAATAACCCAAGTATTGTTTTCGCCCCTTACGGCCTCTTTAATTGCGTTTTCGGTTATGGGGTTATTTACAGCCTTAATATGCGGTTGATTATTTACTATTTCAATGAATTTAAAATGGTGAATATACGATACACCTGTATCTTTGGGGTGTGTATTACCTGTGTATTCCGTACCGTTTGCATTTAAAACGGTGGTATTATTTGTGTAATAATATCTTTCGTTTTGAAGTGACGGAATAAAGTGAGCTTCTGTGCTTCCTACCAAACCGTGATTATAAACCGATTCAGGAATATTGTTGGGAATTGTAAATTCAGCACCGTTTGATGTTCTCCAGCGGTTTGTGTAAAAAGCATATACGCCGTCTTCTTTACGGAAGTCTTCGTTTTTAAGTTTTTCCGAAATATTATAAGGGGTTATTTCATCTTTAAGACCTACTTCAAACAACAAGCAAGCGGGAGATTTTTCGTCTTTGTTGTTTGTCATAGATATAATAGAATCATCGGTTAATTCGTTGCCTTCAACCTCTATTGTGTAAGTAATCATTGGAAGCAAGGAAGCAGGCATATTTGCGTCTACTATTTGTCTGCCGGTGGTAATGTCTTCCCTTACACGAACAAGAATATAAAGCATTGAAGATTCAACATGGTTTTGTAAAACGTCACCTAAATAAAAGTAAGATTTTACAATATATTTTGCTTGTTGTGTAGTTGTTCGGCTAACATTTTCAACATACGGTTCAATATAATTATTGTTTTCATCGGCATACCAAGCCATATAGTTTGAAAATTCGCCTGTTTGTTCGTTATAATCAATGTAACCGTTGTTTATTGCTGTATTTTTAAGAAGCAAAGCTTCGGAACCGCTAATATTAAAACGGTCTATAATAGCATTTGTAAGTTCGGTTTCAAGGTCTGCTTTTTCCTGCGCTGTTAACGGTTGGCGCGCAATATCGCCCGTTTTAATAAATTCGGCAAACATACCGCCCGTTACAAGCGAATTTTCACCAATATGAATACCTTTTACATCCTTTACTTCCATATAAGTACCAATTTCATCGGTAAAGGAAATATAACCGTCTAAATGGTGGTCGCCGCTTGTTACAAGGGTACCGTAATAACGCGATTGAATAATAATTTCTTCTACAATTTCGGCAAATGCCTTTGTCATTGAATCAACATTTGACGCTGTCCAATATTCGTTAACATAATTCTTAACCAACTGCGCGTTATCTAACGGTCTTACAGTATGTGAATAACTACCACCGTTTTGGCGTGTTGACGGAAGTGTTAAATTAACGCTTCCCTGCGCCAAAAATGTGTTCCAAAAACCGTTTGCATTGTTTGCTGTAGAAGCGGGGTTTAACACACCCGTTGCGGTGGCATTATTAGAAGTGCCAACGCCCAATGTGTAAAATTTTGCTTCGGTGCCGTTATAATCTTCGGTTAATTTTGCCTTAACCCAAGACGCAGTAAGCTGTGTTAAGAAACCAATAGAATCGGTATCGTCACCGCCGTCGCCTGTGTTAGATGTACCCACAGTATTATATTCGGTTATTGCGGTTGTGGGGGCGCCGTCACTCATTAAAACAACTATTGGCATTCTTTGTGTGCCTGCCTGAATAAGACCGTCGCCAATAACTGTATCTTCGCCTTTTGAGAATTGGTTGTACGCCTGTAACAAGCCGTTTTGAATATATGTACCGCCGCTTACCGCTTTTTCCTTTTCAGTAACATTAGCGCCCAATTCTGTTTTAAGGTTAGCACTTGTTTCTACCGAAATAGCCGAAGCATAAGTAACATTGCTTCTGGTCCATCTGTTATTGTTTCTTACATATAAATTTCTGGTGGTTTCGGTAACAGCTGCGTTAATAAAGTTATCGCCCGTTATTTTGTATCTGCCAAGCGGAAGCAAAACTGTTGCAGTGTTTGATGCCGAACTGCCAAAACTGCTGTTGCCCGAATAAAGAACAACGCCTACGCGGTTATGACGGTTTAATTCCTGCAACTGCTTAATTGCTTTATTTGTTGCGTCAACCATATTTTCAATATACGAAGCATCATATCCGCTTACGGGATTGTTATAACTTTGAGAAGCATAACCAACCGTATAACTATGTCCCATTGAGCCCGAAAGGTCTAACACAAGCATTGTATCGGTAGGGGTTGCCGAATAACCAATAATTTCAGTGTTAGAGCCAATTGCCGAAAGTGATACCATAAAGTTATCGTTTCCGAAATTATCTTTACCAAAAGAAAGTCGGTCGGCAATATCGGCAAAGAAATTGCTATTGCCATTATCTTTGGCTTCTTCAGCGGTGTAAACCGATTTATCAATATAAATACCGCCAGAATAGCGATTATTTGTATCGCTGAATATATTTTGCCAGTTGTTTATTGTCTTGCTGTCGGCAACTGCGGTGTTGGTTACTGCATTTACATTTAAAGAAAACACAGGAATCATGCCTAACACTAAAGTTATTGCCAAAAATACAGAAAGAACTTTGTTAGTAAAAATTTTGCTTTTCATTTTAAGCTTCCTTCCTTTCTTCGCTTATCACAAGTTCCGGGTGTATGCAAATTCCAATCATATCGCCCTTTTTTTCACATTTAAAATACGGGCAAGAACCGCAATCAGAATATTCTTTGTCAGCATATTTGCATTCATCATATACCGCATTAACCCATTTTTTACCGCTTTTTGTTATTCGCGGGTTTTGTTTAAAATCGGGATAATCACTTATAAATCCGCCTATTTCATTATCCCATATTCTGCTAACGGAAACCGTATCTCCGTCAAGCGTATACAATTTTATCTCGTTTTTCACCAAGCCACCTCTTTTGTTTTGTTCTTTGTTTATATTTTAACAAAGAATACACTTTTTGTAACGAGTAATTTTTTAAAAAAATAGTGCAATTATAATTTGCTTTTTTATTGTTTTTTTGCATTTTACGGCAAAAAAATGCCGCAAAAATGCCCGTTTTTTTTAAAACCTGCAAAAAAGCCGTTCGTTTAAACGAACGACTCTTTTTCTATTTTATTAAATGTTTTTCCAAATCTTTCTTTCCGTTAATTTGCAACTTATCGTATATAAGGGTTATGTAGTTCATTATAGTACGTTCCGAAAGTTCCATATGCGCGGCAATTTCTTTTGCCTTCCAGTTACGGCTGTAAAGCATTGCAATTGTATATTCAATAGCAGTTAAATTTGTTGCCATATTTCCTTTGTTGCTTTTATTATGACCCTCAAACCAGGTTGCGCTGAACCTTTTGCTTATTTTTATTATTTTAGCATAATCTTTGGGATAATTCTTTTTTAAATGCTTTTCAACAACTCCTAAAAGCAAATTGTAATTTTCAACAAATGGAAGTATTATGCCGTCGGGCGAAGCCAAATTCCACGCTTCTTCAATATTTTTTACTGCCCTTTCGCTGTTTTGCAAATTTATATAGCAAACTGCCTTTACTATAAGCAAATAAATTCTTGGTATAACACAGTTATCATCTGCAAAACTAAGCGCGGTTTCGGCAATACCAAGCGCCCTTGAATAATCCTTTTTTAAGTAACTTTCAAGCGCCATTATGTAACAAGCAAACAAGCCCACGCCTTCGTCAAGATGTTTTACATAATCTTTAATAGATATATCGGTTTCGGTTTTCAGTTGCAGTTGGTTTTTGGCAATAAGACCGCACAGCATTTTTACGGCTTTAACCTCTTGGGTATCGCCCTTTTGTGTTAAATCAAGGTTTTTGCCCAAAAGCCGCGAAGCATTTGCCGCATCTTTTAAGTTGCCAAGGCACAAATTTGAAAACATAACAAAAACCGCCGTTTCGGGAACAACCAACGGGTTTTTTGAAGTTAAATACGGTTTTGCAGTTTCAATACTTTTTTCAAACTCGCCAATAAAATAATAATATTCACACAAAGCAATATTGCGGTCATCTTTATTTGCAATTGACTGTATGTAATCGGCAATTTTACCCGGCTCATAGTTATTTAAAATAGGAAACGGTTCGTTTTTTGGAATAAATTTTGTTGCCAAAGTAGGCACTACGGCATCTTGCGGAATAAACCAATCTCTGCCCTCTTTATGAGCGTAAGGAATTTTGCCCTCTTTTGCCCATTTTTGAACCGCCCTTACCGTTACGCCAAGTCGCGCTGCCGATTTTTGCGCAGTTTCAAATTTCATTTTTTTGCACCTCTTTTTTAGATAAAAAGGAAATTATAAAAGGAATACTTATTAAGCCGGTTAAAATATCGGCTATGGGTTGGGAAATTTGTATACCCAAAACACCGAAAAAGTGTGTGGTTATTAAAAGTGTTGGTATAAATGCAACACCCGAACGAAGCAAAGACAAAAACGAAGATTTTGCCGCTTGGCGTGTGCTTTGGTAAAGCATATTTATTGGTACCGACAGGCACAAAAAGAGGGAACTTATTGTGGCATAACGCATTGCCGGTACGGCAATTTTTGCAACGGCTTGGCTTTTTTGAAAAAGCCCCACAATTTGCGGTGCAAACACAAAACAAGGCGCCGCTATTAAACCAATTAAAACAATTCCAACTCCCATTGTAATTATAAGGCCACGCTTAACGCGGTCAATTTTCTTTGCCTGATAGTTAAAAGAAGCAACGGGTTGAAATCCCTGGCCAATACCAAGGCCAACACACATAATAAACATTGACATACGGTGAACAACACTCATTGCGGCTATTGCGGCATCGCCGTAAGGTTTTGTTAGGTTGTTTAAAAGGCCGTTTGAAAATGAACTTAAGCCCTGTCTTATAAGGGCGG
>JAZOOT010000064.1:0-7961 GCA_045655165.1 Acutalibacteraceae bacterium
CTGATTAAAGTTAATTTTTAATATTTTTACAAAAGAATACTATTTTATTATTTGCACTTATACATATATACTGCCTTATTAAAAATTATTGTTTTAATGTTTATTACTTTACAATGCTGTGTTTTTTTTATATCCTGTTATTTCCTGCTTATACGTTCTTGACAAATAAATTAAAGTTTTGTATAATTGAATTATACAAAACTTTGTGAGGTGTTATTATGAAATATGAAATAATAATGAGTTCACCGCCGTTACTTAGGGATTTTTTAACATACAGCGAAACTGTTAAAGGAAAATCGAGCGCATCTATTGAAGAATATTATTTTGATTTAACAACCTTTTTTAAATATTTAAAACAAATAAGGAAAAAAGTTGACCCTACTCTTCCCTTTTCTGACATAGAAATTTCTGATATTGATATTGAAATACTTAAAACCGTATCTTTAACCGATTTACACTCATTTTTGGTGTTTTGCAAGCTTGAACGCGGTAATAATAGCACAACAAGGGCCCGAAAATGCTCTACATTGCGTATTTTCTTTAAATATTTAACTTCACACAAGGGCTTATTAAAGGATAATCCTGCGCAACTTTTGGATACACCATCTATTAAAAAATCTTTGCCTAAACATCTAACACTTGAAGAAAGCATAGATTTACTTAAATCGGTAGATGGCCCAAATAAAGAGCGTGATTATTGTATTTTAACGCTTTTTTTAAACTGCGGAATGCGACTCAGCGAACTTTGTAACATAAATTTAACCGACATACGCTCAGATAATTCGCTTCGCCTTTTGGGTAAAGGCAACAAAGAAAGAATAGTTTATTTAAACGATGCTTGTTGCAATGCATTAAACTCTTATCTTGCTGTAAGGCCAAAAGACGGAATTCCGCCATCGTACGCAAACGCCCTTTTTATTAGCAGAAACAAGCGAAGAATTAGCAACAAAACAGTACAACATCTTGTTAAAACATATTTGGCCAAAGCCGGCCTTTCCGGTATGGGGCTATCAACCCACAAACTTCGCCATACTGCCGCTACTTTAATGTATCAGCAAGGTGGTGTTGATATTAGAATTTTAAAAGAAATACTGGGCCACGCAAACCTTGGAACAACCCAAATTTATACTCACGTTGCCGATAAACAAATTGAAGATGCAATTAAAGCAAACCCGTTATCTAAAATAAAAAACGATTAAAAAGAGCCACAAAAAGTGGCTCTTTTTTTATAAAATAATACAAATTAACCCGTTACAGCCCTCGTTTATAACCTTTTCAAGCGTTTCTTGTAATCTCATTCTTGCATCGTGCGGCATACGAGCAAGTTTGGTGTGTAATCCTTCATTAACAAGTTCATGGAGCGATTTACCAAAAATATTGGAATCCCAAATTTTTACCGGATCTTCTTCAAATTCGCTAAGCAAATACATAATTAGGTCTTCACTTTGTTTTTCAGAGCCAACAATCGGGCTAACTTCGGTTGTAATATCGGCTCTCATCATATGTATAGACGGAGCCGATGCTTTTAATCTTACACCGTATCTTCCGCCTTGTTTCATAATTTCGGGTTCTTCAAGGGTTAATTCCTCAAGCGATGGCATAACAATTCCGTAACCGGTTGCTTCAACCTCATCAAGCGCGTTTTTTATTCGTTCGTAATCTTTTTTAATTTTTGAAAGACCGACAATGTTTTGCATTAACTCGCAATCATTTTTAATTGATATATTGGTCATTTCGTTAATAACTTTGTAAAAAAGTTCGCTTTGTATTTTAAACTCAACTTCAGCTGTTCCTGTACCAAAATTAACATTGTTTACAGTTACTTTTTCAACATTATCACACGCACAGTTATCTTTAATGGTTTCTAAGTCTTTAATTATTTTAATATTTGCTGAACAGTCTTTGATTATATGATTAATGTCAACCCTTAACCAATGTTCTAAACCCAAAGTATTAACCCAAGCTGGATATTTAACCGCAATTTCTTTAATTGGAAACTCATAAAGAATTTCGCCTAAAATATACTGAATATCGTTAATATTCAAATCTATACAATTAACAGGAATTACAGGGACATCGTATTTAGTTTTTAGTTCGTCTGCAAGAATTTTTGCTTCATCACTGTTTGGAAACATACAGTTTAATATAACGGCAAACGGTTTGTTGATTTGCTTCAATTCAGAAACAACTCTTGCTTCTGCTTCTTCATAATCTTGTCTTGGAATATCGCTTATACTTCCGTCGGTGGTTACTACCAATCCAATTGTAGAATGTTCTTTAATAACCTTATCTGTACCAATTTCGGCCGCCATATTAAATGGAACCGGCTCATCGTACCAAGGTGTCATAACCATTCTTGGCTGTTCGTTTTCAATATAACCTAATGCACTCGGCACAATATATCCAACACAGTCAATTAACCTTACCTTAAATCCCGCGTTGTCGTTTACATTAATTTTAATAGCATTTTCGGGAATAAATTTAGGTTCAGTTGTCATAATGGTTCTTCCTGAAGATGATTGAGGCAGTTCGTCTTTTGCCCTTTCTCTGCCAACGTCATCGCTAATATTAGGTATAACAAGTGTGTTCATAAATTGCTTTATAAAGGTTGATTTGCCACTTCTAACAGGACCAACCACACCAATATAAATATCACCGTTTGTTCTTGTAGCAATATCGTTATAAATGCTTGAATTAGTCATAAATATTCCTCCACTGTTTTGCCTCTTTTGTAAAGGAATATGTTTATTAAATTAAAAATATTACAAAAAAATAACACCAAAAAATAAATTTGGTGTTATTTTGCAAGCGGATGAAATTTTTTGTAAGATATAGCGTATTTATTTTTAACAAGTTGTGCGTAAACGTTTGTTGTAGAAATATCAGAATGTCCAAGTAGTTGTTGAACATCTTTTAAATCGGCACCGTTTTCAAGTAAATGTGTTGCAAAAGAATGTCTAAATGTTAAAGAAGTAATTTCTTTTTTAATATCTGCCTGTTTAGCATAAGATTTAACAATTTTCCAAAAACCCTGGCGTGAAAGCGCCTGACCGGACATATTTGTAAAAAGCTTTTCTTCGTTATTATTATAAATAACAATAGGTCTAATTTTATTTATGTAATTTTCAAGGGTTTTAAGCGCATTTGGATAAATTGGAATAATTCTTTCGTTTTTATTATTACGTAAATGTAAAATGCCAACAGAAAGGTTAATGTCTGAAATAGTTAAATCAATTAGTTCAGAAACTTTAATTCCGGTTGCATACATAAGCTCAAGCATTGCTTTATCGCGCTGAGATTTAAAATCATTGCCGTTTGGCTGTGCAAGCAAAAGCATAATTTCTTTTTGTGAAAGTGCCTCGGGAACGTGTTTTTCGGTTTGGTTTAACTTTAATTTTTCAACAGGGTTTAAAGAAATAACTTTATTCTTTTGCAAAAAACCGTAAAAACAGCGAATTGAAGCCAACACACGTGAAAGAGTTGAACTTGAAAACTTTTTATCTTTTAAATATGAAATATAATCGGTTACATCGCGTTCATTCAATTCTTCGGGTTTTTTACTTGCTTCAAAATATTTTACAAAAGCATTTATATCGCGAATATACGACTGATATGTATTGTTGGAACATTTTTTTACATTAAGTAAATAAGAAGAAAAATCTGCAATATATGTCATATACTCACCCGAATTCAAAGAAATTTACAAAAGCAACAAACATTAAGCTTTGAATCAACGCAGAAAAAACGATTATCGCCAACAAACCAAAAAATTGCAAAGCAACCTTTTTTAGCTGCGGTTTATTTTCAGACTGACCTTCTGATATTAAAAGTTTTCCCAAACAATAAGATAAATTAAGAGAGTTACACGCGCCTGTAATTAAAGCCAAAACAGAAACACAAGAAGCAGGAATTATTATAATAAGGTTATATGCAATTGCTTGAAATTTAAAATTAAGATAAAGATTGCCAAGCAAAATGCCAAGCAAAAAACCTTTTGTAATAATTACAACCGGAATAAATGCAATGCCTATTAGCGAAGTACCAAAAAGATAAATTAACATCAAAAACACAATTTCTGTAACTAATGTTAGTAAAAAAACTGTAAAGAATGGTTGTGAAATTTTTTGCGTTACGCAGGTTTTAAGTAACACTTCTGAAAGCAAATCGGTTTTTCCTGCCGAAAAAAACAAGCACCCTGCAAAAAGTGAAATTATAAATAAAAACGTAAATGCAATAACTGATGAATTTTCTTTTATTGTACTAATGGTTTTAAAGCGGTTTAAATAAAGAACTGTAGAATGTTTCATAATGCCCTCGCCTTTCATATATTTATTAAAACATATGCTATCAAAGGACAAGATATTACAACAGTATATTATGTAACCTAAAACCGCCTGCAACAATAAAGGCGCAAGAATAAATATACTACAAAACAAGCATTATGTCAACCAAAATTATAAAAATTTATATATTATGTAAACTTATTATGTAAACCGAACTATATATGGTGTTTATGATTATGTAAACCACAAATTGTAGCAATTAAAATTATACTTTCTTTTTTAGTAAATTATGGTATAATCATAATATAAATTAAATTTTAGGTGATTGTATGAGTAAAACCGTTTTAATTACAGGTGCCGCGGGTGGTATCGGTACCGCTTTGTGCATGAAGTTTGCAAGTATGGGATGGAATATTGTTTTGCATTATAACAATTCCGTTTATGCAGCAAAAACTTTGGCCGAAACCTTAAAATCCAACGGAGCCGATGTTTTATTATACCGTGCCGATTTAACCGAAAAAAACGAAGTTCAGGCAATGGTCCACTCTGCCCTATCGCGCTTTGGTAAAATAGATGCTTTAATAAATAACGCAGGCGTTTCAAAACAAAACCTTTTTACTGATATTACCGAAAGCGAATGGGATTTTGTTCTTGATACAAACCTAAAAAGCGCTTTTTTGGTTTCACAAGCTGTTGTTAAAAGTATGATTTCAAATAAAAGCGGTAAAATTGTTAATATATCTTCAATGTGGGGCGTTAGCGGCGCTTCGTGCGAAGTTCACTATTCGGCTTCAAAAGCCGGTCTTATTGGTCTTACAAAAGCCCTTGCGAAAGAGGTTGCGCCAAGTTCAATAAACATTAACTGCATTGCGCCTGGGTTAATTGAAACCCAAATGAATGATAATATCTCCGTTGAAGATTTGGCAACCTTTGTTGATGAAATTCCTCTTGGCAGAATGGGCGACCCTTACGAAGTGGCTTCCCTTGCATATTTTCTTTGCTGTAACGAATCCGATTACATTACGGGTCAGGTAATTTCCTGCGACGGAGGAATAAACATTTAAGAAAAAGCTGTTAAGCATTTGCTTAACAGCTTTTATTTTAATTCTACAATTGTTATACCGCTTTCCCCTTCTCCAAAAACGCCCAAACGAAAACTTTTTACTTGCGGTGAATGTTTTAAATAAGAATGAACAGCAGAACGCAATACACCGGTTCCTTTTCCGTGAATAATGCCAACAGTGTGTATGCCTGCCATAACCGAAGAATCAATATATCTTTCAACTTCTAAAAGTCCTTCTTCACAGTTGTATCCTCGTATATCTAATTCCATTAAAGCAGATTTTGGCGTAATTTTCGCTTTGTTTTTAACATTGCGTGTCTTTGGTGTAGATTTGACGTTTTTATCGGCAATAAGTCGAATATCTTTAATATCGGCAATTGTTTTAAAATTACCAATGCCTACTTCAATTTTATTATCATTTATTGAAGTAACAATACCTGTTTGTTTAAGCGATACAATTTTCACTTTATCGCCAATAATTAAGGGGCGTGGAAGTGTATATTCGGTATCGCTAACAAGCGTAACAGGGTCAATATCATCTTCAAGTTTTAAAATTGTTTGTTTAGCAAGGCGTTTAGAAGAAAGCAAAACTTCCGCGTTGTTTTGTTTAGAAATCTCTTTTGAAGCAGTTTCCAAAGAGTTAAGCAATATATCAGATTTATAACGCGTAGTATCAAGCATATCTTTAGCTTTTGCTTTGGCTTTGCTTAAAATTTCCTCACACTCTTTATTTACTTTATCGAGTTTTGTTTCAAGAGTGGCTTTTTGTTTTGATAATTCAGATTTAAGAGTTGCAATTTCTAAATTTTGATTGTTTAGCTTTTGTAAAGATTCTTCTAAATTTGCAATAACTTTATCAAACTTCCTGTCATCTTCAGAAACAAGTTCCTTTGCCTGTTTAAGTACCGATTTTTCCATTCCCAATGAATCGGCAATCGCAAAGGCATTAGAACGGCCGGGCGCGCCAATTAAAAGATTATAAGTTGGGCGCAGTGTTTCAACGTCAAATTCAAAACTTGCGTTTTGTACACCGTTTGTAGATAACGCAAAACTTTTAAGTTCTGAATAATGTGTAGTAGTAATCGTTTTTGCATAACGGTTATGAATGTAAAGAATTATTGCCTGTGCAAGCGCTGCACCTTCTTGCGGGTCGGTTCCCCCACCAAGTTCATCAAGCAAAACTAACGACTTATCATTGGTTTTAGTTAAAATATCAATAATATTTACAATATGTGAAGAAAAGGTTGAAAGCGACTGTTCAATGCTTTGTTCATCACCAATATCAACAAGAATGTTATCAAAAACTGAAATGTGACTATCTTCACTTACAGGTATAAGCAAACCGCACATAACCATTAAAGTAAGTAGACCAACTGTTTTTAAAGCAACTGTTTTACCGCCTGTATTTGGCCCTGTAATTACAAGTGTGCGGTATTCTTTGCCAAGTTCAACTGTTATTGGCACAACTTTATTTTTATCAATTAACGGATGTCTTGCATTTTTTAAGTAAATGTAACCGTTCTGGTTAATGTTTGGCAAAGATGCCTTCATTTTATAAGCAAGCGATGCCTTTGCAAATATTAAACTAAGTTGCACCAAAGCGGTATATGAAGATTTAATGGTTTCGCAAAAAGAAGCAACTTCGCTTGAAAGTTCAAGCAAAATTTTTAAAATTTCTTCTTTTTCTTTTGCTTTTAAAACACGAATATCATTGTTAATTTCAACAACTTCTATTGGTTCAATAAATAAAGTTGCGCCAGAAGATGAAGTATCGTGCACAATACCCGAAACTTCGCTTCTGTATTCCTGTTTTACCGGTACAACAAACCTACCGTCGCGTACAGTCACAAACGAATCTTGCAAATATTTGTTTTTAGACGGATTTTTAACAATTCTGTCAAGTTTATTTCTAATTTCAGAAGATGCCTTGGAAATTTTTCTTCTAATATCAGAAAGTTCTTGAGAAGCGTTATCAGAAACTTCGTCTTCACTAATAATAACGTGTTTAATTTTATCTTCAAGATAGTTATTTGAAACAAGTTGTCCAAAAAATACTGAAAGCGAATTTGCGCTTTGGTTTTGGTTATTATTTTTCCATTCTATAAGCGACCTTATAACCCTTAAAGTTTCACCAAGTTCTAAAAATTCTTTTAAATTAAGCGACCCGCCCGCAACACATTTTTCAACATACGGAAAAACGTTTTTTGCCTTACCAAAACTTGGAAAAGAAGTGTTTGCCGAAAGATTAAAAGCATCGTTTGTATAACCAATTAAAGTTTTAACGGTGTTAATATCGCTTGACGGTGTTAAATTTCTTGCTAATTCAGCAGCATCATCAAGGGCTGCTTCGGCAGCAAGTAAATCAAGCACTTTATTCAGTTCAAGAGTTTTATAGTATTTATTACTTCCCTGCATAATAACTCCAATTAAAATAAATTTTTAAAGAAACTTAGTGTCATAAAAGAACGTTCTGAACGCAAAATCACATATTCTTCGGTAATTTTAGAAAGCAAAACGGCACTTTCTTCCGGTATATCAAAACTGTATAATTTTACAAAATCGCAAAAAATAATATGTCTTAGTGAATCTAAAACCGTTTTGTTTATGGCTTTTTC
>JAZOOT010000065.1:0-38261 GCA_045655165.1 Acutalibacteraceae bacterium
ACATATTTTAAATGACATTCAAGATAAAATGACAACAAAAATTTTAGACCATTTTGACTCCGTAAATGCTCACGAATTGCTCACGAAAACTCAAGAAGGCGCATAAACAAAGGGATTTTGCAACTTTTTCAACAGGTTCAAGTCCTGTCCCCGCAACCAAAATAAAAACACTCACCTTTATGGTGGGTGTTTTTGTTTTATTTGCGAGATTTGATTTTGTGCTTGTAATCTCCGGGTTATGAGTCCGACGAGCGTAGGTCGTTGGGTGAGGTTGCGAGCGCACTCAGTGGGTGATACAGCGAGCAAAACGAAGCGCAGCGGTCAAACAACACGCCACGCCACCAGTGAGCGCGTGTTTGGGCACTGCAAGAGGGCAAGCGGCAAAGCCGCTAACTAGTTTTCGCAAACCAATAGCACTCGGCTTGGACTAAAGAACTGTCCCACATATCTCATTTCAGCGATTATTGACAAAGTGCTTTTTTTCGTAAATATTAATATGAAAATATTTTTTGTAACCTTTTTGTATACTCGTTTGTTATAATAGTGAAAGGACCTTTCAACAAGGCGGTGAAATAATGACGGAAGATGATTTTATGCAGGCAGTAAATCGTAATAATCAACGTCTTTTTCTTATCGCTCTATCCTTTACGAAAAGCGCTTACGATGCTGAAGATATTATTCAAAATGTCTTTGTGAAACTTTTGAAATATCCTAAGAGTTTTTCTGATAATGAGCATTTAGATAAATGGTTGACAACAGTCTGTGTTAACGAAAGTAAAAACTACATAAAATTACCATTCAGATATCACAAAAGTATTGATGATTGTGATTTTATTTCAGGTGCCAATTTTGACAATACAACTGAAATGGATTTGTATAATGCGGTTATGGGATTGTCAAAAAAAGAACGCACGGTAATTCATTTGTTTTACTACGAAAACTTAGCTATAAAAGAGATTGCAAAAATGCTTAAAATTAAAGAGTCGGCGGTTAAAACAAGATTAAGTCGTGCAAGAATATGCTTAAAAGAACAGTTGGGAGATGAATGGTTAGATGAGTAAAAAACAATATATAGATATTTTTTCAAACATTCATCCTTCCGATGAATCAATTGAAAGGATTATGCGTATGACTAATAAAAAACATTTCATAGATTTTCGTAAAACATTCGTTGTTTTGGTTGCAGCGATTTCAGTTCTTTCTTCCATAGGATTGGTAGCAAATGCCGCCACTGATGGCGCTGTTGCCGAAACTGTTTCTAAAGTTTTTGAAAGCGTATCAAACAAAGTGATAGTTTTGATAAACGGAAAAGAATCAGAAGCTGAAATTAAAATTTCAGAGGAAGTTAATTCTAATGGTGAAAAATATTATATGGTAGAAATAGCAGATAATATTCCTGATGATAACACAGATGTGGCTGTGTGCACTCAATAACCTTATAATAAATTAAGTATTTACAAACATCCGTACCAAAAATAAGGCAGAAAAACCTTTAACACCGTTTGGTGTTAAAGGTTTTTCTTGTTTTAGAAAAGATTTTAAACTATTCTAACCGCTTATAAAAATTTTTTTACATAAGCTCATTTTTGATTAAGCGAATCATTATTGAAGTGTTAAGTTCTATGGCGTCTACAGGGTATATTTCTTTCATATAATCGTGCCAATATTTGTTCTTATACTGTTTAATAATTTCTTCATCGCTTAACCCTTTTTTAATACTATCAAGTATTTCTTGTGCTGTTTCTTGCGCGGCAGGTTTCATATTTTTAAGAAAAAATTCGGTTTGGTTTTTATTAAGCAAACCATAATGCGGTGCCAAAACTTTTGTTATATTAAGTTTCTCTATTTTTTCAATAGACGAAATGGTGTCACCGTAACTTACAAGGTATATTGGCATAACGGTTTTTTCGCCGTCGTACACGCCAAGCGTTTCGGCAGCAAGCAATAACCCCTCTTGTTCACAGTAAAAGCCCACGCAACAATGTGTATGGCCGGGTAAATTTATTACCCTAAATTCCATATCTCCGGCTTGAATTATATCGCCCTCATCAACAGCAATATCTACCCTTAATTCGTCACCCAAAAATTCATATTTTGTTACACCGCATTTTTGGGCAAAGTTATTATCAAGCGTTTTCATTGTTCTTTTGGCACCGTCGCGCACAAAAACGCTTGCCGCATACTTCCCTGCTACCACCTTTGCCAAGGGGTAATGCCTTAAAATATTGGCACTTGCAAGGGCGTGGTCATAGTGCGAATGGGTTAAAAATATATAATCAAGTTGGCGGTCCCCTAAAACTTTCTTTATATTTTGGGCAATTTTATTTCCGGTAAAGCCAAAACCCGTGTCATATAAAATGCTTGTTTTTCCGTCATCAATTAAAAACGACGCGTCACCTTTTTGAACGCGTACATCGGTTACTTTTATGCTCATTTTATTCCCAGCTTTAACTTTTAATTCTTACATATTTTACTACAAAAACCGCAAGAAATCAATATTGAACATTATGTCATTTTTGATTGAAAAAAGTAAAACGGTATGATATAATATTTATGACATTGTTAAATAATTAACTTTGAAAGGAATTGTTTTTATGAACAAAACAAACGAAAAGTACGGGGCACTGTTTACGCCTTGGAAAATTGGTAACGTAGAAATTAAAAACCGAATTGTAATGTGCCCTATGGGTGGTACTTCGCTTTTTGGTTGGTTTGAACTTACAGGTTGCCATTTTGACAAAGAGGCGGCTAAGCTCTTTTTAGAAAGGGCGCAAAACAACGTTGGTCTTATTATTCCGGGTATTGCTCCCCTGCGCGATACTTTTTGGGGCAAATGGCTTTGGCAGAACCCGAAAATGTTTGAAGAACTTAAAGTTTTTATGGATGAAATTCATAAAACAGGCGCAAAACTTTTTATTCAGCTTACTGCAGGTATGGGCCGTTCTTGGGCTATTACCGAACTTGTTGCACCCCTACATAAAAACAAATTTACCCGCGCTATTGTAAAACCCATTATTGATACTTCGCACGAGTTGGCTTCGCCATCTCCCCAAAAGTCACGCTGGGCGCATGATATTGAGTGTCCCGAAATGACCGTGCACCAAATTCACGAAATTATTGAGGCCTTTGCAAAAACTGCTAAACTTTGCCGTGACGCAGGCGTTGACGGAGTTGAAGTTCACGCTGTTCACGAGGGTTATTTGCTTGACCAGTTTGCAATTGAATTCTTTAACAAGCGTACCGACGAATACGGCGGAAGTTTTGAAAACCGCTACCGTTTTGCAAAGGAAGTTGTTACGGCAATTAAAGAAGCGTGCGGAGAAGACTACCCCGTATCACTTCGTTATTCGGTAGAATCTAAAATGAAGGGCTTTTGCGAAGGCGCTATGCCGGGCGAAGATTATACCGAAGTTGGACGTAATATGAAAGAATCGGAAAAGGCGGCAAAATATTTGCAAGATGCCGGTTACGATATGCTTAACGCCGACAATGGTACTTACGATTCTTGGTATTGGGCACATCCGCCTATGTATATGCCCGAAAACTGCAATTTAGATGACGTTGCGCACATTAAGAAATTTGTTGATATTCCTGTTGTTTGTGCCGGCAGAATGGATGCCGAAGTTGGCGCACAGGCAGTTAAAGACGGCAAAATTGATGCTGTTGGTGTTGCAAGGCAGTTCCTTGTTGACCCCGAATGGATTACTAAACTTATTGAAGACCGATTAGAAGACATTAAACCCTGTATTTGCTGCCACAGCGGTTGCTTTAACTTCTCTTCTTCAAAGGGACACGCTAACACACAAGATTTAACCGATACTATGGGCCTTGCCCGTTGTGCCCTTAACCCCGAAACAATGCAGTCTAAAAAGTACTACATTGCACCCGCTAAAAAACAGAAAAACATTGCCATTATTGGCGGTGGTATTGGCGGCATGGAAGCAGCTATTGTTTGCGCTAAACGCGGACACAAGGTTACACTTTATGAAAAGAGCGATAAACTTGGCGGTGTATTTATTGCGGCGGCTGCACCATCTTTTAAAGAAAAGGACCGCGCACTTATTGCTTGGTATATTCGCGAACTCGCAAAACACCCCATTGAAGTTAAACTTAACACCGAAGTTAAAGACGTTAATTCGCTTAATGCCGATGAAATTATTGTGGCAACAGGCGCTGTTGCTAAAAAACTTCCCGTTAAGGGCGCAGATACCGCTATAGAAGCAGTAGATTATTTGCTTGGCAACAAAACCACAGGCGAAAACGTTGTGGTTATTGGCGGCGGCCTTACAGGTTGCGAAATTGCTTATGATTTATTCTTAAATGGCAAGCACCCCGTTGTTGTAGAAATGCAGGACGACCTTATTACCACCCCCGGTATTTGCCTTGCCAATACAAGTTATTTGCGTGATTTCTTTAAAACAAACAACGTCCCCGTTTACCTTGAAACTTCACTTTGTGAAATTGGCGACGGCTTTGTTACACTTAAAGACAAAGACTGCAAAACATTTACCTTACCCACCGATTCGGTTATTCTTTCTGTTGGTTATAACCCCGCACCCGTTGCCGCGAAAGGCAAACATATTCACGTTATTGGCGACGCCGACAAGGTTGGAAACCTTCGCAGTGTTATTTGGGGCGCGTGGAGCAAGTGTATGAAGTTGTAAAGAAACTTCATACACAAAGAAAAAATAATAAATGAAAGAAAACAATATTCTTCTTGAAAAATCATTATTATTCGCAGCGCGAATTGTAAAACTCCATAAATATTTAGTTTCAAAAAAGCAGGAATTGGTTATCTCAAAACAAATTATTCGTTCTGCCACTTCTATTGGTGCAAACGCAAACGAAGCGGTTTACGGAAGCAGCAGAGCTGATTTTATTGCTAAATTACATATTTCACTTAAAGAAACAGCCGAAACTGAATATTGGTTAAACCTTTTGTATTTATCAGGTTATATTACCGAGCAAGAAAAAAGTTCTTTGATTGATGACTGTTTGGAAATTAAAAAAATTCTTATTTCCACAATAAATACCGCAAAAGAAAACCTATAATTTCGTGCCGAAGGCACACCGATTTTATTCTTTTTTCTTTATTCTTTATTATTTTATAATCTTTTCTGAAAGGATAATGCAATTATGAAATTGACACCTGAACAGCAAGCCATTTTAAACGGCGAAAAGGGTGAAACGCTTGCTAAGGTTATGAAAACCTTGGTTATGTACGGCGATGCCTTTGAAGCCGAAAAGTTAGTTCCTATTACTTCAAAATACAACCACTTGGTTACTTCGTTCGGTCTTAAGGTAATGTCACCCGTGTACGACCTTATGCAACAACTTTTAGATTCAGGCGTTGCTTCGGAACAAAAATTTTCGGTTGACCCCCGCCCCATTGACAAAAACGTACCCGCAAACTTTTTACAAAACTTTGTTTTTAACAAGTTTATGTATACAAAGCAAGATTTTTATGAAAAACAACTTCATAAATTAGGTCTTATAGATGAAAACGCCTTTACCTGTACCTGCTATATGGACGAAGTTGGCAACAAGCCAAAAAAAGGCGATGTACTTTCTTGGGCAGAATCAAGCGCAGTTGTTTATGCAAACTCGGTTTTGGGCGCAAGGTGCAACCGAAATTCAGGTATAATTGATATTATGGGTTCTATTGTTGGTTATGTTCCCTATTTTGGCCTTTTAACCGATGAAGGCAGAAAAGCAACTTGGGTTGTTAAGGTTCAAACCACCAAAAAGCCCGAAGCACAACTTTTGGGTTCGGCTATTGGTATGAAGGTTATGGAAGACGTGCCTTACATTGTGGGTCTTGATAAATGGATTGGCAGTGAACTTAACGATTCTGCCTGTGCTTATTTAAAAGATTTCGGTGCCGCTACCGCTTCTAACGGCGCGGTTGGTCTTTACCATATTGAAAACCTTACCCCCGAAGCTGCCGAACTTGGCGAAAAACTTATTAGTGACGGCGCAAAAGAATATATTATTGACGACGCCGAACTCCAGCGTGTTCAAAACAACTACCCTGTTATTTGGAAAAACCCTGATGCAAAACCCAAACTTTGCTTTGTTGGTTGCCCACATTTATCGTTAGAACAACTTAAGGACTGGACCGATAAAATAACAGCAGAACTTAAGAAAAACGGCAAAAACAAAGTAACAATTCCCACCGTATTTACTGCTGCTCCTGCTGTGTTAAAGGAATTTAACAGCACCGAATACGCACCTCGCCTTAAATCAACGGGTGTTATTACTTCTTATATTTGTCCGCTTATGTATATGAACAATCCGCTTTGCAAAAAAATGCCGGTTATTACCTCTTCTAACAAACTTCGCACCTACACAAGTGCAAGATACTATACAGACGAGCAAATTCTTAATACCATTACAGGAGGTAAAAACTAATGAAACAGTTTAAAGGTAGAGTTGTTACCCCCGGTGAAGTAACCGCCGAAGCAGTTGTAACAACCGAAGGTTTTAATACACTTGCATCTCTTCAAATGGCATTACAGTTTGGCGATAAAGAGGTAAAATGCGGTGACCAAAGCAACAAAGAAATTTACGGCAAACCGCTTTTAAACAAAGCACTATGCCTTCCTCAAACCATTGGCTCAACAACAGGCGGGCTTGTGCTTTACTGTGCTTGTTCAATGGGTAAAAACCCCGCTTGTATGCTTTTTGCCAACCACATTGATTCGCTTGCCGCTGCAGGTGCAGTTTTAGCAGATGTTTGGGTAGACGGCGTAACAATGCCGGTTATTGACTGTCTTGGCGATGAATTTTTAAACTATGTTAAAGACGGAATGAAAATTACCGTAAAACAAGACGGAACAGTTGAAGTTGAATAAACATAAAACCCTCGGAAAAACCGAGGGTTTTTATTGATTTTAATATTTTTAGTAGTATAATAGTTTTATAAAAGGAGGACGGTGAAATGTCTGAACATTACATAACTTCTGAAAAGAAACTAAAAAGGCGTATTTCGGCTTGGGAAACCATTCTTATTGTTCTTGGGTTTCCCCTTTGGTTTACGTTGTTGGTTTCCACTTTTGCTGTTCTTTTTTCTCTTTATGTTTCACTTTGGGCAATAGTTGTTTCTGTTTGGGCTGTTTTTGTTTCGGTTATTGCTTGCGCTTTTGCCGGTGTTTTGGCAGGAACCGGTTTTGCTATATTAAATAGCACCCTTTCGGGAGTATTTTTAATTGGCGCAGGGCTTGTTTGTGCCGGACTTTCAATTTTTATTTTCTTTGGTTGCAAAGCAGTAACAAAAGGAATGGTATTTTTGACTAAAAGCATACTGTTAGCAATTAAAAAAGGTTTTACAAAGAAGGAGGCAGCATAATGAGTAAAAGAACAAAAATTTGGCTTATTATTGCTTTCGCCCTTATACTTATTGGTTGTGCTCTTTTTGGAGGCGTGATGGAAATGCTTAAATGGGATTTTACAAAACTTTCTACCGTAAAATACGAAACTGTAACTTATGACTTTAGTGAAAGTATTTATAAGTTTACAGCCAATACTAACACCGCCGATATTGTATTTTTACCATCGGAAAACGAAAAAACAACAGTTGTTTGCTACCAGCAAAAAAATATACCGCACACGGTTACTGCCGAAGACGGCATAAAGGGTTATGTTCTTACAATTAGTGCAAACGACAACAGGAAATGGTATGAGCATATTGGCATAAGTTTCGGTACACCAAAAATAACGGTATATTTACCAAAGGGCGAATACGGCAGTCTTTTAATAAACTGCAGTACGGGAAATATAAAACTGCCAAAAAACTGCTGTTTTGAACACATTAAGGTTAAAACAAGCACCGGTAAAATAACCGCTTCTGATATCCAAATTAACGAAATCTTTGAAACAAAGGTTTCAACGGGAAAGGTAAAGGCAACAAATATTACCTGCAACAACTTTGTTTCAAGCGGTAACACAGGCGAAATTTATTTAGAAAATGTTATTGCAAAAAAGGAAATAAACATTACGCGAAGCACAGGCAATATTAAATTTACAGGTTGCGATGCAAAAAAAGTTCACATTGAAACCAACACAGGTGACGTTAAAGGCAGTTTGCTTTCTAGCAAAACCTTTATTACCAAAACCGACACAGGAAGAATTCGCGTTCCCCAAACATACGGCGGCGGTTTATGTGAAATTACCACCGACACAGGCGATATTGATATAATTTTGCAGAAATAAATATAATTCTAACACAGTATAAAAACATATAATTGATTTGAAGAATAGCACCTCTTTTTTGTGCAATTATACAATATTAAAAAAAACACTTGCAAAAACGGTTGTTTTGCATTATAATCTAAAAAACTGAATATTCTGGTTGAAGCATTTCGGGAAATTGCATTTTTGCAGCCGAAGGAATAACGCTCTCAGGTGTCCGTAAGGATAGGGACCGAATGCTGACAGAACTTTGGAGACACCCATTAAATTGGGGGCCGAAGGTGCAAGCGCAACAGCGCCAAACTCTCAGGCAAAAGGACAAAGATTTCTTTTGAATTTTTATGCTTTTGACGGGTTGTGCTGTTTGCACAATCCGTTTATTTTTTATTATTTTAAGGAGGATGTCACTATGTTTGACAAAATTGCCGAAATTAACGGCAGTATTAACGGCGTCGTTTGGGGCGCATTTGGTTTGGCTTTGCTTATTGGCACAGGCGTTATAACCACACTTTGCACAAAGGTTTTTCAGGTTTCGCACATTGGCCTTTGGTTTAAAAACACCCTTGGCAGTCTTTTTAAGAAAGATGTAATTAAGCACCGCAAAGAAAAGGGTACTATTTCCCCTTTCCAAGCGCTTTGCACTGCCTTGGCCGCAACTGTTGGTACAGGTAATATTGCAGGTGTTGCCGCCGCTATTTGCATTGGCGGTGCCGGCGCAGTATTTTGGATGTGGGTTGCCGCATTTCTTGGTATGATGACCAACTATTCAGAAAACGTTTTAGGTCTTTATTTCCGCAGAAAGAACGCTAACGACGAATGGTCGGGCGGCGCTATGTACTATTTGCAAGACGGTCTTGGCAAAAAGAATGGTTGCAAGTGGATTGGTAAAATTTTAGCCGTTCTTTTCTGTATTTT
The DNA here is from genome assembly GCA_045655165.1 of Acutalibacteraceae bacterium. GTDB lineage: Bacteria > Bacillota > Clostridia > Oscillospirales > Acutalibacteraceae > SIG607. Next base: position 9,106 of record JAZOOT010000065.1, read on the forward strand.
CACAATGCTTGCTTCTTTTGGTATTGGCAGTATGGGTCAGGTAAACAAAATTGTCGCCAATGTTGCTTCTGCTTTTGATATATCTGCTCTTTCAAGCATTACCGTTTTTGAAGGCGTTTCGCTTTACAACATTATTTTGGGTGTTGTAATTATGATTTTAACTGCCGTTATTACACTTGGCGGTGTTAAAAGAATTGCAAGCGTTGCCGAAAAAATCGTTCCCTTTATGGTAGTTCTTTTTGTTGCCGGCAGTCTTGTAATAATTGGTATTAACTACAATGCAATTATTCCTGCCTTTAAAGCAATTTTTGTAAATGCATTTAAACCCGAAGCTTTTGTTGGCGGTGGTATTGGCGGTGTTATTATTGCTATGACCAACGGCTTTAAGCGCGGTGTATTCTCTAACGAAGCAGGTCTTGGTTCTTCGGTTATGGTACACTCTAACTCAAGCGTTAAAGAACCTGTTAAACAAGGTATGTGGGGTATTTTTGAAGTATTTGCCGACACAATGGTTGTTTGCACAATGACTGCTTTGGTTGTTTTAACTTCGGGCGGTCTTAACGGCGGTGTATTCAATGCCTTAACAGGTGAAATTGCCGCAGGTTATACCGACGCAACGCTTGTTGGCGGTGCATTTAACCAAATTTTCAGTTGGGGTAATATTGGCCAACGCTTTGTTGCTATTGCTATGTTCTTGTTTGCATTTACCACCGTTCTTGGTTGGTCACACTACGGCAGTAAAGCGTGGGAATACCTCTTTGGTGCAAAAAGTACATTTGTATTTAGAATTATTCACGTTTGCACCATTATATTTGGCGCGGTGCTTACTTCCTCTTTGGCTTGGGATATTTCCGATACCTTTAACGGACTTATGATGATACCCAACCTTATTGGTGTGCTTGTGCTTGTTCCCCTTGTTATGAAGATTACCAAAAACTACATTGACCGCAGAGTTAAGAAAAAAGATGTTGCGCCTATACTCTCTTTTGACCCTGCAATACAAGCACAAATGGAAGAAAATCTTTACGAAGAAGAATAATTATAAAACCCCTAAGCGTTATGCTTGGGGGTTGCTTTTTGTCTAAAATATGGATATAATAAATGCGGAGGGATTTTATGGAAATTTCAAAACAAGCATTTGCAATTATAACTAAAATGCAACAAAACGAATTAAACGAAAGTGTTATTTACAAAAAAATAGCCAAGTTTGCAAAAGGTGAAGAAAATAAAGCAACCCTTACCCGTTTGGCAAACGAAGAATTTGCGCATTACCAAATTTGGCAAAAGTATACAAACAAGGAATTAAAACCAAAAAAAGCAAAGGTTTTATTTTACACCCTTATTGCAAGGGTTTTGGGCTTTACTTTTGCTGTTAAACTTATGGAAAAAGGCGAAGGCGGTGCGCAGGCAGAATACAGCCGTATTGAAAGCGAAGTACCCGAAAGTGTTGCAATAAGAAGCCAAGAAGAAGAACACGAACAAGCCCTTCTTTCAATACTTGATGAAGAGAGTTTGCAATATGTTGGCAGTATGGTGTTAGGCCTAAATGATGCTTTGGTTGAACTTGCGGGTAGTCTTGCCGGTTTTACATTTGCTTTGCAAAACACAAAAATGGTTGCGCTTTCCGGCCTTATTGTTGGTATTTCGGCAACCTTTTCAATGGCTTCAAGCGAATTTTTGGCGGCAAAAAGCGAAGGCAGAACCGACGCCTTAAAATCTTGTTCCTACACAGGCATTGCTTACCTTATTACCGTTATACTGCTTATACTTCCCTATTTGTTGTTTGAACCGTCACAGTATATTCCCGCTTTAATTTGTATGCTTTTAATTATTGTTTTAATAATTGCAAGTTTCACATATTACACTTCAGTTGCAAAAGACCAGCCCTTTAAATCGCGCTTTTTAGAAATGGCAATTATTAGTATTGGCGTTGCCGTAATTTCGTTTGTAGTTGGACTTTTAGCAAAGAAATTTTTAGGTATTGATGTTTAATTAAAATGCTCGGTTAAAAGCCGAGTATTTTTTTGCAAAAAATTGTATAAAAAGTTTGAAAAACACAATATGTTGTGTTATAATGTTTTTTAAAGATGAAATATGCTTTTTTGTCTTTGAAAAAATATTTTTTTGGAGGGTTTCTTATGGAGAAAAAACTTGTTTATGACATCCATGACAAGCCGAAATTCGGCGCAATGCTCGTATTTGCATTCCAGCAATTACTTGCTATCATGGCAGCTACTATTGCTGTTCCTGCAATAGTTGGCAACGGTATGAGCGCTTCTGCTGCTCTTTTCGGTGCAGGTGTAGGTACACTTGTATACCAGCTTTTCACAAAATTCCGCAGTCCTGTTTTCCTTGGCTCTTCCTTCGCATTCATTGGCTCAATGGTAGCCGCATTCTCGGGCGCTGTATCTGCTTCCCTTGGTTATCTTGGTATAATTCTTGGTGCAGTTTTTGCAGGTCTTGTTTATGTGGTTATTGCTATTATTGTTAAACTTGTTGGCGTTAACTGGATTAACAAACTTATGCCTGCTGCTGTTATTGGCCCCACAGTTGCCATTATTGGTCTTTCGTTGGCTGGTGCCGCTATTAAAGATGTATTCTCTTACGGTGCAACCGACGATAACGGTTCCTTTATTATGAGCGGTTTTAGTTGGGTATCTTTCATTTGCGCTATGGTTACACTTATTGTTGTAACACTTTGCTCTACTTACGGCAAGAAAATGACCAAACTTATTCCCTTTATTATTGGTATTCTTGCAGGTTATGCAGTTGGTCTTATTTTCACAGGTATTGGCTATGCTACCGGCAACGACGCTCTAAAAATTGTTGATTTTGCACCCTTTAAAGCTTTGGTTGCAAACGGCGTAAACCTTAGCACATTCCTTGCAGTTCCTGAATTTTCTTTTGTAAACGCATTTAAGGACGTTAAAGAATTCAGTGCTCCCTATCTTGCTACGGTTGCGGTTGCTTATGTTCCTGTTGCTTTAGTTGTATTTGCAGAACATATTGCCGACCACAAAAACCTTTCCAGTATTATTGACAAAGATTTACTTACAGAACCCGGTTTACACCGCACACTTTTGGGTGACGGTATTGGTTCTATGGTAGGTGCTTTCTTTGGCGGTTGCCCTAACACCACATACGGTGAAAGCGTTGGTTGTGTTGCTATTACAAGAAATGCTTCTGTTGCAACAATTACAACAACTGCATTTATGGCAATTCTTATTTCTTTCGTTTCGCCCTTTGTTGCATTCCTTGATTCTATTCCCGGTTGCGTAATGGGCGGCGTTTGCATTACACTTTACGGTTTCATTGCTGTTTCGGGTCTTAAAATGATTCAAAAAGTTGACCTTGAAGACAATGCAAATCTTTTCACAGTTTCGGTTATACTAATAGCAGGTATTGGCGGTATGGCAATGAAGATTGGTCAAGTTACAATTACTTCTATTGCTTGCGCTCTTATTCTTGGTATAATTGTAAATATTGTTCTTCACGCTAAAAAAGGCGCTCAATAAGTTTAGGAGTTGTTTTTAATGAAACAATATAATAACGTAACAATTTTTGACCACCCGCTTATAAACCATAAAATTGCAATACTTCGCGATGAAAAGACAAGCATGAAAGAGTTTCGTGAACTTATTGAAGAAATTACAACTCTTATGACCTTTGAATGTCTTAAAGAGGGTGTTCCAACTACCGAAAAACAGGTTAAAACTCCCCTTGAAGTTTGCACACAGCGTGTGGTTAAAGATAATGCAATAGTTATTGTTCCCATTCTTAGAGCAGGTCTTGGAATGGTAAACGGTATTCATGTACTGTTCCCTTCGGCAAGAGTTGGACACATTGGTATGTACAGAAACGAAGAAACACTGCAGCCCTGTGAATACTATTGCAAATTGCCTGAGGGTATTGAAGACAAACTTGTTTTACTTGTTGACCCAATGCTTGCCACAGGCGGCAGCGCTTGCGATGCTATTGCATCGCTTAAAAAACGCGGCTGCAAAGACATTAAGTTTATGGCAGTTATTGGTGCTCCCGAAGGTGTTAGCAAGGTTGCCGAAACCCACCCCGATGTAGAAATTTATGTTTCTACATTAGACCGTTGCTTAAACGAAAACGGATACATTCTTCCCGGTTTAGGCGACGCAGGCGACCGCTTGTTCGGCACAAAATAAAATAAAACCGCTTGTCACGCGACAAGCGGTTTTATTATTATGATTTATTATGCCTTTTTGGTTACTGCTTTAATTACAAAGAGTGTTCCAATTGTAAGTGCTATGCCAAGCGGTAAGCAAATGAATATGTTTTGCACAAAACCTGCAATAACAAACATTACAAAGGAAATAGCCGCAACTGTTATTGCATAAGGCATTTGGGTTGATACGTGGTTAATGTGATTACACTGACCGCCTGCCGAAGACATAATTGTTGTATCGGAAATGGGCGAGCAATGGTCGCCGCAAACGGCACCAGCCAAACAAGCCGACATACCAATAATAAGAATTTCGGTATTTGCAGGGAAAATTGCGGTTACAATGGGAATAAGGATACCGAATGTACCCCAAGAAGTACCTGTTGCAAAAGCCAATACACAAGCAACCAAGAAAATAATTGCGGGAAGTAATGAACCAAGAGCTTCTGCCTGACCAGACATTACATGGCCAACAAAGTATTTTGCACCCATTAAAGAAGTCATATTCTTAAGTGCAGTTGCAAAGGTAAGAATAAGAATTGCAGGTACCATTGCAATAAAGCCCTTGGGAACACATTCCATTGCTTCTTTAAGGGAAACAACCTTACGGCAAATAAGGTATGCAATAATAAGAATTAAAGCAATTAAACAACCCCAAGGAAGACCAACGGTTGCATCGGTATCGGCAAAAGCGGTTACAAAATCTGTACCGTTTAAAATACCGCCGACATAAACAAGACCGAAAACGCAGAAAACAATAAGCAATACAACAGGAAGAACAAGGTCAATTACCTTACCTCTGGCCGAAGGAATATCTTCAACTGCTTCATTCTTTTCGCCCAATGTATAAAGGTCACCGTTATTTATTGCGTTCATTTCGTGAAGTTTCATTGGGCCGTAATCAAACTTCATTAAAGCAATTGCAACAACAAACACAAGTGTTAACAAAGAATAGAAGTTATAAGGAATTGCTTTAATGAACAAAGCAAGGCCTTGTCCGTCTTCGGCATAACCTGCAACAGCAGCAGCCCACGAAGAAACAGGTGCAATCATACAAACAGGAGCCGCAGTAGCATCTATTATGTATGAAAGTTTAGCGCGGGAAATACGTTTGCTATCGGTAACAGGGCGCATTACAGAACCAACGGTTAAGCAGTTAAAGTAGTCGTCAACGAAAATTAACACACCCAAAGCAAATGTTGCAAGCATTGCACCAACGCGTGATTTAACGTGGGTTTGTGCCCATTTACCAAACGCAGCAGAACCGCCTGCTTTGTTAATAAGCGCAACAATAATACCAAGTTCTACCAAGAAAATGAAAATACCGGCATTACCTGCAACTGCTTCAATAATACCTTCGTTTACAATACCGTCAAAGGTGCCTGTGAACGAAAAGTTAGAATAAAGCAAAGCGCCCGAAGCAATACCAATAAACAGCGAACTGTAAACCTCTTTGGTAATAAGAGCAAGTCCAATTGCTATAACAGGCGGAAGAAGTGCCCAAAGTGTTCCGCGAACAACACCTTCGCCTGCACAAGTTTCGCACTCTGCAACTGTTTCTGCTGTGCAATCAGGACAAGCAACTGTGCCATTTGCCGCGCCTGTAACGCCTGCAAACACAAGAAGTGCCACAATAACAACAGCTGAAATAGCAAGTGCTATTTTTTTTGCATTTGACATATAAAACCTCCAATTTTATATTTTTAACCCCAAAATTTCTTTTGGGATTATTATGTAAATAATACCACAACAAAACAGATTATTCAACAAAAATTTACACAGCGTTTTTTTGCAGTTAATAATTGACATAAATTGGCGTAAATGATATACTCTAATTAGAGTACAAAAGTGCTACTATTATATAAAGGATGATGTGTATGACATACGTTATTATTGCAATTATTGTGGTTGTTTTCTTTTTGTGTTTAAGAATTGTTCCGCAGGCATCGGAATATGTTATTGAACGACTTGGAAAATATAAAAAAACCTGGGAGGCCGGCTTGCATATTTTAATTCCGCTTATTGACCGCACCGCTAAAAAGGTTACCTTAAAAGAACAGGTGCTTGATTCTCCGCCACAGCCCGTTATTACAAAAGACAATGTTACAATGCAAATTGACACCGTTGTTTACTTTAAAGTTTTTGATGCGAAACTTTTCACATACGGCGCAGTAAACCCAATTAGCGCACTTTCTAACCTTACCGCAACAACCTTGCGTAATATTGTTGGTGAACTTGAACTTGACGACACACTTACTTCTCGCGATACCATTAACGGCAAAATGACCGAAATTTTAGATTCGGCCACCGACCAATGGGGTATTAAAGTAAACCGTGTTGAACTTAAAAACATTATTCCCCCTGCTGAAATTCAAAACGCAATGGAAAAACAAATGAAGGCAGAACGCGACCGCCGTGAAACCCTTTTGGAAGCAGAAGGACACAAAGCCGCTGTTATTACCAGAGCCGAGGGCGACAAACAGGCAATGATTTTGGCAGCCGAAGGCGAAAGAGATGCACGAATTGCAAGAGCCGAAGGTGAAGCAAAAGCAATTTTACTTGCTAAAAAAGCCGAAGCCGACGGTTTGGCTGCACTTAAAGCTGCCGGTGTTGACGAAGCAGTTTTGGAACTTAAAAAATATGAAGCTTTAATTCAAATGTCTAACGGTACTGCGGCTAAAATTATTGTTCCTACCGATGCAGTTGAAATGACCAAAGCAAATGTTGTATTCAGCGAAACCACTGGCATTGGCGATACAACAAAAGGAGCTAAAAAAGCAGAAAAAGCAAAAAAAGAAGACGCTTGCTGTGAATAATTAGGAGTTTTATTTATAAGCCCACATAAACCTAAGCGGTTATTTTCTTACCGCAAAACTTGTCAATTCTTATATTTACTATATATAATAAGGCATAACAGTGATGACTTTAAATCGGTGCCTTATAAATTCAGGAATTGACTACGACTTTAGCAAATAGGAGAAAAAAATTATGTTAAGCAGTTTATCACAAAAGGAAGCAATTGTTTTATATTGGGAATTACCCGAAAATTACGAAAGCATTAAAGAATACGCCGTACTTTGCGATGGAAAGGTTATTGGCACCACACAAAAAAGCCACCTTGAAATAAATGGACTTTTGGCTGACACCGCTTATACTTATAGTTTGGTTGCAAAACTAAATGATGGAAGTGAAATGGTATTAGAAGAAATTACTGTCAAAACCGAACCCGTTAAAAAGATGATTGATATTACTGCTGCCCCCTATTTTGCTGTTGGTGATGGTAAAACTCTTAACACAAAAAAAATTCAGCAAGCAATAAACGACTGTAAAGAAAACGAATGTGTTTACGTTCCTGCAGGCGATTTTATGACAGGCGCTTTGTTCTTACATTCCGATATGGAACTCTATTTAGAAAAAGGCGCTATTATTCACGGTACCGAAAATGTAGAAGATTATTCGCCCAAAATTAAAAGCCGTTTTGAAGGAACAGAAATGATGACCTACGCTGGCTTAATAAACATTGGCGAACTTGACCGCGAAAAAGGTTATAACTGCAAAAACGTTAGAATTTGTGGTGAAGGTACTATTCGTGGCGGTGGAAGACCTTTATGCGATAACGTTATTGCTATTGAAAGCGTTTTAATGGAAGACTACATTAAATCACTTGGTGATACAATTTCAGAGTACGACGCTATATTTACAATTCCTGCCCGTGTTAGACCCCGTCTTATAAATATGAGTTGCGCACAAAACGTTGTTATGTGGGGCGTTAATGCCGAATACGGCGCAAGTTGGAATATACATATGATATACTGCGATAACATTGTTACATATAAAACCGTTATCCGTTCGGAGAACGTAAATAACGGCGACGGTTGGGACCCGGATTCTTCAACCAACTGCACTCTTTTTGCGGCCGAATTCTTTACGGGTGACGATGCCGTTGCAATTAAATCGGGCAAAAACCCCGAAGGCAACATTATAAATATACCTTGCGAACACATTCGCGTATTTGACTGTATAAGCCATTACGGTCACGGTTTAACCATTGGCAGTGAAATGTCAGGCGGTGTTAGTGACATTAAGGTTTGGAACTGCGATATGGGTAATTCTTTATACGGTTTTGAAATTAAAGGCACCAAAAAGCGCGGTGGTTACGTTCGCGATGTTCACGTTAAAAACTGCAAACTTTGCCGAATTCTTTTACATTCAGTTCCTTATAACGATGACGGCGAAGCTGGTCCAAGTGCCCCAATTTTTGAAGACTGCAGTTTTGAAAATATGCACTTAACCGCCAAAATGATGAACATTTACAACGGCAACAAAATTGAATACTGCAACGCAATTACTATTGAGGGCTTTGATGTGCCGGGACACTTTGTTAAAAATGTTAAATTTAAAAACATTGTTGTTGATAACGGTGAAGACAGCCATATGCAATACTTTGCAATGCAACGTTGTAAAGGAATTTCTTTTGAAAACGTTTATTGTAAATAAAAAACACCCCGCTTCGCAAAGAAGCGGGGCTTATGTTTTTTAAAGTTTTGAAAAGCCGTGGCAGTTAATTAAAGCGTCAATCTTTTCACCGCGTTTACACATTGGGCAATCGTGTGAGGGATGATTTTCATAGTCCATTAAATCTTTTGGATTAAATGCTGAATGAACTTCGTAACCGGCACAGGTACTTGCGGTAGAGAAAATTGCGGCAACACCGCTAACATTACCGCCGTAATATTTAACGGCGTCTACTGCCGATTCAACAGTTTTTCCCGAAGCCACCGAAACAGCAAGCAGTAAAACATTTTTGCCTTGTATCATTGGAGCAATATTGTCCCTGAATAACAGTTGGTTTGTGTTGGTTGTTTCGGGGGTTACAACGTAAATGGTTTTGTGGGAATTCATATTTATAAAATCCCCTTTTGTAAGTTCTTGCGCAAGGCAGGTGCCAATAACTTCGGTGCCGTCAAGGCAAAGAATTGTATCAACAATAGTGTTATGGTAATAATATGAACAAAGTTCTTCGGCTACTGCTTTGGCTTCTGAAAGGCGCGCTTTTTGAGCCACAACATCAATATAATAATTGGTGTGACAGTTACTTGTAGCAAAATGACCCCTTGCAACGCGCAAATACAAGTTTTTACGTTTTGTTTCATATTTAAAGGTTGTCTTTGTTGGCATATAATTACCTCCTTATTTTTTGTAATACTATTTTACAATAAAATTCTATCAATTACAAGTGTTTTATGTTATTATGTAATAAAGGGGTGAGTGGTTTGTATTGGGTAATAAAGCCGATTTCGGCGTTTTCTGATAATGACTATAATAATTGTATTTCTTTAATGGACCAAAAAAGAAGAAAATATATTGAAAGTATAACAAATGAAAACAAAAAAAAGCAAACGGTTTACGGCGAATGGTTGGTTAAAACTGCTTTATCAAAAATGCTTGACACCAATATTGAAAGTATTATATTAGAACGAAAAAACGGAAAACCCTTTATTAAAAACTTTCCGCTTTTTGTTAGCATTAGCCACAGCGGTAATTTTGTTGCAGCGGCATTTAATGAAACCGAAATTGGCATTGATATTGAAGTTATGCGCGAAGTAAATTTAGCAGTTGCCAAAAAGTTTTGCGTTGCCACCGATTTAGAATTTTTAAACAGCCAAGAAAATAAAACAGAGGCATTTTTAAAAATTTGGACAACCAAAGAAGCATTTTTAAAAATGACAGGCGACGGCATTAAAGATATGAAAAAAATTTCGTATAACCAATTAAAACCGCTTCATTTTTTTGAACAAGGTTGCATTATAACAATAATAAAAGCAGAGGATTAGTCCCTCTGCTTTTTCTTTTCGAATATTTCCTTTGCGGTATCTATAAGAAGTTCTGCCAGTGCTGTGGCAGTTTGGTTTTCACTTTTAATACTAACAGTTTTAACCTTGCCGTCTTTTACAACCAAAAAACTTATTGGGGTAAGTTTTACATTTGCACCGTTTCCCGTTGGCGTTGCTTTGTGTTTACCAGCAGGTATATCACCGCCGCCTGCGGCATAGTTTACCGACAATTTGTTTATTGGAATAAAGGTAAAACCATCTTTTTCAAAGGGTGCCGAGCAAACGGAATTTTCGTTAACAAGTTTTATTATATTTGTTACTGTTTCATTCATTACGCCTTGTACCGAATTTTTATCCATTTGCTTTTTCCTTTCTTGCGTCAAGTAAAATTTTAACTGCTGCCAACACCCCGAAAATTACCCTTAAACGTAAAATTAGGTTTAGCGAAAAAACATTTTCTTCTGCCAAAAAATCACAGTTAATTTGGGTGTTTACGGCATTTTTTTTAGTTTTTACTGTGTTTGTAATACCGCTTACCATTGGGTAAACAAACGCACAAGCCGAACCGTAAATAAGCGCGGCGTTTTCACCGCCTGCAATAAACTTTATGTTAAGTTTTAAAATTTTAAGGTGCCTTACGGCTTCCCCTGCCCTGCCAAGAATTTCTAATACGCGGGTTAAAAGCCCTTTAAAAGTTTCTAACGTACCGTTTGTTTTTAGTGCGGTTTTAAAGGCGGTCGAATTTTCAATTTCAGAAAGCCCTAAAATTTTAAAAACCTTATTATCTTTTTTCTTTTTATTACTTTTTTTCGGTTTAATTTCTTTGCCTAAAATTCTAATTAAAAATTTTACACCGCCGTTATCGGCGTTTATTATTACGTCTACATTTAAAAGCAATACAAAAAGCAGTATTAAAAAAAGGCACAGCAAAACAGCGCCAAGTATTTTTAAAAGCAACATTTTGCCCGCCTTCTTTCCTTCTTTTTTTATATTTTACCACGATAATTATTCTAATTCAATAAAATTTTAAAATACCACTTTCCAAAGCCGCTTTTTTATGTTATTATTTAATTCCACATTTATTTTGAGGTGAATTATGGAACAAAAAATATTATCGGCAATATTAGATGTTTCGGTTTCTTTGGCGGAATCGGGCGCGGAAATCAGCCGTATTGAAGAAAGCATAACGCGTATGTGTTCGGCATATAATTTTTGCAGAGTTGATGTTTATGCCACAACTTCGCACATTTTGGCTTCTGTCGAAACCAAAGACGGTGACGTTAAAATGCTTCAGCGCAGGGTTTTTGGCAGTTCTTTAAATATTGAAAAATTGCACCGCTTAAATTCGCTTGTTAGGTATATTTCTGCGGACGCGCCAACGGCACAAGAAATTAAAGAAAAAACCGCCGAAATCAACGCAACAAAAAAGAATTCTGCTTACATTTTACCACTATTTTATGGCATTATTGCGGTTGCATTTGCTTTTTTCTTTGGTTGCCGAAACTTAAGCGAAGCGGTGGTTGCCTTTATTGTGGGCAATGCTATTGGCGTTTTAGAGGTTTTGTTTGGTAAAATAGAAATGAACAAAATTTTAATGCGTTTTGTTTGTTCGCTTTTTGCTTCGTTTTTAGTAATGTTTTTTATTTCGGTTGGTTTTATAACTAACCCCGACTATGTAATTATTGGTAACATTATGTCGCTTATACCTGGTGTCGGAATTACCAACGCTTTAAGAGATTTGCTTTCGGGAGATATTATTACAGGCATTTTACGTTCAATTGAGGCGTTGATTTTAACCGTTGCTATTGCTTTGGGGTTTGCTTTGCCAAGCATTATTTTAGGAGGTGGGTTTTAAATGGAATTTTTAGATTTTTTCATTCCCGTAATATCTTCTTTAATTGGTACTTTTGGTTTTGGCGTGTTGTTTAATGCCCGCGGTAAAAAACTTGTTTTGGCAGCGGTTGGCGGTATGCTTTCCTGCGTGTTTTACCTTAGTTTTGTTTACCTTTTTACAAACGAAATTTTTGCTTGTTTGTTGGCATCAGTTTTGGTTAGCATTTATGCCGAAATTCTTGCAAGGCAAGTTAAAACCCCTGTATCTTCTTTTTCAATTCCCTGCCTTATTCCGTTAATTCCCGGCAGCGCGCTTTATTATTCAATTAAATTTGCGCTTAATAATGATTGGGTTTCGTTTGCATCAAAAGCAACCTACACAATAAGCATTGCCGCGGCGCTGTCACTTGGCGTTATTATTGTAAACACGGTGGCAAGGCATTTGGGCAAAAGAACACCGCGAGCTGTTCATGAATAAGTACAGAGTTTTTGATTTGCACTGCGATACCGCAGATAAACTTATAAAAGGCAAAAATTTAATAAGCAACAATGCCCACATTGATTTACTTCGTGCAAATGAATTTGACTGTTACGTGCAGTGTTTTTCTTGCTTTACAAAAGAAGAAAGCGGTGCCACCGCCCTTTTTAAAAAAAAGAAAACGGCACTTTTAACTGAAATAAACAAAAACGGCAGTTTAATTGCATTAGCAAAAAGCGGGCAAGAACTAAAACAAAATACGGAAAACAAAAAAATGAGCGCAATCTTAACCCTTGAAGGCACTGCGGGCATTAACCACAACCCCGGTGCCTTAGAAAACTTACGGCAAACGGGGTTTAGAATGTGCTCTCTTTGTTGGAACGAACAAAACGTTTTAACCGGCTCTAACCAAACAGGAGGTGGGCTAACCCAAAAGGGCAAAGATTTTGTTAAAGAGGCAAACCGCCTTGGTATGTTTATTGATGTTAGCCACATTAGTGACTGTGGCTTTTGGGATATTATAAAAATTTCCCGTTTACCCGTTATTGCTTCACACTCTAACAGCCGTTTTGTACACCCGCATAAACGGAATATAACTAACGATATGTTTTTGGCAATTTGCCAAACGGGCGGTGTGGTTGGTATAAATCTTTATACCGATTTCTTGTCAAAAAACGGCAGTATAGATGATATTGTTCGCCATATTTTTCACTTTTTGGAACTCGCGGGCAATGCTGACCATATTGCACTTGGCGGAGATTTAGACGGTTGCGATAATTTGGCAAACGGAATAGCCAATATAACGGACTATAAAAAAATAGCAAATGCACTGAATAAAGCGGGTTTAGACCAAAATACAATAAACAAAATTTTATTTAATAACGCATATAAACTGTTTACATAAAAACCGCAACCAATAAAGGTTGCGGTTTTTGTTTAGAAGTATTGTTTATACCAAACAAGGAAAGTGTAAACTGTCCAAATTTTGCGGCTGACATCGGCCTTGCCGCTTTTGTGCAGTTCTAAAAGTTCGGTAAGTTTTTTGGTGTCAAAATACTTTTTAGCGGTATCGCTTGTTAGTTCTTCTTTTACCATATTATAATATTTTTCATCTTTAAGCCACACGCGAATAGGCACAGGGAAACCAAGTTTATCTTTTTTGGCAGTAAGTTCGGGCAAGGTTTTTTCTGCTGCAAGGCGAAGCGCCAATTTGGTAGTTTTGGTGTTCACACGGCAGTTAACCGGAATTTTTTGGGCAAGTTCCAGCACTTTTTTATCTAAAAACGGAACCCTTAATTCAAGCGAGTTTGCCATTGAAGTTTTATCGGCCTTTAAAAGAATATCGCCCATAAGCCACATATGAATATCTAAATACTGCATTTTGGTTATGGTGTCTTTATCTTTAACCTCATCGTAATACTTTTTGCAAAGTTTTTGTGGAGAAACAGCTGATTTGGCAATTTCGCTTTTTAAAATGCTGTTACGTTCTTTAACCGAAAAGATATCGGCATTGCCAATAAAGCGTTCTTCAATGGTTTTACCGCGGCGAATAAGATAATTTATGCCGTGTTTTTTTGGCAAAATTTCGCAAATTTTAGAAATTACGCGACGAACTGCAAAAGGCAGTTTATCGTACGCGGTTAGGGTAATTGGCTCTTGGTAAATGCGGTAGCCGCCAAAAAGTTCATCGGCACCCTCACCCGACATAACAACCTTAACGTGTTCGCTGGCAAGTTTGGAAACAAAATAAAGCGCAATTGAAGCGGGGTCAGCCAAGGGCTCGTCCATATGGTACTGAATTTTTGGGAAAGTATCAAAATATTCGTCACTCGTAATTATTTTGCTTATGTTTTCAACCTTAATTGTATCGGCAAATTTCTTTGCATAGTGAATTTCGTTATAACGGTCGCCATCAGGACTTTCAAAACCAACGGTAAAGGTTTTATCAACATTAGCGGCTTCAGCAATATAACTTGAATCAATACCGCTTGAAAGGAATGAGCCAACCTCAACATCGGCACTAATTTTATGCGCTGCAACGCTTTCACGCACTGCTTCATCGGTTAAATCGGCAAAGTATTCGAGTGACCCTTCTTCAGCATTAAAATTGGGGCGGAAATAACGGGTAACATCTATTTTACCGTCTTTATAGGTAAGATAGTGCCCCGGCATAAGTTTATATACATTTTTAAAGAAAGTTTCTTCGGTGGGTGAATACTGAAACGAAAGGTAATGTGCAAGTGCTTCTTCATTTAAAACCTTATTAAAATTGGGGTGAAGCATGAACGATTTGATTTCCGAGCCGAATATTAAATCTTCACCCGCAAAGGTGTAATAAAACGGTTTAATACCAAAAATATCCCTTGCGGCAAAAAGCGAACCATCGTTTTTATTATAAATTACAAAGGCGTACATACCGCGAAGACGCGAAAGCATATCGGCGCCCCACTGTTCATATCCGTGAAGCAAGGTTTCGCTATCGGAATGGCTTGTTTTAAAGGTGTGGCCCAAAGACACAAGTTCTTCCCTTAAAGCCACATGGTTATAAATTTCACCGTTGAAAACAAGCACCAAACTGCCGTCTTCGTTAAACATGGGTTGGTCACCGTCGGCAAGGTCAACAATGCTTAAACGCCTAAAACCAAGCGCAATGTTACTGTCGGTATACATACCCGCGCTATCTGGCCCGCGATGAACAATTTTATCCATCATAGATTCAAGCAATTTACCGTCGTCGCCAATACCGTTAGTAAAGCCCACAAATCCGCACATAAAATTCACTCCAAAAGTTTTACTATTTTATCAGTATATCATATATTTTGTAAAAAATAAATATATTTTTATACTTTATTTTTTAATATTCGTGTTGTATAATAATGATTGTAGTTAGTCGAAACGCTTAAAAGCATTTCGCCTAACCTTTTCCATTATACTTATAATCACATTTAAAAGGAAAATTTTATGCGTATTTTTAAAAATATTTTTGGCAGTTACAGCGAAAGAGAAATTAAAAGAATTGAACCAATTGTAAAAAAAGTTCTTTCTTATGAAGAAGAATTCAAACGCTTAACTGATGAACAACTTAAAGCAAAAACCGCTGAATTTAAAGAGCGAATTTCTTTGGGTGAAGACCTTGACTCACTTTTGCCCGAAGCATTTGCTGTTTGCCGCGAAGCCGCCGACCGCGTGCTTTCAATGCGCCACTTCCCTGTTCAAATTATTGGCGGTATTGTTTTGCACCAAGGCAGAATTAGCGAAATGAAAACAGGTGAAGGTAAAACCCTTGTAGCAACCTTACCAGCTTATCTTAACGCGCTTTCGGGCAAAGGTGTTCATATTGTTACGGTAAACGATTACCTTGCAAAGCGCGACAGCGAATGGATGGGTAAAATTTACCGCTTTTTAGGACTTTCGGTTGGTCTTATTATTCACGGCATGGACAACAAAGAAAAACGCGAGGCATACGCGGCCGACATAACATACTGCACCAACAACGAACTTGGTTTTGACTATTTGCGTGACAATATGGTAACCTACGCCGAAAACCGCGTTCAGCGCGGCCACAACTTTGCAATTGTAGATGAAGTTGACTCTATTTTAATTGATGAGGCGCGTACCCCCCTTATAATTTCGGGCAAAGGCGCAAAATCTAACGATTTATATGTTAGCGCAAACCGTTTTGTTAAGGGTTTAAAAAAGGTTATTGTTAAAGAAACCAACGATAAAATTGCCGATGAAGATGCAGGTTACGACGGCGACTATGTTGTTGACGAAAAGGCAAGAACTGCAACCCTTACCCCAAGCGGTGTAGAAAAAGCCGAAGCATTTTTTGGCATTGAAAACCTTAACGACACCGAAAATATTGCAATTTCGCACCACATAACCCAAGCAATTAAAGCCCACGGTGTTATGAAGCGCGATGTTGATTATGTGCTTAAAGACGGCGAAGTTATCATTGTTGATGAATTTACCGGCCGCCTTATGTTCGGCCGCCGTTACAACGAGGGATTACATCAAGCAATTGAGGCAAAAGAGGGTGTTAATATTGCCGAAGAATCTAAAACTTTGGCAACCATAACATTCCAAAACTTTTTCCGTTTATACACAAAACTTTCGGGTATGACAGGTACTGCACTTACCGAAGAAGCCGAATTTAACGACATTTACAAACTTGACGTTATTGAAATTCCCACAAACAAGCCGGTAATAAGGGTTGACCAAGACGATGTTGTTTTTAAAACCGAAAGCGCTAAATTTATGGCGGTTATTGAAAACATTTTGACTTGCCACCAAAAAAATCAGCCAGTTTTGGTTGGTACTGTTACCATTGAAAAAAGTGAACTTTTAAGTAATCTTCTTAAAAAGCGCGGTATTCCCCACAATGTTTTAAACGCAAAACACCACGAAAAAGAAGCCGAAATTATTGCCCAAGCAGGCAAACCCGGTGCGGTTACAATTGCCACCAATATGGCGGGCCGCGGTACCGATATTATGCTTGGCGGTAATGCCGAATACCTTGCAAAAGCGGAACTTAAACACCGCGGTTTAAGCGATGAACTGATTTATGATGCAACAGGTTTTGGCGAAACCAACGATGCTGACATTATTGAAGCCAGAAAAGTATACCACGAACTTTATCTTAAATTTAAGGAAGAAATTGCTCCCGAAGCAAAAATTGTGCGCGAGGCAGGCGGTCTTGCTATTATTGGTACCGAACGGCACGATTCGCGCCGTATTGACAACCAGTTGCGCGGCCGTGCAGGACGTCAGGGCGACCCTGGTACTACTGTATTTTACATTTCACTTGAGGATGACCTTATGCGTCTTTTTGGCGGTGAAAGAATTTCGGCTATGATGGAAACCTTAAAGGTTGACGAAACAATACCGCTTCAGTTTTCTATGCTTTCAAAAAGTATTGAAAATGCGCAAAAGCGCAAAGAGGGTATGAATTTTGCCGCACGAAAGAGTGTTCTTAACTACGATGACGTTATGAACAAACAGCGTGAAACCATTTATAATGAAAGAAATAAAGTACTTGACGGCGAAGAACTTAAGCCCAAGATTTTAAAAATGATTGACGGCACTATTGATTCAGCCGTTAGCGCATATTTAAACGACCCCATTGCAGAAAATTGGGATTTAAAGGGCCTGCGCGATGCTTTGCTTGGTTTTATTTGCGATAAAAACGATTTGCGCTACACTAATGATGAATTAAACAACCTAACAGAACTTGATGTGGCGGAATATTTAAAAGAAAAAGCGCACAATAAGTACGAAGAACGCGAACGCGCCTTTGGCAGTGAAATTATGCGCGAGGTTGAGCGTATTGTTTTGCTTCGCAATGTTGACGCTAACTGGATGGACCATATTGACGCAATGGACCAACTTCGCCAAGGTATTGGTTTGCGCGCTTACGGTCAGCACGACCCTGTTGTTGCTTACCGAAACGAAAGTTTTGATATGTTTGAAGCAATGAATAACGCTATTAAAGAACAAACTTCAAAACAGGTTTTAACCGTTATGGTTAGAAGTAATGAAAATATGAAACGCGAAAAGGTTGCCGAAGAAACAGCCGACAAGCCAAACACCGTAAAAGGCAAAGGCAAGGTTGCACTTAACGCACCCTGCCCATGCGGAAGCGGTTTAAAATACAAACGTTGCTGCGGAAAAAATAATTAAAACAAACGAAACGTACACTTAATGGTGCATTTCGCATAACCTCCTTTTTTTAGGTAAAACTACCTATATAAAGGAGGTTTTTTTATGAACGGTAAAGATATGATGTCCTTTGCAAAAGGTATGGGCGCAGGAATGGTTGTTGCAGGTGCAGCCGTTGTTGTTGGCAAGGTTATGATGAACAACAACAAAAGTCTTGCAAAGGGCTCAAGCAAAGCAATAAAAGCCGTAAGTGATTTTGTTGACGGCGTACAAACAATATTCCATTAAAAAAACTTCCCTTGCGGGAAGTTTTTTTATTATTCATCAAGTTTTAAAACTGCCATAAATGCATCGGGCGGAACCTCAACTTTACCAAGTTGTCTCATTCGCTTTTTACCCTCTTTTTGTTTTTCAAGAAGTTTCTTTTTACGGGTAATATCACCGCCATAGCATTTTGCCAAAACGTCTTTTCGCATTGCTTTAACGGTTTCACGCGCAATTACCTTTCCGCCAACCGCAACTTGAACAGGCACTTCAAAAAGTTGGCGCGGTATATATTCCTTTAATTTTTCGGCAATACGGCGAGCACGTGTATAAGCGTTGTCGGTATGCACAATAAACGAAAGCGCATCAACCACGTCACCCGCCAAAATAACGTCAAGTTTTATAAGTTTAGATTTTTCGTAACCCCTTGCTTCGTAGTCGTACGAAGCGTAACCCTTTGTTCTTGATTTTAATGCATCAAAAAAGTCATACACAATTTCGCCAATGGGCATAATGTAATGAATATCTACTCTATCGCCCATATATTTCATATCGGTATAAACACCGCGGCGTTCTTCACACAGTTGCATAATTGCGCCAACAAAACCGTTAGGGCTGTAAATATGCACATCGGCAACCGGTTCAAGCGCTTCGGCAACTGTTGCAGGGTCGGGGTAGTTTGTAGGGTTATCAATATCAACCGTCGTGCCATCGGTTAAATTAAAGCGGTAAACAACGCTTGGCGCGGTGGTAATAATATCAAGGTTATATTCCCTTTCCAAACGTTCTTCAATTATTTCCATATGCAAAAGCCCCAAAAAGCCGCACCTAAAACCAAAGCCAAGCGCCTTGGAAGTTTCGGGCTCGTACAAAAGCGACGCATCATTAAGCTGCAGTTTTTCAAGCGCTTCACGCAAATCGCCATACCTTGCGCCGTCGGCAGGGTAAATACCGCAGAACACAACGGGGTTTACCTTGCGATAACCCTCAAGCGCAGTAGAAGCAGGGTTTTCACAAAGAGTAATTGTATCGCCAACACACGCGTCCCTTACGGTTTTAATTGAAGCAGCAAGGTAGCCAACTTCACCCGCCTCTAAATATTCGCAGGGAGTTAAACTTGTGGCTTGTTTTCTGCCAACCTCAACAACATCAAACTGTGCACCCGTTGCCATCATTTTAATTTTGTCGCCAACCTTAATTTTACCGCTTACTACCCTAAAATAAACTATAACACCCTTATATGCATCGTAATAAGAGTCAAAAATAAGGGCTTTAAGCGGTGCTTCGCGGTCGCCTTTGGGCGCGGGGATATCAGTTATAATTCTTTCTAAAACCTCTTCCACATTCAAGCCCGTTTTAGCCGAAATTTTGGGTGCAGTTTGGGCTTCAATACCAATAACATCTTCAATTTCGTTAATAATGCGTTCGGGTTCGGCACTGGGTAAATCAATTTTATTAACAACCGGCAAAATTTCAAGCCCGTGGTCAACCGCCAAATAGGTGTTTGCCAAAGTTTGCGCTTCAATACCCTGCGAAGCGTCAACAACCAAAATTGCGCCTTCGCAAGCGGCAAGCGAACGCGAAACTTCATAGTTAAAGTCAACGTGGCCCGGTGTGTCTATTAAATTAAGTTCATACTGTTTTCCGTCTTTTGCGGTGTGGTAAAGGGTTACAGCGTGGGCTTTAATAGTAATTCCGCGCTCACGCTCTAAATCCATGCTGTCTAATATTTGCTCTTCCATATCTCGGCTTGCAACCGATTCTGTAAGTTCAAGCAAACGGTCGGCCAAGGTAGATTTACCGTGGTCTATGTGTGCCACAATGCAAAAGTTTCTTATTTGCTCTAAGGGAAAGGACACAGTTAGTTCTCCTTTTTAAATTATTACATTAAATTTTACCATATTTTTTAAAATTTTACAACAACATTTTAGCGTGACAATTTTTTACAAATTTCTAAAAGATATTGCAAATTTTTTTCTTTATTATATAATAATTATATCTATTATTTTTGGTGATTATTTTGAAAAGGATTTTTAAATTTTTAATACCGCTGTTTATTTTAATTTTGGCGGTAGGGCTGTTTTCTTACAAAAATTATAACACAATAACAATGAAATTAAACGGCAAAAGTACCGTTATTTTGGCATTGGGAGAAGTGTATGCCGACGAGGGTTGTTCTGCCTATTTTAGGGCAAAAGAACTCTCCACCGCAAAAAACGGCGAGGTTGACACCCAAAAGGTTGGCAACTATTTAATTACATACACTGCAAAAAGCGGTAAAAAGGTGGCAACTGCCAAACGTATGGTGCGTGTGGTTGACACCGTTTGCCCTGTTATTTCGGCACCTGATTCTGTTACTGTTCCTATTGGTATACCATTACAAAACTATAAGTTTGAGTTTAATGCAACCGACAACATTGATGGTGATATTACAAACCGCGCCACACTTACCTTTAAAGAAGATAAAATTTTAGTTTTAGCAACCGATACTTTTGGCAACAAAGCCAAAAAGGAAATTAAAGTAAACCGCGTAAACGACACCGCCCCGCCTGTTATTACACTTTCGGGTTTTTCTACTGTGTTTATGCAGGTAAGTTCAGAATTTGAAGACCCCGGTTTTGTGGCAACAGACAATATTGACGGCGATATTACCTATAAAACCAAAGTAACGGGTTATGAGCAGTTGCACAAAATTGGCACACATACCCTAACCTATACTGTTTTTGATTCTTCGCGCAATGTTACCACAGCCAGCAGAACAGTTGTGGTTTACGACCCCGAAGAACAGACCGAAAACAGCGCACAAAAAATTGTTTATTTAACCTTTGACGACGGACCGTGTGTTTACACGCCAAGAATTCTTGAAGTGTTAAGGCAGTTTGATGTTAAGGCAACATTTTTTGTAACCAACCAAAAAAGTGACTGGCAAAACTACATTGCCGAAGCCGCAAAAGACGGCCACACAATAGCCGCTCACACCTATTCTCATCAATATTCAATTTACCGTAGTAAAGAAGCGTTTTTTGAAGATTTACAGGCAATAAACGAAGTTATAAAAATTCAAACGGGCAGTTACACCCGTTTAATGCGTTTCCCCGGTGGGTCTTCTAACACCATAAGCCGAAAATACGCAAAGGGCATTATGAGCGAACTTGTAAAGGAAGTAACCGACCAAGGATATATTTATTTTGATTGGAACGTAAATTCGGGCGATGCCGACGGCTCACGCAACCAACGCAACCCCGAATATATTGCAAATAATGTAATTAACCAAATTACGCACAAAGAAAACGTTGTGCTTATGCACGATATGAACGGTGCAAATATAGAATCGCTTCCAATTATTCTTGAATTTGGAATAAGAAACGGTATAAAATTTTTACCGCTAACCGAACTTTCACCCACCGCCCACCACGGCGTGTTAAATTAAAAAAAGGACTTAACTTTTGTTAAGCCCTTTTTTATTTTAATAAAACCGTATAATCAAAATCAAAAACAAAAATTGCAACTGCCAAGGATGCTACAATAAACACAAACCAAACAAGCGCGGCGCAAAAAAATGAACGCGCAAAGTTTCGACGGTTTATATTTTTATTATTAAACGAAAAGATTAGCAAGAATATAAAACCGATAAGCGGTATGCTAAAAAGCAAACTGTAACCAAAATATGCCCAAGGGGAAAGTGGCCTGTATTTTTCTTCCATAACTTTACCTCACTTTTAAATTTTTTCAAGGTCGCGTTTAATTGTTTCTTTAAGTTCTAAAAGCGAAGAAAATTTCTTTTCTTCCCTTAAAAATTCCTTTAAATAAACCCTTATTTCTTTTCCGTACAAATCACCCTTAAACCCAATAATATGGGTTTCGGCAAACACTTCTTTTGTTTGGTAGGTGGGTCTTATTCCAACGTTTGTTATACTTTTATATTCTTTGCCGTTTATAAAAACACAAGAAGAATAAACACCGAATTTAACCTCTGTATTTTCTTTTGGGTATAGTTGGTTTATTGTGGGAAAACCAATTGTTCTGCCACGCTTGTCACCTTCTACCACCGGTGCTATAAACGAAAAAGGCGAAACCATTAAACTGTTTGCCTTATTTACTTCACCATTTTTTAAAAGGTTTCGTATAACCGAACTTGATATAATTTCGCCGCCTGCACGCACAAAAGGAACAACAACAAGGGTTATATTGTTGTTTAAACACAGGTTTTTTAAAAGGTTTATATCCCCTGCCCCGCCTTTACCAAATGAATAATTTTCACCACAGTAAATTTTGGTTGGGTGATAAGAATTAACAATAGTTTTAAAAAATTCTTCGGCGGGAATATCTTTAACCTTTAAAAAGTCTAAAAATTCTACCTTGTTTATGCCAAGCGAAAGTATTGTTTCTTCCTTTTTTTTAATATCAGTTAAAGCAATGCCTTTATTTAAAAAGTAATATTTTGGGGGCAAACTGAAAACCAAAGCCACAGAAAATTCGTTTTCTGCCGCCATTTTTAACACTTGTTTATGACCGTAATGCACACCGTCAAAAGTTCCAAGCGCTATTGCAGTTTCCATATTTACCCTCCTTTAAATAGTATTCAGTACATTTTTAACCTTTAGCAAATTGTTTTCTAAAT
Organism: Acutalibacteraceae bacterium; assembly: GCA_045655165.1. Lineage (GTDB taxonomy): Bacteria > Bacillota > Clostridia > Oscillospirales > Acutalibacteraceae > SIG607. The sequence goes on from JAZOOT010000065.1 coordinate 31,986, forward strand.
TTACTTCGCCAAGCCCTAAAAATATATTGTTATAATTTACCCTTATAACTTCTTTTTCGTTAGCACCGCTTAAATTTAGGCGGTCAAGGGCAAGTTCACCGCCACAAGAAAAGCGTTTTGCCTGTTTTTCGGTTACGGTAATTTCCTTTAAATGCTGTACCGCAAAGGAACAAGGCAAAATAAATTCGTTTATGTTTTCTTTTGTTAGTTTTTCAAGCGGAATTGCCTCGCTAATTTTAAAACCCGCAGTTGCGGTGCGTCTTAATTCACACAAGGTTGCAAAACAACCAAGGCGTTCGCCAATATCACGGCAAAGCGAACGAATATAAGTACCTTTACTGCACCTAACCGAAATTTCGAAGCAGTTATCACCGTCAAGTTCGCTTAAAAGTTCCATACCGAAAATAGTTATATCACGGGGTTCGCGTTTAATTTCCTTGCCCTCGCGCGCAAGTTTATAAAGCGGTACACCGTTCTTTTTTATTGCCGAATACATTGGCGGAATTTGTTTTATTGGGCCTGTAAATTCCTTTAAAACCCGCACAATATCGCTGTTTGTAACATTTACTTGGGCAGTTTTTATAACCTCACCCGTTATGTCTTCGGTATCGGTTGCTTTGCCAAGCATTATTTTTGCGGTGTATTCTTTATCAGAATCAAGCAAATAAGATGACAGAACCGTTGCCCTGCCAATAAAAATGCCAAGTACACCGGTTGCCATTGGGTCAAGCGTACCGCTGTGGCCAACGCGTTTTTCACCCGTTAAATGCCTAATTCTTGCCGCCACCGAAAAAGAGGTTAAATCTTTGGGTTTATCTATTAGTAGAAATCCCTGCATCTTTTTCCTCCAAAGCAATTTGCACCTGCTTAAGCAGTTGTTCTTTAACTTCGCTTAAACTGCCTTTAAGTGTACAACCTGCCGCTGCTTTATGACCGCCGCCGCCAAGCGCAGCGCAAATTACTGACGCATCGATTCCTGCTTCGGTACGAAGCGAAACACGGTATTCGTTTTCTTCGCGTTGTTTTATGGTAATGCCCACCAAAACGCCTGCAATACTTCTTGTAATAGCGGCAAGTCCTTCAAGTTCGTTATCCTTGCAACCCGTTTTGCTAAGCATTTCCTTTGTAACTGACATAACAAAACAGCGGTCATTAAAGTGGAATTCGGCACCGTTCATAGCCGCTTTTTCAAGTGCCAAAACGCGTTTTGATTTTGTATCAAACATAAGTTTGGCTATTTTAGGCGCGTTAATATTGTAACCGTAAAGTTCGGCTGCAATTTTATGCGTTTTTGCAGTAACATTTGAATATTTAAACGAGCCGGTATCGGTGCTGATTCCGGTATACAAGGCAGATGCCATAACTTCGTTAAGTTCAACCTTTAAAAGTTTTAAAAGTTCGTAAATACTTTCGCAGGTTGCCGAAGCATTTGCATCAAGATAAAGCATTTTTGCATATTTTGTATTTGAAATATGGTGGTCAATGCACAAATCAATCTTGCCATTAAATTCTTCTGCTAATTTGCCAAGCAACTGCATATCGGCAACGTCAACCGCCAAAACAACCGAAAACTCACCCTTTTTAAGCAAATCTTCACTTAAAAAATATGAATACTTTTCGGGTATTTCATCGGGACAAACAATAAACGCGTTTTTTCCCATTTTTTTAAGCGCAATAACCAAAGCCGCTGCCGCGCCCAATGTATCACCATCGGGCGAGGCGTGGCACAATACGCAATAATTATTGTTTTTCTTTAAGAACTTTGCGGTTTCCTTTAAGGTTATTAAATTGTTAGTTTTCTTCTTCAAGCGGTTCACCACCTTTTGAAAAGGTTTCAATTATAGCCGAAATTTTTGCGCTTTTTGCAAGTGAATCATCGGCAACAAAGCGCACTTCAGGAACCTTGCGCATTTTTACACGCGCACCAAGTTCGCGCCTTATATAACCTGCGGCGCTTTTTAATGCCTTTATTGAATCTTTGGTTGCCTGTTCGCCCTCTATTGCGCTAACATAAAAGGTGGCATAAGAAAGGTCACCACTTACATCAACCTTAATAATGCTAAGCATTTTGCTTACCCTTGGGTCTTTTACTTCCCTTAAAATAGCAGACATAGCAAGGCGAATATCGGAAGTCAACCTGTCTATTCTAAAACCAGCCATTAATCTCTGTACTCCTCAATAATGAATGCTTCTAAAACGTCGCCAATTTTAATATCGGCAAATTTTTCAAGACTAATACCACATTCGTAACCCTGTGCAACTTCTTTTACGTCGTCTTTAAAGCGACGGAGTGATGCAATTGCATCTTCAGCAATAACAATACCGTCACGAACAACACGAATAAGGCAATTTCTTGTAACTTTACCGTCGGTTACGTAAGAACCGGCAATTGTGCCAACGTTAGAAATTTTATAGGTGTCGCGCACTTCAACGTTACCAAGTACAACTTCGCGTGTTTTGGGCGCAAGCATACCTTTCATAGCGGCTTCAATCTCGTTTATACAGTCGTAAATAATTCTATAGGTGCGAATATCAACACCGTCTTTTGTGGCGCTTTCCTTTGCAACTGCATCGGGGCGAACATTAAAGCCAACAATAATGGCACCGCTTGTTGATGCAAGCATAACGTCGGTTTCGTTAATTGCACCAACACCGCCGTGAATAACCTTAACCTTAACTTCGTCGTTTGAAAGTTTAACAAGCGAATCTTTAACCGCTTCAACCGAGCCCTGAACGTCGGCCTTAACAATAACGCCAAGTTCTTTTGTTTCGCCTTCGCTAAGTTGCGAAAAGAGATTATCCAAGGTAACTTTGTTAGCAGAAGCAAACAATTCGTCTTTTTGTTTTTGTTTACGCTGTTCAACAAGTTCACGTGCAAGACGTTCATCGGAAACGGCATCAAAACTGTCGCCTGCGGCGGGAGTTTCATCAAGGCCTGTAATTTCAACAGGAACCGAAGGTCCTGCTTCTTTAAGCGCCTTGGAATTTTCGTTTGTCATTGTACGAACACGGCCAACTGCAGTACCCGCAACAACAATATCGCCCGCATGAAGTGTACCGCCCTGTACCAAAAGGGTTGCAACAGGGCCGCGGCCTTTATCAAGTTTTGCTTCAATAACAATACCCTTTGCCTTGCGGTCGGGGTTTGCTTTAAGTTCAAGCATTTCGGCAACAAGAATAATGTTTTCAATTAATGTATCAATACCATCCCTTGTTTTAGCCGAAACAGGAACGCAAATAATGTCACCGCCCCATTTTTCGGGCACAAGTTCGTGTTCGGTTAACTGTTGCAAAACGCGGTCGGGGTTTGCTTCGGGTTTATCCATTTTGTTAATTGCAACAATAATTTGCACCCCTGCAACTTTTGCGTGGTTAATTGCTTCAATTGTTTGAGGCATAATACCGTCGTCTGCCGCAACAACCAAAACCGCAATATCGGTTGCCATTGCACCGCGTTGACGCATTGCTGTAAATGCTGCGTGACCCGGTGTATCAAGGAATGTAAGGTTTTGACCGCCGTAAGCAACCCTGTAAGCACCAATGTGTTGGGTAATACCACCCGCTTCGGTATCGGTTACCGAACTGTTGCGAATAGCATCAAGAATAGAAGTTTTACCGTGGTCAACGTGGCCCATTACAACAACAACGGGGTCTCTGGGCTTTAAGGTTTCTTCGGTATCTTCAAATTCATCCATAATACGCTCTTCAATTGTAACAACAACTTCGCGCTTAATACGTGCGCCCATTTCGGTTACAACAATTTCTGCAGTATCATAGTCAATCATTTGGTTAACGGTTGCCATCATACCAAGTTTTAAAAGTGTTTTAATAACTTCGGCGGCAGTCTTTTTAAGTTGCGAAGCCAAATCACCAACACTAATTTCATCGCCAACCGTAACGGTAATGGGGGTTTTCTTAATTTTTTCAAGCTGCATACGGCGAAGTTTATCGGCTTCGGTTTCACGCTTTGCACCTTGAGGACGTCTATCCTGCGATTTTTGACGGATTTTTTGTTTTTGGGTATAGTTATCCTTCATTGAGTTCGCAGGCGCAATACGTTCGTACTTTTCGTTGTATTTTTCAATATCAACATTATTAGAACGTGTATCTACGCGGCGAATTTCGGCAGGTCCGCGGTTAGGTGCGGCGCCAACGTTTTCTTTTTCGCGTTTTTTAAATGGATTAGGGTCAGACGGTTTGAACTCTTTTTTGGGTTCATCCTTTTTAACCTCTGCCTTTTTAGGTTCTTCCTTTTTTGGCTCTGCCTTCTTAGGTTCTTCTTTTTTAACCTCGGCCTTTTTGGGCTCTGCTTTTTTAGGTTGTTCGGCAACCTTTTTTGCCTCGGTTTCTTTTTGCTGCGCTTCTTGAGCCGCCTTTAGTTGCGCAAAAATAGCCATTTGGTCGGCAAGTTTTTTATCCTTTTCCGCCTGGCGTTCTGCCGCGTGTTTTTCCCTTGCGTCAGCACCCATAGCAAAATAACTGTCAAAACTTTTAACCGAATGTGCTTTTGTAATAAGTTCAAAAAGGACATCGAACTCGTTTTGCTCAAGCGAAGCACCGCTTTTCTTTTCAAGCCCCATTTTTTCAAAAATGAAAGTTACTAATTCTTTATTAGACCACGCTAAATCTTTAGCCAAATCACTTATTTTAATTTTAGCCATTAGCAATACCTCCTTCTATAGCTTCGGCAAATCCGTTTTCATTAACCGAAATTATGCCGCCCTTATGCCCCGTGGCATGAGAAAGGGTTTCTATTGTATACACCACGGAAATAACCTGTACGCCAAATTTTTCGGCAGTAAAAGATATTTCCTTTAAACTTTTTTGCGAAATATCACAGGCAACCAAAACACGTTTTGCTTTGCCCTTTTTAACACTTTCCTTTACGGCGTCTGCCCCAAAGGAAAGGTTTCCCGATTTACTTGCAAAACCAAGCAAAGTTAGTATTTTATCATTCAATACTGTTTAACTCCTTTAAAAGAGTATCGTAAATTTTACTGTCAACCGTCATTTTAAAAGCGGCATCAATTCGCTTCTTTTTAATTGCCAGTGCCAAACATTCACTCTTTTTGCAAATATACGCGCCCCTGCCCGAAACCTTGCCAACAGTATCAATAACTATTTTGTCTTCGGGGGTTTTTACAATTCGTATAAGCTCATTTTTCGGCTTATGCTCTGCACAACCGGCGCATTGCCTTATTGGAATTTTTTTAGCCATATAAATTATTCCTCTGTTTCTCCGTAAAAGCCGCTTTCGGGGTGAATATCAATTTTCCAGCCCGTTAATCTTGCGGCAAGGCGTACGTTTTGACCTTTGTTACCAATTGCCAACGAAAGTTGTGAATCGGGAACGGTAACTTTGCAAGATTTTGCTTCTTCATCGGTAATTTCAACCGAAAGCACCTTAGCGGGAGATAATGCTTCGCTAATAAATGCAACAGGGTCGGTGCTGTATTTAACAATATCAATTTTTTCGCCTGCAAGTTCTTCAACAATTTTGTTTACACGGCTACCGTGAGGGCCAATGCAAGCGCCAATTGGGTCAATTTCACTGTTTTGGCTGTAAACTGCAAGTTTTGTTCTGCTGCCTGCCTGACGTGAAACCGCCTTAATTTCAACTGTACCGTCGAAAATTTCGGGAACTTCAGATTCAAATAAACGCTTAACAAGGCCCGAATGTGTGCGGGAAAGCATTACTCTGGGTCCGCGTTCGGTTTCCTTAACTTCAACAATGTAAACTTTAACGTGGTCACCTTCGTGAAGAACTTCTTCGGGAACCTGTTCAAGTTTGGGTAAAGTTGCTTCGGCTCTGCCAATTAAAAGTGTTGCATTGCCGGTTTTTGGGTCAATACGCTGAACAAGAGCCGAAACAATTTCTTTTGTTTTGCTTTGGAATTCAGCAAGTGTTTGACCGCGTTCAGCATCGCGCACACCTTGGCGGAAGTTGTTTCTTGAATTTTGTGCAACAACACGGCCGAATTTACGTGGGTCTAATTTAATGTCAACAAAGCCCTGTTCAACGGCATTTGCATCAATTTTTAAAGCTTCTTCTTCGCTCATTTGGGTGTAAGGATTTTCAACTTCCTTAACAACTTCTTTTCTTGCAACAACACTAAAAATTCTGTTAACAGGGTCAATGTTGCAAACAACAACGTCGTTTCCGCCGTAATCTTTGCGGGAAGCAACAATAATTGCATCTGCTATTTTTTGCGCAATAAATTCTTGCGGAATACCTTTTTCGCTTTCCATTGCCGCAAGAGCATCAAAAAACTCTGC